>NZ_JBVJUY010000008.1:65923-252223 GCF_055604165.1 Streptomyces sp. NPDC037242
GGTGAGGCCCCGCTCCCCGCGCCGGAGGTTTCCCTCCCCCCCCCCCCCCCGACCCCCCCCCCCCCCTCCCCCCCCCCCCCCCCCCCCCCCCCCCCCCCCCGCTCAGGCGTTTCCGGGCCCCGCCGGGGGCTGCGGCCCGGGGCTCCGGCGGGCCCTCTCCCAGAATTTCCGTTCGGGCAAGGTCCCGTTCAGGGAATGGGGCTGCCGATCGGGTGACAAGTGCGGCAGTATCACCAGATGGAGCACCTACGCGATCTCACGCTTCTGCCGAAGGCCCACCTGCACCTGCACTTCACCGGGTCCATGCGCCCCTCGACCCTCCTCGAACTCGCCGACAAGTACGGCGTGCGCCTGCCCGACGCGCTGACCGCCGGGGAGCCGCCCAAGCTGCGCGCCACCGACGAGCGCGGCTGGTTCCGCTTCCAGCGGCTGTACGACGCCGCCCGCTCCTGCCTGCGCGAGCCCGACGACATCCGTCGCCTGGTGCGCGAGGCCGCGGAGGAGGACGTACGGGACGGCAGCGGCTGGCTGGAGATCCAGGTGGATCCCACGTCCTACGCACCCCTGCTGGGCGGCATGATCCCCGCCGTCGAGATCATCCTCGACGCCGTCGACGCGGCCTCCCGGGAGACCGGCCTCGGGATGCGGGTCGTCATCGCCGCCAACCGCATGAAGCACCCCCTCGACGCCCGCACCCTGGCCCGCCTCGCCGTCCGCTACGCCGACCGCGGCATCGTCGGCTTCGGGCTGTCCAACGACGAACGCCGCGGCATGGCCCGCGACTTCGACCGCGCCTTCGCCATCGCCCGGGAGGGCGGCCTCCTCGCCGCCCCGCACGGCGGCGAGCTCACCGGCCCCGCCTCCGTCCGCGACTGCCTCGACGATCTGCACGCCTCCCGCGTCGGGCACGGCGTACGGGCCGCGGAGGACCCCAGGCTGCTCAAGCGCCTCGCCGACCGGCAGATCACCTGCGAGGTCTGTCCCGCCTCGAACGTGGCCCTCGGGGTCTACGAGCGGCCCGAGGACGTCCCGCTGCGGACCCTCTTCGACGCCGGGGTGCCGATGGCGCTCGGCGCGGACGACCCGCTGCTGTTCGGGTCCCGGCTCGCCGCGCAGTACGAGATCGCCCGCCTCCACCACGGCTTCACGGACGCGGAGCTCGCCGAGCTGGCCCGCCAGTCGGTACGCGGTTCGGCCGCGCCGGCCGACGTGCAGGAGAAGCTGCTCGGCGGGATCGACCACTGGCTCAGCGTGTGAGCCGCAGGTCCCCCTCGTGGCAGTCGGCCCGTACCCGGCGCCCGTCCGGGAAGCCGATCTCCAGGTGCGTGCGCCCCTGCTCGGGCAGCGCGTACTCGGCCACCGAGGCGACGGTCTCGCCGAGGTGGCGCAGGAAGGGGTGGTCGCCGAGGTCCTCGCCGACCTCGATGCGGCCCCACTCCCCCATGTCGTAGGGCTCGTGCGGGTCGGCGGACTCGACGATGAGGCACCAGTCGGACCCGGTGGTGATCCGGGTGGAGTCGCCCGCGCTGTCGATCAGCCAGACGTCGAGCGGCGACTCGGACCGCTCGCCGTCGCTGAAGTGCCAGGACGCGACGACTCGGCTGATCGTGCGTCCCACCAGGCGGGTGGGGTCCGTACCGGCCCCGTGCAGGGGACAGAGCATGGGCGGCCGGGGCTCCTCAGATGCTGACGCCGACCGTCACCGGTTCGTTGACCAGGGTGACGCCGAAGGCCGCGTGGACGCCCGCGACCACCTCGCGGGCCAGGGCGAGGAGGTCTTCGGTGGTGGCCTCGCCGCGGTTGGTCAGGGCGAGGGTGTGCTTGGTGGAGATGCGCGCGGGGCCGGTGCCGTAGCCCTTGGTGAAGCCGGCCTTGTCGATCAGCCAGGCCGCGCTGGTCTTCGTACGGCCGTCGCCCGCGGGGTACGCGGGCGGGGCGGTGTCGGGGCCGAGGCGGTCCTGGGCGCGGGCGAGGAAGGCGGCGTACGCCTCGTCGGTCAGGATCGGGTTGTGGAAGAAGGACCCGGCGGACCAGGTGTCGTGGTCGGCGGGGTCGAGGACCATGCCCTTGCCGGCGCGCAGGCGCAGCACGGTCTCGCGGGCGGTGGCGGCGGGGACCCGGTCGCCGGGCCCGACGCCGAGGGCGCGGGCGGTCTCGGGGTACTTGATCGGCGCGGACAGCCCGCCGGCGTCCTCCAGGGCGAAGCGCACGCGCAGGACGACGTACCGCTCGGGCCGGTGCTTGAAGAGGCTGTCGCGGTACGAGAACGCGCACTCGGCGGCGGTCAGCGTGACCGTCTCGCGCAGGGTGCGGTCGTAGGCGACGACCTCGGTGATGGTGTCGCAGACCTCCTGGCCGTACGCCCCGACGTTCTGGATCGGGGTCGCGCCGGCGGAGCCGGGGATGCCGGCGAGGCACTCGATGCCCGCGAGGCCGGCGTCGACGGTGCGGGCGACGGCGTCGCTCCAGTTCTCGCCCGCGGCGAGCTCCAGGGTGGTGCCGTCCAGGGTGTAGCCGGTGGTCGCGATGCGCAGGGCGGTGCCGTCGAAGCCGCGGTCGCCGATGACCAGGTTGCTGCCGCCGCCGATGACCAGGAGCGGGGTGCCGCTCTCGTCCGCGGCGCGGACGGTGGCGACCACCTCGGCGTCGGTGGTCGCGGTGACCAGACGGGTGGCGGGGCCACCGAGGCGGAAGGTGGTCAGCGGGGCGAGGGGGGCGTCGTGGAGTTCCTGCACGTGGACAAGAGTACGGTCCGTGCCCCTCGCATCCCTGCGGGGCCACGGACCGTACGGGCGCTTCCCCCGTACCGTCCGGCTCAGGAGGCCGGCTTCTGTTCGGCGAGGCGCCGCTCGGCCTCGGGCCAGTCGATGGGGAGCTGCGAGGCCGGGACGGTCCAGAAGGTGAAGGCGGATTCCTTCATGAACGCGGCGGCCGCGCGGGAGCTGGAGCGGTGCGGCTCGCTGCGGGCGAAGCGGTAGAGCGCGTCGCGGTCCTCCCAGGCGGAGAGGGTGAGGAAGGTGCGGCTGAAGACGCGGGCGCGCAGGGCGACGCCGTGGGCTCCGGGGGCCTTGCGGATCTGGGCGACGATGCCGGGCGACTTGAGGAAGAACCTGAGGGCGCCGGTGAGGGTGGCGGTCTCGAAGCGTGAGGCCATGACGTAGACCTCGGCGTCGGGGGCGGCCTGGGTGGGCGTGGACCAGGGGATGTCGGGCATGGCGGGCACTCCTTCGCTGTGAGTCGTACGGGGTGGGGCGCGGGCGTAGGTGGTGCGGGCGGTGCGGTGGTGCGGGCGGTGCGGTGGTGCGGGCGGTGCGGTGGTGCGGCGGTCAGCTCGCGGCCGGGACCTTCGCCAGGGCTTCCGCCGGGGCCGCGGTGGGCTGCGCCGCGACCTGCGGCTGCTTCGCCTTGCGGGGCAGCAGGAGGGCGAGGGCCGCGGCCACCGCCACGGCTCCGGCGCCGATCCACAGCGCGGGGACGGTCCCGTCGGTGAAGGCCTGCCCGGACTCGTAGCCGCCCTGGGCGGAGAAGACCGAGGCGAGGACCGCGACGCCGAGGGCTCCGCCGACTTCGCGCAGGGCGTTGTTGGTCCCGGAGGCCCTGCCCTGGTCGGCGGGGGCGACGGTGGACATCAGCGCGTTGGAGGCGGGGGCGAAGTACAGGGCCATGCCGATGCCGCTGAGGATCAGGGCCGGGAGCTGGGCGGCGTAGGAGACGTCCGTACTCAGGATGGCCGCGAACCAGCCGAGGCCCACGGCCTGCAGCGTCAGTCCGGCGGCGACGACGGGGCGGCTGCCGATGCGGTCGGAGAGGATGCCGGCGATCGGGGCGACGATCATCGGCATGCCGGTCCAGGGGAGCATGCGCAGGCCGGCCTCGGTCGGGGAGTAGCCGGCGACGCCCTGGAGGAACTGGCTCAGCAGGAAGATCGAGCCGAACATCCCGACGTACATCAGCAGGCTGGCCATGTTGATGCCGAAGAACCCGCGGTCGCGGAAGAGCCGCATGGGGAGCATGGGGTTGGCGTTGTTGAACCCGTGGTGGATGAAGCCGCCGACGAGCACGGATCCGCCGATCAGGCCGGTGAGGACGGGGGCGCTGGTCCAGCCGTCCGCGTTGGCGTTGACCAGGGCGTAGACGATCCCGAAGAGGCCGCCGCTGATGAGGAGCGTGCCGGGGACGTCGAGCCGCGAGCCGGGGGCGGTGGACTCGGCGAGGCGCAGGCGGGCGAGCGGGATCAGGGCGAGGCCGAGCGGGACGTTGAGCCAGAAGATCCACTGCCAGGAGATGTGTTCGGTCAGGCTGCCGCCGATGAGGGGGCCGCTGGCGACGGCGAGGCCGGTGACGGCGCCGTAGATGCCGAGGGCCATGCCGCGGCGGGCGGCCGGGACGGCGGTGGTCAGCAGGGTGAGGGAGAGCGGCATCATGACCGCGGCGCCTACGCCCTGGACGGCGCGGGCGGCGATGAGCTCGTTGATGCCGGGCGAGAGCGCGGCCGCGGCGGAGGCGCCGGTGAAGACGGCGAGGCCGGCGATGAAGAGGCGGCGGCGGCCGAAGCGGTCACCGAGGGCGGAGCCGAAGAGGAGGAGGACGGCGAAGGTGAGCGTGTACGCGTTCACCGTCCACTCCAGGTCCTCCAGCTTGCCGCCGAGGTCCTCGCGGATGACGGGGAGGGCGGTGGTGACGACGAGGTTGTCGAGGGCGGCCATGAAGCTCGCGGCGCCGGTGAGGATGAGGGCCCATATCGCGGGCCGGCCGAGCTTGTCTTGCGTGTTCACGAGTGTCCCCCTGGGGATGTTAGTTATTGCTGACTAACTTTCGTGGGCAGAGTTACGCGTTGACGCGGGCCGTACGGTGTGCCGGGCGCGGCGGGGGCGGGGGCGGGGGCCCGCGGGGCGCGGACCGGCGCGCTAGTCGCCTGCGGTGGTCTCAGTGGTGGGGGCGACGGGGCGCGCGGCGGGGTAGCACCCGTCCCAGACCCGGTGCCCGGGCGGGAAGCCCATGGCGGCCAGGGTGTTGATGAGCATCCCGTACGCCATGAAGGTGGTCGTCTCGTTGACGTCCGCCCCGAGCGGCAGGTGGACGGTGTCCCAGAGCTCCATCCAGGCCGCCCGGACCATCTCCCCGAAGCCCGGCTCCCCGGCGGCCTCGGCCGCGGAGACCGTCACGAACGTCTGGAGCTGCATCTGGAGCTTCTCGGGCTGATCGGCGATCAGCCGCATGTAGGCCTCCCCCATGGCCTTGACCGCGTCCTCGCCGTGGTGGCCCTTGGCGGCCTCCTCGAAGACGAGGCGGACCTCTTCCATGCAGCGGGCGGAGGCGGCGAGGAACATCGCCTGCTTGTTGGGGAAGAGCCGGAAGAGGTACGGCTGGGAGACGCCGACGCGCTTGGCGATCGCCTCGGTCGAGGTCCCGTAGTAGCCGCCGCGGGCGAACTCGCTCATCGCCGCACGGATGACGCTCTCGCGCCGCTCCTCTGCACTCATCCTTGCCATGCCCTTAAGTTAGTGCTCAATCACTAACTACGTCAACCCCCGCCGCCGAGCGCGTGCCACCGGGGGCGGCGGCCGGGCGGCACCTCGCACCACTCTGGCGGCGCCCCGGCAGCGGCACGGCCGGGGCACAGCCGTGCTGCTGCCGGGGGGGGCAAGGTCGGAGCACCGCCGGTGCACCGGGAGGCGAAGACGCCCGCCCAGCCTGAGCGGCAGCAGCAGCCCAGCCGGGGCCGGGGCCGGGGCCGGGCCGGGCCGGGCCGGGCCGGGCCGGGCCGGGCCGGGCCGGGCCGGGCCGGGCCGGGCCGGGACAGCCACCCAGCCGGAACGAGCGCCCCGCCAGCCGGCCGCGGCAGCAGCCCAGCCGGAGCAGGCGCTTGCCCCCAGCCGGACCGCGGCCAGGGGCCAAGGGCAGGGCCAGGGGCCAAGGGCAGGGCCAGGGGCCAAGGGCAGGGCCAGGGGCCAAGGGCAGGGCCAGGGGCCAAGGGCAGGGCCAGGGGCCAAGGCCAGAGCAAGGGGCCAAGGCCAGAGCAAGGGCCAGAGGCCAAGGCCCCGGGAGGCCGAGACAGGCGCCCAGCCGGAGCGAGTGCCCGGCCAGGCAGCCGCGGCTGCCACCCCGCCTGGGGCTGCAGCTGCCCCCGGCCGGGGCGGGAGCGGGGGCGGGGGCGGGGGCGGGGGCGGGGGCGAAACCGCCGAGACGGGACCGGGGCCCCGGGAGCCAAGGCCAGGGACCAAGGCCGAGGCCGAAACGGCCGGGCCGGGGCCGGAGCCGAAACGGCCGGGCCGCGGCCAGGGCCTTGGCCGAGACGGCCGGGCCCTGGCCGGGAGGCGTCAGGCGAGGGTTACCACCGCGCGGGACATGCCCAGGACCTTCTGGCCCGCACTCATCGCCGTGAGGTCGACGCGGACCCGGTTGCCCTCCAGCTTCGCGGCGACCTTCGCGGTGACCTCGATCAGCGCGCCCTGGTCGTCGTTCGGGACCACGACCGGCTTCGTGAAGCGCACCCCGTACTCGACGACCGCACCCGGGTCGCCCACCCAGTCGGTGACGACCCGTACCGCCTCGGCCATGGTGAACATGCCGTGCGCGATGACGTCCGGCAGCCCGACCTCCTTGGCGAACTTCTCGTTCCAGTGGATCGGGTTGAAGTCGCCGGAGGCGCCCGCGTACCGGACCAGCGTCGCGCGCGTCACGGGGAAGGACGCCGCCGGCAGCTCGGTGCCGACCTCGACGTCGTCGTACTGGATCTGCGCAGTCATCTCAGGCCTCCTCGGGGGCGCGGGAGACGAGCTTCGTCCACGCCGTCACCACGTGCTCGCCGGTCTCGTCGTGGACCTCGCCGCGGATGTCGATGATGTCGTTGCCCGCGAGCGACTTCACGGCCTCGATGGTGGAGGTCACCGTCAGCCGGTCGCCGGCCCGCACGGGGCGGGAGTACGCGAACTTCTGGTCGCCGTGCACGACGCGGCTGTAGTCCAGGCCCAGCTGCGGGTCCGCGACGACCTGCCCGGCCGCCGCGAACGTGATGGCGAACACGAAGGTCGGCGGGGCGATCACGTCCAGGTGGCCGAACGCCTTGGCCGCATCGGGATCGGTGTAGACGGGATTGGCGTCACCCACCGCAACCGCGAATTCGCGGATCTTCTCCCGGCCGACCTCGTACGGATCGGTGGGCGGGTAGCTCCGCCCCACGAAGGTCTGGTCGAGCGCCATGGCTCACTACCTCCTGTTGAAGGAACATCAAAGACGGTCAGAGATCCGGAAAGACAGGCCCGGGAAACGACACGAGGCCGTCCCCCATTGAAGGGGACGACCTCATGACGGTGCCTATATTGCGGGACTTCGCTGGGGTCAGCGGGTCTCGCGGTGCGCGGTGTGCGAGTTGCAACGCGGGCAGTGCTTCTTCATCTCAAGACGGTCCGGGTTGTTACGCCGGTTCTTCTTGGTGATGTAGTTCCGCTCCTTGCACTCCACGCAGGCCAGCGTGATCTTCGGGCGGACGTCGGTGGCAGCCACGTGAGTGCTCCTTGACGGACTATGGGACGGATGAACGCATAAAAGAGTAGCCGATCGGGAGACCGACCCCGCAATCGGCTACTGTGTGTAGCGGCGACCGGACTTGAACCGGTGACACAGCGATTATGAGCCGCTTGCTCTACCGACTGAGCTACGCCGCTTTGATGAGATCCGTTCCCCACCCGAGGGTGGGGAACCTCTCTCACCAGAGCCCCAATGCGGAATCGAACCGCAGACCTTCTCCTTACCATGGAGACGCTCTACCGACTGAGCTATTGGGGCGAGCGAGGAAGACATTACACGGTTGCCCGCCGATCGCCCAAATCCTTTGCGGGGCCTGGCCTCGGAGGACGCGGCGAAGTCTTTCCCGATCACCACTCAGGCACCTCCCACCCCGTTTTCGGGCCGGATTGTGGGCGGGGTCACAACCCCGGCCCGGTCCGCGGCACCCGCCACCCGTGTCCCCAGCCCGAAGACACCGCGCGCAGCCGCGCGCCGGGGCGCGTGGGCACCACACCGGTACGACTATTGCGCTCTTCCGTGAAGCGGGCAGCCCCGCACCCTAGGCTCTGAGCACGCTGCGTGATCTTGGGCCGCGGGCCGGGCGGCCACGGCCCAGGAACCGCCCGAGCCACCGCAGGAGCGCGATGTCCGACAGCCAGCCGCAGCAGCCGTCCCCCTCCCCGCGCAGCGGCCGCGGCGAGGGCGGCGGCCACGGGCACCTCCGCCCGGCCGGCCACGGGAACGCGGCCGCCGCCGAGTCCACGACCCTCCTGCTCGCCGGGGCCCGCCTCACCGACGGCCGCACCGTCGACGTCCGCCTCGGCGGCGGCCGGATCCAGGCCGTCGGCACCGCCGGCAGCCTGCCCGCCCCCGCCGTCTCCCGCGTGGACCTGAGCGGCTACCTGCTGCTCCCCGCCCCCGCCGAGCCGCACGCCCACGGCGACACCGCCCTGACGGCCGACGGCGAGGGGCCCGTCTCCTACACCCCCGACGAGGTCCAGCGCCGGGCCACCGAGGCCGCTCTGCTCCAGCTCGGCCACGGGGCGACCGCCGTACGCTCGCACGTCCGCATCGGCGACATGCACGGCCTCGGCCCCATGGAGGCCGTGCTCCAGGCCCGCCGCTCCCTGCGCGGGCTCACCGACCTCACCGCCGTCGCCGTCCCCCGGCTGCTGACCGGCGTGGCCGGGGCCGACGGGCTCGCGATGCTGCGCGACGCCGTCAAGATGGGCGCCTCCGTCATCGGCGGCTGCCCCGACCTCGACCCCGATCCGACGGGCTTCCTCGAAGCCGTGCTGGAACTCGCCGCCGAACACGGCTGCCCCGTGGACCTGCACACCGACGGTGACGACCCGGGCCGGCTGTCCCGGCTCGCCGCGATGGCCGGCGGCCTGCGCCCCGGGGTGTCCATCGGCCCCTGCGGCGGCCTGTCCCGGATCCCGCTCGACGTGGCGGCCCGCGCCGCCGACCAGCTGGCCGCGGCCGGCGTACGGGTCACCTGCCTGCCCCAGGGCGACTGCGCGGCCCTGGAGCGCCGCGGCCTGCGCACCGCCCCCGTACGGCTCCTGCGCGCGGCCGGGGTACGGGTCGCCGCCGGCAGCGGAGCCCTGCGGGACGCCGGGAACCCCGTCGGCCGCGGCGATCCGCTCGAAGCCGCGTACCTGCTGGCCTCCCAGGGCGGCCTGCGGCCCATGGACGCCTACGACGCGATCAGCGCCGCCGCCCGCGAGGCGATGGGCCTGCCGGAGGTACGGGTGGAGGCCGGCTTCCCGGCGGAGCTGCTCGCGGTGCGCGGGGACCGCATCGCCGGGGTGCTGTCCCTCGCGTACAGCCGGATCGTGATCCACCGCGGGCGGGTGGTAGCCCGTACGAGTGCCGTGCGGGAGTACTGCGACTCCGCCGTCGCCGTGGCCCTGGACCTGCCTCGGCAGGGCCGTATGGAGCCCGGTCCCTGAGCGTTCGCCGTGCGTTCGCGGGCGTGGGCGCCCGGGTCGTCGTACGGTCGGGACATGCGCATCGTCATCGCTGGTGGACACGGTCAGATCGCGCTGCGGCTGGAGCGCCTGCTCGCCGCGCGCGGGTACGAGGTCGCGGGCATCATCCGCGACCCGGCACAGGGCGACGACCTCAGGGAGGCGGGCGCCGAACCGGTGCTGTGCGACCTGGAGTCGGCCTCGGTCGAACACGTGGCGGGGATCCTGCAGGGCGCGGACGCGGCGGTGTTCGCGGCCGGCGCGGGCCCGGGCAGCGGCGTCGGCCGCAAGGGCACTGTGGACCGGGGCGCCGCGGTGCTCTTCGCCGACGCGGCCGAACGGGCCCGCGTCCGGCGCTTCCTGATGGTCTCTTCGATGGGCGCGGACGCACGGCACGGGGGCGACGAGGTCTTCGACGTCTACCTGCGGGCCAAGGGCGAGGCGGACGACCACGTCCGCACCCGGCTGGGCCTGGAGTGGACGGTGCTGCGTCCGGGCTCGCTGACCGACGACGCCGGTACGGGCCTGGTGCGGCTGGAGGCGCTGACGGGCCGCGGCTCGGTCTCGCGCGACGACGTGGCGGCGGTGCTGGCGGAGCTGGTCGAGACCCCGGCGACGGCGGGCCTGACGCTGGAGCTGATCTCCGGCTCGACCCCGGTGGCGGTGGCCGTCAAGGACATGGCGGGCAACTGACCCGGGACCGGCCGGTGGCTCAGGGACCGGCCGGCGAATCCTG
Source organism: Streptomyces sp. NPDC037242 (assembly GCF_055604165.1). Taxonomy (NCBI): domain Bacteria; kingdom Bacillati; phylum Actinomycetota; class Actinomycetes; order Kitasatosporales; family Streptomycetaceae; genus Streptomyces; species Streptomyces sp. NPDC037242. The sequence goes on from NZ_JBVJUY010000008.1 coordinate 76,142, forward strand.
GCACGGGACCGACGGGCCGACGGGCCGACGGACCGCCGGGGCCGGCCCTGACCGTTCCTCAGAACTCGGCGCTCACCTTGTCGTCGGACCGCCCGACCGAGTCCTGCTGGAACTGCGCCTCGTAGGCCCGCCGGATCCGCTCGATGCGCACGCTGCGGTCGTCGGCGTCCTTCTCGGGGTACAGCAGCACCACCTCGTAGGAGGTCTCGCGCACGGACTTGCCGTCCCCGCCCCGCCACTGGCCGTATCCGTCGTGGACGGTGAGCCCCTCGGGGAAGGCGGGGGTGATCTCCCGCTCCAGGAAGCGCATGAAGTCCGCCTCGCCGACCGGGGGACCGCCATTCGGGCGATCGGTGCCGAAGTACAGTCGGGTCTCCTCGTACGGCTCGCCCACTTGCGTGTGGAGCGCCGCCCCGACCAGAGCCGGGATCCCGGCCCCGAGCAGGGCGATGAGTACTCCGCCGCCGACCTTTCCGCGTGTTTCAGAAGTCCATTTCACCCCCGTGCAACGAACGGAAGGCTGAGACGATGCGGCCGATGAGCGGCTCCGACGTCGAACGGGCGGCGGCCGAATCGGTGTCCGCCCTTGCCCCGCACGCCGGGCGCGACTGGCAGGTCCCGGCAGGTTCGCTCGACTGGAGCTGCTGGACGACCGCGGCCCACATCGCGCACGATCTCGTGGCCTACGCCGCCCAGGTCGCCTCGCTCGCGCCGGGCGGCTACCTGCCGCTGGACCTGCGGGTCCGCCCGGGCACTCCCCCGGCCGAGGTGCTGACGGTGGTGTCGGCGAGCGCCCGGCTGCTGAGCACCGCGATCTCCGCGGCCGCTCCGCAGGACCGGGCCTGGCACTGGGGGCCGTGCGACCCGGGGGGCTTCGCGGCGATGGGTGTGGCGGAGCTGCTGCTCCACACGTATGACATCGCCCAGGGCCTCGCCCTGCCCTGGCTGCCCCCGCCGGACCTGGCCGCCCCGGTCCTGGCGCGGCTCTTCCCCGACGCCCCGCCCGGTCCGGCGCCCGAGGTGCTGCTCTGGTCGGCGGGCCGCCTGGCCCTCCCGGACCGGCCCCGCCGCACCTCGTGGTCCTGGCAGGCCGCACTCCCGTGATGCCCCCGGGCGTACGACGAGAAGACCCCCGCTGCTGCGTTTCCGCAGTAACGGGGGTCTCACATCGCGTGGCGGCGCCAGGGTTCGAACCTGGGTAGGCTGAGCCGGCAGATTTACAGTCTGCTCCCTTTGGCCACTCGGGCACACCGCCAAGATTTGCTGCCGTCTTTCCGCCTTGCGGCGGCGCTCCGTGGCAACGACGTAAACAATACCCGATGCTCGGGGATGCTTCGCCACCGGATTGATCAGCACCTCCGGCGGGCACGGTGGCTAGGCTTTGCGGAGCGGGCCGGGGATGTCCGGCCGCGCCCTTCGGGGCCACCACAGCCGACTTCAAGGAGCCACAGCACATGGCCGACTCCAGTTTCGACATCGTCTCGAAGGTCGAGCGGCAGGAGGTCGACAACGCCCTCAACCAGGCCGCCAAGGAGCTCTCGCAGCGCTACGACTTCAAGGGCACCGGCGCGTCGATCGCCTGGTCCGGCGAGAAGATCCTGATGGAGGCGAACTCCGAGGAGCGCGTGAAGGCCATCCTCGACGTCTTCGAGACCAAGCTGGTCAAGCGCGGGATCTCCCTGAAGGCGCTCGACGCCGGTGAGCCGCAGCTGTCCGGCAAGGAGTACAAGATCTTCGCCACGATCGAGGAGGGCATCTCCCAGGAGAACGCCAAGAAGGTCGCGAAGATCATCCGGGACGAGGGCCCCAAGGGCGTCAAGGCCCAGGTCCAGGGCGAGGAGCTGCGCGTCAGCTCGAAGAGCCGCGACGACCTGCAGGCCATCCAGGCGCTCCTCAAGGGCAAGGACCTGGACTTCGCGATCCAGTTCGTGAACTACCGCTGATCGAACTCTGCGACCTGCGCAACGGGGGCGCACCGCCCCCGTTGTGCGCGGCCCGCGGCGCCGGACCCCTTGCGCCGCATCCGGGCTGAGCCTCCCTCACCCCGGCCGGCGTGCGGGTGGTGTGTGCGGGGCGCGTGCGGCGCGTGCGCCTTCGCCGGCTCCTGTGGGGACTTGGGCGGGGTGGGTGCGCCCGGCCAGGCTGTGGGCATTCGTCACCGCTTGGCAGGGGGGTTCTCGCATGCCTGGGGCCGGCACGTTTCGTGAAGACTTCGGGGCGTCGGTGGTCGTCGCGCTCGTCGCGCTGCCGCTGTGCGTGGGGGTGGCGGTCGCCTCCGGGGTCCCTGCCGAACTGGGCATCGTCACGGGGGTGGTGGGCGGGCTGGTCACGGGCTGGTTCCCGGGGAGCTCGCTCCAGGTCAGCGGGCCCGCCGCCGGGCTGACCGTGCTCGTCTACGAGGCCGTGCAGGCGTACGGGGCACCCGTGCTCGGGGTGCTCGTGCTGGCCGCCGGTGTGGTGCAGCTGGGCATGGGGGCACTGCGGCTCGGGCGGTGGTTCCGGGCGATCTCCGTCGCCGTCGTGCACGGGATGCTGGCCGGGATCGGACTCGTGCTGATCTCCGGGCAGTTGTACGCCCTGGGCGGCGCGCAGGCCCCGGGCGCGACCCTCGCCAAGCTGGCCGGGGTGCCGGCGCTCGCCGGGCGGGCCGACTGGACCGCCGTGGCGCTCGGAGCCGGGACCGTGGCCGTCATGGTGGCCTGGCGCCGGCTGCCGGCCCGGCTGCGGTTCGTGCCGGGAGCGCTCGTCGGGGTGGCCGCCGCCACCGCCGTGGCCGCGCTGCTGCGGCTGCCCGTGGCGCGGGTCCGGGTGACCGGGGTGCTGGATGCCGTGGCCCCGCCGGGCTGGGGGGACTTCGGGGTACTGGCGTCCGCGGGCGCCGTGGGCACCGTGGCCGCGCTGGCGCTGATCGCCTCCGCCGAGACGCTCTTCAGCGCCGCGGCCGTGGACCGCATGCACGACGGGCCCCGTACCGACTACGACCGGGAGCTGGTGGCCCAGGGCTTCGGGAACACGGTCTGCGGGCTCCTCGGGGCGCTGCCGATGACCGCCGTGATCGTGCGCAGCGCCGCCAACGTGGAGGCCGGCGCCCGCACCCGCGCGGCCCGGGTGATGCACGGCGGCTGGCTGCTGCTGTTCGCGGTGGCGCTGCCCTGGCTGCTGGAGATCGTGCCGCTCGCCGCGCTGGCCGGGGTGCTGCTGCACGCGGGCTGGAAGCTGCTGCCGGCCCGGGCGGTGGCCGCGCTGTGGCGTACGCACCGGGGCGAGGCGGTGGTGCTGGTGGCGACGGCCGGCGCGATCGTGGCCACCAACCTCTTCGAGGGGGTGCTCCTCGGACTGGGGCTCGCCGTCGCCAAGGCGGCCTGGGAGACCTCCCACGTGCACGTCGAGGAGGTGTGGGAGGGCGAGGTGCTGTGCCTGCGGGTCCTGGGCAACGCCAGCTTCCTGCGGCTGCCCAAGCTGCTGGACGAGCTGGACGCCGTACCGGACGACGGGCGCAGCGTACGGCTCGACCTGAGCGGCCTGCGCCACCTCGACCACGCGTGCCTGACCGCGCTCACCGGCTGGCAGGACCAGCGCACGCCCCTGACCCGCCCCAAGGGCGTCATCTAGGCCGTTTACCCTCCGCCTGTGGACAACGAATTGAAGCGCACCCTGGGTGTGTCCGATGCGGTCGTCGTCGGGCTCGGGGCGATGGTCGGGGCCGGGATCTTCGCGGCGCTCGCCCCGGCGGCGGACGCGGCGGGCAGCACCGGCCGGGCCCTCCTGGCCGCCCTGGCCGTGGCGGCCCTCGTCGCCTACTGCAATGCGCGCTCCTCGGCGCGGCTCGCCGCCCGTTACCCGTCGTCCGGGGGCACCTACGTGTACGGGCGCGAGCGGTTGGGCCCCTTCTGGGGGTATCTGGCCGGCTGGGGCTTCGTCGTGGGCAAGACGGCCTCCTGCGCCGCGATGGCGCTCACGGTCGGGGCGTACGCATGGCCGGGGCAGCAGCGTGCCGTGGCCGTCGCGGCGGTGGTGGCGCTGACCGCCGCGGGCTACGGCGGTGTGCAGAAGTCCGCCAGGATCGCGCGGGTGATCGTGGCGGCGGTGCTGGCCGTGCTGGCCGGGGTCGTGGTGGTGTGCCTGTCCTCCGGCGCGGCGGACGCCGGGCGCCTCGGCGGCGCGGGCGGGATCGGTGCCGGCGGGCTGTTGCAGGCGGCCGGGCTGCTGTTCTTCGCCTTCGCGGGCTACGCCCGGATCACCACCCTGGGCGAGGAGGTGCGTGATCCGCAGCGCACGATCCCGCGGGCGGTGCCCCTCGCCCTCGGGATCGCCCTGCTCGTGTACGCCGCGGTCGCGGTGGCGGCGCTCTCGGTGCTCGGCGCCGACGGCCTGGCTCGGTCGTCGGCCCCGCTGGCGGATGCGGTACGGGCGGCCGGGTGGCCCGCACTGGCTCCCGTGGTGCGGGTCGGGGCGGCCCTGGCGGCGCTGGGCTCGCTGCTCGCGCTCGTGCTCGGGGTGTCGCGGACGGCCCTGGCGATGGCTCGCGACGGCCATCTCCCCCGCGTGCTGGCCGCCGTACACCCCCGCCACCGGGTGCCGCACCATGCGGAGCTGGCGGTGGGCGCGGTCGTGGTGGTGCTCGTGGCCACCACGGATCTGCGGGGCGCGATCGGCTTCTCCTCCTTCGGGGTGCTGGCCTACTACGCGATCGCGAACGCCTCGGCCTGGACTCTCGATTCAGGTGTCAAGGATCGGGCCGTGGCAGCGGTCGGGCTGTCCGGCTGTGTGCTGCTGGCCTGCGCCCTGCCCGCCGCCTCGGCGGTCTCGGGGGCGGCGGTGCTGGCCCTGGGCGCACTCTCCTACGCCGTCCGCAGGCGGCTCACACCCGGGATCTGAAGCCCGACCAGGGCGTCAGGTCCAGGTCGTACCCCTCCCCCGCGTCGGAGTCCTCGCAGTACCAGGCGGTGCCGTCGAGCCAGCCGCGCAGCCAGTCGGCGAGGCTCGGCGCATCGACGAACCAGGCGAGGTCCGGTTCCCCCAGGTTCGGCTCGAACAGCAGGACTTGGGCCGTGGCGGACTGGCAGTCCACGCACACATACATCCCGCAGCCGTAGTCCGCCAGCGGCAGCACCCCGGCGGGCCAGCGCCACCCGGAGCTGCGCATCGCCCCGTACGCCGCGACGCTCTCGCGCAGCGGCAGCAGGCCCCGCTCCGGGCCGAACCCCCCGTCCCCGACCCGGGTGTAGAGCCCGGCGAGCAGCGGCGGCAGGGCGAAGCCGAGTATGCGCTCGACCTCGGCCCGCGCGCCGGCCTCCAGCGGCGCCGGCAGGGGCTCTACGCAGCCCTGCGCGCGGTGGCGCGCATGGGCTGCGACTTGCTCCAGCAACTGCTCGTTCTCGTCCATGCACACATCGTGACCGACCCCACTGACAATCGCCCCGACCTGGGCGTTCCCGCCTAAATAGCCCCAAGGCGCAGGAGAGCCCGGCCGCTCAGCGCGAGGCGAACGGCGCGTCCGTCGGGACGATCTCGCGGCCCAGCGGGAGCAGGGACAGCGGGACCATCTTGAAGTTGGCGATGCCGAACGGGATGCCGATGATCGTGATGCACAGCGCGATGCCGGTGGCGATGTGGCCCAGGGCCAGCCACCAGCCCGCCAGGATCAGCCACAGCACGTTGCCCACGCAGGACGGGGCGCCGGCGTCGCGCCGCTCGACCGTGGTGTAGCCGAAGGGCCACAGGGCGTACACGGCGATGCGGAAGGCAGCTATCCCGAAGGGGATGCCGATGATGGTGATGCAGAGCAGCGCGCCCGCCAGGCAGTAGCCCAGGAACAGCCAGACGCCGCTCAGTACGAGCCAGATGATGTTGAGGATTGTCTTCACTGCCTGCGGCCTGCCATCTGTTCGAGCCGGGCGATGCGCTCGGCCATCGGAGGGTGGGTGGAGAACATCTTCGAGAGGCCCTCACCCGGCCGGAACGGGTTCGCGATCATCATGTGGCTCGCCGTCTCCAGCCTGGGCTCGGGCGGCAGCGGCAGCTGCTTGGTGCCCGCGTCCAGTTTGCGCAGGGCGCTGGCCAGGGCCAGCGGGTCCCCGGTGAGCTGGGCTCCGGAGGCGTCGGCCTCGTACTCGCGCGAGCGGCTGATCGCGAGCTGGATCACGGACGCGGCCAGCGGGCCCAGGATCATGATCAGCAGCATGCCGAAGAGGCCGGGGCCCTCGTCGTCGTTCGACCGGCCGATCGGGATCAGCCAGGCGAAGTTCACCAGAAACATGATCACGGAGGCAAGGGCTCCGGCGACCGAGGAGATCAGGATGTCGCGGTTGTAGACGTGGCTCAGCTCGTGGCCGATGACCCCGCGCAGCTCGCGCTCGTCGAGGATGCGCAGGATGCCCTCGGTGCAGCAGACCGCGGCGTTGCGCGGATTGCGACCGGTCGCGAACGCGTTGGGTGCCTCGGTCGGCGAGATGTAGAGCCGGGGCATGGGCTGGCGCGCGGAGGTGGAGAGCTCGCGCACCATGCGGTAGAGCTCGGGGGCCTCGAATTCGCTGACGGGGCGGGCGCGCATCGCGCGTAGAGCCAGCTTGTCGCTGTTCCAGTACGCGTACGCATTCGTCCCGAGGGCGACCAGTACGGCGACGATCAGGCCGCCGCGCCCGAAGAAGCTTCCGATGACGATGATGAGTGCCGACAGCCCGCCGAGGAGTACGGCGGTCTTCAGCCCGTTGTGCCGGCGGTGCACGGTACGCCCTCCAAATGGTGCGGCAGGGGAGCCCGTCATGGTTTTGAGGGTCTACGGTCCAGTGGACCCTCCCTCTCTGCACAACGCGAGGTGAGGGCGGCGGGTTCCCGGCGCGCGGCCGCCCCGGCGCCCAAGGGACGGGGGCGGCGGGGCGGCTGTCGGCGTTGCTCCGTACGGGCTACGTAGCGGCTACTGCGGGAACAGGCTGCCCGCGGCGAAGCGCAGGACGAGCTGCGGGGCTCCGGAGAGCACCACGGCGACCGCGGCGGTGAGCACGATCGCGGTCGTCACGGGCCACGGGGCCCTGGTACGGGCGGCGGGGGCCGCCTCCTGCTCCGCCTCCTGCGGGCTGCGGAAGAGCAGTGCCGTCCAGCGCAGGTAGTAGTACAGGGCGATCACGACGTTGACGGCCATGACAACGGCGAGCCAGCCCAGGCCCGCGTCGACCGCCGACCGGAAGACGGTGATCTTGGCGAAGAGCCCGATGATGCCCGGCGGCAGTCCGGCCAGGCAGAGCAGGAAGAAGGCCAGCGAGAGGGCGGCGAGGGGGTGCTCGGCGTACAGGCCGCGGTAGTCGCTGATCCGGTGCAGCGGCTTCGTACGGGCCACCAGGGCGGCCACGGCGAAGGCGCCGAGGTTCACGGCGGCGTACATGAGGGCGTACGCGACGGTGGAGCCGATCTGGTCGCGGTCGGAGTACGCGGCCGCGGCGATCGGGACCAGCAGGTAGCTGGCCTGGCCGACCGAGGACCAGGCGAGCAGCCGGACGGCGCCGTTGGGGCGGTCCGCGGACTGGCGCAGGGCGGCGGCGTTGCCGAGCGTCATGGTGAGCGCGGCGAGGACGGCCAGGGCGGGGCCCCAGATCTCGGAGTACGCCGGGAACGCGATCACGGTGACGAGGACGAGGCCGGTGAAGCCGACGGCCTTGCCGATCACCGAGAGGTAGCCGGCGATGGGCAGCGGGGCGCCCACGTAGGTGTCGGGGACCCAGAAGTGGAAGGGGACGGCCGCGGTCTTGAACGCGAAGCCGACGAGGGTGAGCGCGACACCGGCCATGGCGAGGGTGTCGAGCTGCCCGGGGACGTCCTCCAGGCGGCCGGCGACCTGGCTCAGGTGCAGGGAGCCGGTGGCGGCGTAGACGAAGCTGACGCCGAGCAGGGAGACGGCGGTGGCCGTGACCGAGGAGAGGAAGAACTTCAGGGCGGCCTCGGAGGAGAGCCGGTCGCCGCGCCGCATGCCGACGAGGGCGAAGGCGGGCAGCGAGGCGACTTCGAGGGCGACGATCAGGGTGGCGAGGTCGCGGGAGGCTGGCAGCAGGGCCGCGCCGGCGGCGGAGGAGAGCAGCAGGAACCAGTACTCGCCGGCCGGCATGCGCGCGTCGCGGACGGCGGTGACCGACAGCAGGGCGGTGACCAGGGCGCCGGCCAGCACCAGGAACTGGACGACGAGCGCGAAGTGGTCCGCGGCGTAGCTGCAGGCGGCCGGGTCGGCGGTGCCGGGTCCGGTGAGGCAGAAGGTGGCGCGGTCGTCGGCGCGCAGCGGCAGCAGGGTGGCGGTCGCGGCGGCCAGGCCGGCCACGGAGATCCAGCCGAGGGCCGGCTTGTGCCGCTCGGGTACGAAGAGGTCCGCGACCAGGACGACCAGGGCGACGGCGGCGGTGATGACCACCGGTGCGATGGCGAGCCAGTCGACGGACTGGACCAGGTCGGGGGTCTCGGCGGCGAGGACCGTCAGGGCCGTCATGAGTTGCCTCCTGCGAGGAGCTTCTGGACGGCCGGGTCGGTGAGGCCGAGGAGGACCGCGGGCCACAGGCCGGCGAGGACGGTGAGGGCGGCGAGCGGGGTCCAGGCAGCGAACTCGTAGCGCTGGATGTCCGCGACGGCGAGCTCGGGACCGGCTTTCGGGTCCCCCATGCACACGCGCCGTACGACGATCAGAAGATAGGCGGCGGTGAGCAGGGTGCCGAACGCGCCGACGGCCGTGTACGTCAGGAAGGCCGGCCGGGACAGGCCCTCCGCGGGGTCGAACGCGCCGAACAGGGACAGCATCTCGCCCCAGAAGCCCGCCAGGCCGGGCAGGCCGAGGGAGGCGACGGCGGCGAAGGCCAGGAGCGCGCCGAAGCGCGGGGCGCGGCCGTAGAGGGCGGCGCCGGTGGCCCCGGCGAGGGTGTCGAGGTCGGCGGTGCCGTAGCGGTCCTTGAGGGCGCCGACCAGGAAGAAGAGGAGGCCGGTGATCAGGCCGTGGGCGATGTTGGCGAAGAGCGCGCCGTTGACTCCGGTGGGGGTCATGCTCGCGATGCCGAGGAGCACGAAGCCCATGTGGCCGACGGAGGAGTACGCGATGAGCCGCTTGAGGTCGCCCTTGCCGCCCTTGCGCGCCAGCGCGAGGCAGGCGAGGGACCCGTAGACGATGCCGACGGCGGCGAAGGCGCCCAGGTAGGGGGCGAAGGTGTGCATGCCGTCGGGGGTGGCGGGCAGCAGGATGCGGACGAACCCGTACGTGCCCATCTTCAGCAGTACGCCGGCCAGCAGGACGGAGCCGACGGTGGGCGCGGCGGTGTGGGCGTCCGGCAGCCAGCTGTGCAGCGGCCACATCGGGGTCTTCACGGCGAGGCCGATCCCGATGGCCAGAACGGCCAGGATCTGGGTGCTGTGGGACAGTTCGCGCCCATTGTCGGAGGCGAGTGCCACCATGTCGAAAGTGCCGCCGTTCAGCCCGATCAGCAGCAGACCGAGCAGCATGACGACGGAGCCGAGGAGCGTGTAGAGGATGAACCTCCAGGCGGCTGCCTGCCGCTGAGCACCGCCCCAGCGGGCGATGAGGAAGTACATCGGGATGAGGACCATCTCGAAGGCGAGGAAGAACAGCATCAGGTCGAGTACGGCGAAGGTCGCGAGGGTGCCGGACTCCAGGACCAGGAGCAGCGCGACGAAGGCCTTCGGGGAGGGGCCCGCGGGGAGCTTGAAGTAGCTGTAGAGCGCGCAGAGGAAGAACAGCAGCGCGGTCATCAGGAGGAGGGGGAGCGAGATGCCGTCGATGCCGAGGTGGATCCGGACGTTCAGCGCCTGGATCCAGCTGATGTCCGTCGTCGCCTGGAAGCGGGACGGGGCGTCGTGGTCGAAGCCCAGGGTCAGGGCGACGGCCGCGGCGAGGATGGCGCCGGTCACGGTCACGCCGTGGCGCAGTACCGCCTGTTCGGGGCTCTTGCCCTTCAGCCCGGGAGGGGCCGGCAGGAGGGCCGCGGCGGCGCCGACGAGCGGTCCGGCAACGATGAACGCCAGAAGGAACTGCATCACGGACGGGCTGATATCAATCACGGCTGACTCACGGCTCACGATCCGGCGTTGACGTTGGCGAGGACGGCGGTGGCGATCGCCAGGACCACGGCGCCGGCGAGCAGGGCGCTCAGGTAGCTCTGCACGTTGCCGGTCTGGGCGCGGCGTACGAGGCTGCCGAGCAGCCGGGGGCCGGTGCCCGCGCCGCGGACGTACGTCTCCACCACCTCGCGGTCGAGGAAGCGTACGAGGCTCGCGGCGCCCCGGACGGGGCGGACGAACAGCCGGTCGTAGACGGCGTCGAGGTGGAAGCCGTCGGCCGCGTGGCGGTGCAGGGGCCCCAGGAGGGCCCTGCCGGGGTCGGGGGCGGTTCCGGCGGGGACGGCGGGGTGGTCGTGGGTGACCTCGGCGACCTCGGGGGTCTCGGCGGCCGACTCCGCGGCGGCGACCGACACGGGCACCCCGGCGGCGGCTCCGTCGCGGGCCACGGCGCGCTGCCAGAGGGCGTAGGTGAGCAGGGCGCCGATGACGGCGGCTCCGGTGCCGAGGACCGAGGTGGTCACCGTCGGGGTGAGCTCCTTGCCGTCGAACCAGTCGGCGAGGGGGCCGGCGGCGAGGCCGAAGCCGACCGACGGGATCGCCAGCAGCCACAGCACGCCGGTCATGGCGACGGGCTCCTTGCCGTGGTCGGGGGCGGCGGCGCCCTGGCCGCGGAAGGCCAGCAGCCACAGCCGGGTGGCGTAGGCGGCGGTGAGCAGGGCGGTCAGCACGCCGGCGACGAGGACCACCCAGCCGGCCGTGCTCGGCGCGAACTCGGAGTGGCCGGTGGCGGTGTGCTCGGCGGCGACCAGGACGGCTTCCTTGGAGAAGAAGCCGGCGAAGGGCGGGATGGCGGCGAGCGCGAGCAGCGCGATCGTCATCGTCCAGAACGCATCGGGGATGCGCTTGGCGAGGCCGTCCATGCGGGACATGGCGGCCAGCGAGTTCGTACCGGCGGCGTGGATGATCACGCCGGCGCCGAGGAACAGCAGCGCCTTGAAGGCGCCGTGGGACAGGAGGTGGAAGACGGCGGCCGAGCGGTCGCCGACGGCCAGGGCGCCGGTCATGTAACCGAGCTGGCCGACGGTGGAGTAGGCGAGCACGCGCTTGATGTCGTCCTGCGCCAGCGCGGCGAGCGCGGATCCGACCATCGTGACGGCCGCCATCACGGCCATGACCACCAGCGCGGCCCGCGAGGCCGCGAAGACCGGCAGGAGGCGGGCGATGAAGTAGACACCGGCGGCGACCATCGTCGCGGCGTGGATCAGCGCGGAGACCGGGGTGGGGCCCGCCATGGCGTCCGGGAGCCAGGTGTGCAGCGGGAACTGCGCGGACTTGCCCGCGACTCCGGCGAGCAGCAGCAGTGCGATCAGCGTCGGGTGGTCGAGCCCGCCCGCGGCGACGGCGCCCAGGATCTTCGTGATCCGGAAGGAGCCGGTGTCGGCGGCGAGCGCGAACAGGCCGATCAGGAAGGGGACGTCGCCGAGCTTGGTGACGAGGAAGGCCTTCAGGGAGGCGGAGCGGGCCGCCTCGGTCTCCCAGTAGTGCCCGACCAGGAAGTACGAGCAGATGCCCATGATCTCCCAGCCGACCAGCAGCACCATCAGGTCGCCGGAGTAGACGACGAGCAGCATGGCGGAGGTGAACAGTGAGACCAGAGCGGCGTACGACGGGTAGCGCGGATCCTCGCGCAGGTACGCGGTCGAGTAGAGCTGTACGCAGGTGGCGACGACCCCGACCAGGACGGCCACCAGCACGGCGAAGCCGTCCAGGTGGAGCGAGAGCTCGATCGGCACCGAGCCGGTCGGGGTCAGCTCGGTCGCGGTGTCGATCGCCTTGCCGCCGCCGTGGCGGACGGCGACGAGCACCGCCAGCACGGCGGCGGCCAGCGTCGGCAGTACGGCGAGCGGCCGGACGAAGCCGGGGGCCGCGCGGCCGGAGAGGAGTCCCGCCACCGCGCCCAGGAAGGGGAGGAGGGGGACGAGGACGGCGAGGGTCGGGGTGCTCACGCGGCGGCTCCAGTCGCGCTGTCCGGCTCGTGGCCCTCGGCGGTGTCGCGCAGTGCGTCGACGTCCGCGGTGCCTCGGTTGCGGTACACCATCAGCACGATCGCGAGGCCGATGCCGATCTCGGCGGCGGCGATGGCGATGGTGAAGAGGGTGAGGGCCTGGCCGGCGTGCAGGGCGTCGCGCAGCCAGACGTCGAAGGCCACCAGGTTGAGGTTGACGGCGTTGAGCATCAGCTCGACGGACATCAGCACCAGGATGGCGTTGCGGCGGGCGAGTACTCCGTACAGGCCCGTGCAGAAGAGGAGCGCCGCGAGCACGGCGGGGTAGGCGAGGTGCATCAGCGCTGCCCCTTCTTGTCACCGGCGTTGGCGGCGCCGGCGTCCGCGGTGTCGGCGGTGTCGGCGGTGTCCACGGATGTGTTCCTGCGGGACAGCACGATGGCGCCGATCAGGGCCGCGAGGAGGAGGACGGAGAGCGCCTCGAAGGGCAGCACCCAGTGCCGGAAGAGGATCTCGCCGGACACCTTGGTCGAGCCCTGGGCGGGGCCGTCGAGGTCGATCCAGGTGGTGCGGAAGGCGTCCACGACCACCCAGACCAGCGCGGCGGCCGCGGTGGCGGCGACACCGAGCGCGACCCAGCGGTTGTTGGAGTCGGCGTCCGGGGAGCGGCCGATGGGGGCCTTGGTGAGCATCAGCCCGAAGAGGAGGAGGACGACCACGGAACCGAGGTAGATCAGCACCTGGACCCAGGCGATGAACTCGGCGGTCAGCAGCAGGTACTCGACGGCGATGCCGCCGAGCGCGACGACCAGCCACAGGGCGGCGTGGACCAGCTGCTTGGTGGTGACGGTGACGGCTGCCGCGCCGAGGGTGGCGAGGCCGACGAGGACGAAGGCGATCTCCACGCCCGTCGGGGAGAGGAAACCGGGAGCGGTGGCCGCGGCGAGGTGGGCGTACATCAGGCGGTGCCTCCCGCAGGGGAGTCGGGGGTGCCGCCGGGGGTGCCGCCCGGGGCGCCGTCGGCGGCCGTCGCGGCGGCTGCCGCTGCGGCGGCCTCGGCCTTCTCCACCGCCTTGCGGGCGGCGGCGAGTTCCTTGGGCTCCTCGGCGGCGGGGTCCAGGGCGGGCGGGGCCGGGACGGTCCACATCCACTCGCGCAGCTTGTCGCGTTCGTGGGTGAGCTCGTGGATGTCGGTCTCCGCGTACTCGAACTCCGGTGACCAGAAGAGGGCGTCGAAGGGGCACACCTCGATGCAGATTCCGCAGTACATGCAGAGGGAGAAGTCGATGGCGAAGCGGTCGAGGACGTTGCGGCTGCGCTCGCGGCCACCGGGGGTGGACGCGGGCAGCGTCTCCTTGTGGGAGTCGATGTAGATGCACCAGTCGGGGCACTCGCGGGCGCAGAGCATGCAGACCGTGCAGTTCTCCTCGAACAGGCCGATGACCCCGCGCGAGCGCGGCGGGAGTTCGGGCTGCACCTCGGGGTACTGGGCGGTGTGCGAACGCTTCGTCATCGTGCGCAGGGTGACGGCGAGGCCCTTGGCCAGGCCGGATCCGGGGATGGGCATCAGTTGATCGCCACCTTCACGATGCCGGTGAGCGCGATCTGGGCGAGCGCGAGCGGGATGAGTACGGTCCAGGCGAGCTTCTGCAGCTGGTCCTCGCGCAGCCGCGGGTAGCTCACGCGGAGCCAGATCACCACGAAGGCGAGCACCGCGACCTTGAGCAGGGTCCAGACCCAGCCGAGGCCGTCATCGCCGAGGGGTCCGTGCCAGCCGCCGAGGAAGAGGACGGTGGTCAGACCGCACAGGACGACGATGCCGGCGTACTCGGCGAGGAGGAACAGCGCGAAGCGCAGGCCCGTGTACTCGGTGTACGCGCCGAAGATGATCTCGGAGTCGGCGACGGGCATGTCGAAGGGGGGCCGCTGGAGTTCGGCGAGGCCGGCGGTGAAGAAGACGAGCGCGCCGACGATCTGCCAGGGCAGCCACCACCACTCGAAGGCCTCGACGATGCCGGGGAGCGAGACGGTCCCGGCGGCCATGGCGACCGAGGCGGCCGCGAGGAGCATGGGGAGCTCGTAGGCGAGCAGCTGCGCGGCGGTGCGCAGGCCTCCGAGCAGGGAGAACTTGTTCGCGGAGGCCCAGCCGGCCATCAGCGAGCCGAGGACTCCGACGCCCATGACGGCGAGCGCGAAGAAGAGCCCCGCGTCGATGACCTGGCCGACCGCGCTCTCGCTCGGACCGATCGGGATCACGAGGAGGACGAGCAGGTACGGGAGCAGCGCCACGGCGGGAGCGAGCTGGAAGATCCGCCGGTCGGCGTTGGCCGGGACGATGTCTTCCTTCTGCGCGAACTTGACTCCGTCGGCGACGAGCTGGGCCCAGCCGTGGAAGCCGCCGGCGTACATGGGGCCGAGGCGGCCCTGCATGTGGGCCATCACCTTGTGCTCGGTCTGCCCGACGACGAGCGGGAGCACGAGGAAGACGGCGAAGACGACGATCAGCCGCAGGGCGACGTCGAGGACGTCGTTCACGCGTCGCCTCCGTTGTCGGGGTTCGGTTCGGGGGTCTCGGACCGGTCCGCGTCTGCCTGCGGCGCGGGTTCCGAGGTGGCCGGGGCCTCGAAGGCGGGCTTCGGGTCGTGCCAGGGCGCGTCCGCGCTGCGGGGGGCCGGGCGGCGGGGCGCCCGCGCCTCGGGCTCGGCCGCGTCGGCCTCGCCCTGCGCGGCGTCCGCCGCCGGGGTCGCCTGACTCGCCGAGCCGTCCGCCACCGAGCGCGTACGCCGGACCGGGCGCGGCGGGGCCTCGCCCTCCGGGGCGTCCGCCGCCGGGGTCGCCTGACTCGCCGAGCCGTCCGCCACCGAGCGGGTACGCCGGACCGGGCGCGGCGGGGCTTCCGGCTCGCCGGCGGCGGGCTCGGCGACCGTACGGGTGCGGCGTGCCGGGGCACCGGCGGCACCGGCCGCGCCCGCCGCACGCGGGGTGCGGGCCGGGCGGGCGGGGGCCGGCGGGAGCTGGCCCTTCATCGGGCCCCAGTCGTTGGGGTCCGGGACGCCCGGCGGCAGCATCTGGCGGCGCTTGGGCCCGTCGGGGTCGGCACCCTCACCGGGCTCCTTGGCCCCCGGCCAGGCCTTGGCGACGCGCGCCGCGAGCACGAAGTCCTTGCGCAGCGGGTGGCCCTCGAAGTTCTCCGGGAGGAGCAGCGGCACCAGGTGCGGGTGGTCGGTGAAGACGACCCCGAACATCTCGAACGTCTCGCGCTCGTGCCACTCCGCCCCCGCGTAGATCGCGACGGCGGAAGGCAGCGAGGGCGCCGAGTGCGGGACCGTCGTCCGCAGCAGCAGCCGGCGTACCCGGTGGTTCTCCAGGGAGACGACGTGCGCGCAGATACGGAAACCGGTGCCCGGCTCGTCCACCGCGCTCAGCCAGTCGAAGTACGTGCAGCCCAGCTTGTCCCGGGCGATCTCCAGCGCCGGGATCCAGCTTCCGACGGGCACGTCGACCGTGAGGACGTCGTACGAGAAGGAGCCGACGGCTTCGGCCCCGAAGATCGTCGGGGCGCCGTCCGGGAGGGAGTCGTAGAGGTTCACGCGCCCGCCTCCGGGGTCGGCGGAGGGGTCACCAGGGGGCTCGTCAGCTGGGCGGTCGAGGCGGGGAGGGCGGGAGAAGCGGCCGCGTTCGTGTAGCGCTCCGCCAGCGACTCCCGGGCGATCTTCTCCTGGAGTTTGAGGATGCCCTGGAGCAGCGCCTCCGGGCGCGGCGGGCAGCCGGGGACGTAGACGTCGACCGGGATGATCTGGTCGACGCCCTTCGTCACCGAGTACGAGTCCCAGTACGGGCCGCCGCAGTTGGAGCACGCGCCGAAGGAGATGACGTACTTCGGCTCCGGCATCTGCTCGTACAGGCGCTTCACGGCCGGGGCCATCTTGTCCGTCACCGTGCCCGAGACGATCATGAGGTCCGCCTGGCGGGGCCCCGGCGCGAAGGGGATGACACCCAGCCGGATGAAGTCGTGCCGGGCCATTGACGCGGCGATGAACTCGATCGCGCAGCAGGCGAGGCCGAAGTTGAAGACCCACAGGCTGTAGCGGCGGCCCCAGTTCAGGACCACCTTCATCGGCTCGGGGGCGAGGCGGGAGAGCACTCCCAGCCGCTTCGGCTCCGGAAGGAGCTGGGGCGGGGCCGGGGTCTGGGCCGGTGTCTGGGCCGGTGTCACGTCCATTCGAGGACGCCCTTCTTGTACGCATAGAGCAGGCCGACGGCCAGGAAGCCCAGGAAGATGAACATCTCCACCAGCGTCGTGGCGCCGTAGCCGACGGCCGCGAACACCGTCGCCCACGGGAAGAGGAAGATCGAGTCGACGGCGAAGATGACGTAGAGGAAGGCGTAGACGTAGTAGCGGACCTGGGTGTGCGCCCAGCCCTCGCCGACCGGGTCCACGCCGCACTCGTAGGTCAGCAGCTTCTCGGGGGTCGGGACCGAGGGGCGCAGCAGGCGGTTCGCGCTGAAGGCCACGGTCACGAAGAGCACACCGAGGACGGCCAGGAGGCCGACGACCGAATAGCTCCGGAAGTAGTCCGTGGCGAGCACGGATACGGTCGATACCGTCTGGTCGGGCACGTCCGTTTCCTCGCTCCTCGGCCACTGTCGACGATCAGGGTGATCTGGTACGGACGGGAGTCTAGGGCCTGGGCCCCGCAGGGTGGGGTTATCCCCCGTTTACCTCGACCTGACTACCCCATGGCATCGGAGTGGCGTAATTGGCAGGGTGGGGCGCATGACCGCGAGCATTCGAGCCAGTCAGGCCGCCGGAGACGATCGGCCCCCTCCCGTACGCGCCGCCCTGAGTGCCGTGACCTGGAAGGAGATCGCCCATCTCTTGAGCAATCTCCCAGCGACTCTCGTCGGGTTTGTTTACACGATTGCCATGGTGTCGACCGCGGGCGGTCTGTCCGTGACCGCGATCGGTCTTCCGTTGCTCGCATGTGGTCTGTTCACGTCTCGCCAGTTGGGACGCCTCGAACGCGCGCGGGCCCGCGTGCTGCTGGGCGTGCGCGTGGAGGAGCCGACACCGCTTCCCGGCCCGCGGCGGGCCGGCGGGTTCTTCCCCTGGCTGTGGGCGAGCCTCAAGGACCCGGTGGCGTGGCGGACCGTGCTGTACGAGCTGGTGCGGCTGCCGTGGGGGGTGCTGACCTTCACGGTGGCGCTGACCGGGCTGTTCGTGCTGTGGCCGGTACTGCCGTACGTGGCGCGCCTGCTGACCAATGTGGACCGGGCGATGGTACGGGGCCTGCTGTCCCCGTCGGACGAGCTGGAGCGGCGCATCGCCGAGCTGGAGTCCGACCGCGGGGTGGTCGTCGACACGGCGGCCGCTGACCTGCGGCGCATCGAGCGGGACCTGCACGACGGTGCGCAGGCCCGGCTGGTGGCGCTGGCCATGGGGCTGGGCCTGGCCAAGGAGAAGCTGCTGGAGGACCCGGAGGGCGCGGCGGCGATGGTGGACGAGGCGCACGGCGAGGTGAAGTTGGCACTGCAGGAGCTGCGGGATCTCGCGCGGGGCATCCATCCGGCGGTGCTGACCGACCGGGGGCTGGACGCGGCGCTGTCCTCGGTGGCGTCCCGGTGCCTGGTGCCGGTGAAGGTCTCGGTGGACCTGCCGGGCCGCCCGGCGGAGGCGATCGAGGGCATCGCGTACTTCGTGGTGTCGGAGCTGCTGCAGAACGTGAGCAAGCACGCCGGGGCGCGGATGGCGTCGGTGGAGGTGTGGCGGTCGGGACCGCGGCTGCTGATCCGGGTGTCGGACGACGGGCGGGGCGGGGCGAACACATCGGCCGGGACCGGGTTGGCGGGGCTGGGGGAACGGCTCGACTCCGTCGACGGGGTGTTCCTGGTGGATTCCCCGGAGGGGGTCGGGACCACGGTCACGGCCGAGCTGCCGTGGCGGGACCGGGTCCCCGTGCGGGGCTAGGGAGTGTCGGCGAACGGGACCCCCGTCCAGGGTCGGGCGGGGGTCCCGCCGTGTGCCCGGGGTCGGGCGGGGATACCGCCGTGTGCCCGGGGTCGGGCGGGCGGGGCCCTGCGGGGCTGTCCCCCACCCGCCCTTCCACCGTTCCCCGGGCTCCGCCCGGACCCGTAGGACCTGGGGCTCCGCCCCAGACCCCGCGCGTTGCAGGGGGTGGGGTTAACCCCCCGGGCAAGAGGCCGACGCGCCGCATGGTTCCGGGGTGGGCGCGGGCGGCAGGGTGGAGGGGTAAAGGGATGACGGAAGGGCGGGTCGGGACCATGGTCGGCAGCGAGCGCACGGGCAGTGGCATCGGCAGGGCACTGCGGGCCCCGGTCGAGGGGCGGGCCTGGCGGGAGTTCGGGTACGTGCTGCTCGGGCTGCCGCTCAGCACGCTCTACTTCGCCCTCGCGATCACCGGCATCAGCCTCGGCGCCGGACTGCTCGTCACCTTCCTCGGGGTGCCGGTCCTCGCCGGGGTCCTCGCCATGTGCCGGGGGTTCGGGCGGCTGGAGCGGGCACGGGCGCGCGGTCTGCTGCGGGCCGACATCGCCGAGCCGGCGCCCATCCGGGCGCAGAAGGACGGGGCGCTCGCCGCGATGGGGGCGCTGCTCAAGAGCGGGAGCGCCTGGCGGCACGCGCTGTACTCCGTGATCCACTTCCCGTGGGCGGTGTTCAGCTTCTGCCTGGCGCTGGTGTTCTGGACGTACGGGTGGGCCTTCCTCCTGTACCCCCTCTGGTTCTGGGTCTTCCCCGGCTTCACGGACCAGCCCGGGCTCCAGGTCTTCCAGAACGACGACTACTCGTACTTCCTGGACTCGCCCCT
Organism: Streptomyces sp. NPDC037242; assembly: GCF_055604165.1. NCBI lineage: Bacteria > Bacillati > Actinomycetota > Actinomycetes > Kitasatosporales > Streptomycetaceae > Streptomyces > Streptomyces sp. NPDC037242. The sequence continues at coordinate 95,018 of NZ_JBVJUY010000008.1, forward strand.
CGACATCACGCTGACCTGCCTCCTCGGGCTCGCGCTGACGCTCGCCACCCCCTGGGTGGTCCGGGCGCTCACCACCGTCGACCGGGTCCTGATCGCCGGGCTGCTGGGGCCGTCCCGGCTCGCCCACCGCGTCAGCGAGCTGGAGAGCGACCGGGGCGTCGTCGTCGACACCGCCGCCGCCGACCTGCGGCGCATCGAGCGGGACCTGCACGACGGGGCGCAGGCCCGGCTGGTGGCGCTGGCCATGGATCTGGGGCTGGCCAAGGAGAAGCTGGCCGAGGACCCGCGGGCGGCCGCGCAGATGGTCGACGAGGCGCACGGCGAGGTGAAGATCGCCCTGCAGGAGCTGCGCGACCTGGCCCGCGGGATCCACCCGGCCGTACTGACCGACCGGGGGCTGGACGCGGCGCTGTCCTCGGTGGCCTCGCGGTGCGCCGTTCCGGTACGGGTGGCCGTGGACCTGCCCGGCCGGCCCGCGGCGGCGATCGAGGGGATCGCGTACTTCACGGTCTCCGAGCTGCTCCAGAACGTCAGCAAGCACGCCCGGGCCCGTACCGCGAGCGTCGACGTGTGGAAGTCGGGCGACCGGCTGCTGATCCAGGTCGCCGACGACGGCCGGGGCGGGGCCGGCGCCGCCGGCGGCAGCGGGGCCGGCAGCGGCCTGGCCGGGCTCGCCGAGCGGCTCGACGCCGTGGACGGGGTGTTCGTCGTGGACTCCCCCGTCGGCGGGGGGACCACCGTCACCGCCGAGCTGCCCTGGCGCCCGTAGCCGAGCGTCTGCCGGACACGGCCGTTCGGCCCGCGCGCCGCGTGGGCCGAACGGCCGTGTCCGGCACGGTCCGAGGCCCTGACTTCCGGCCGCCGGTGCCCGGCGCGCCACGCCGGGCACCCGGAAACACCGCCCGTACGCCCACTCGTTGATCCGGCTCCGCCTTGATCCGGCCTTGAGGCTGGGATGCTTGGCTGAGTCAGGAACACGGGCACGAGCGAATGCGGGAGCTGCAAAGTCGTGGAAGACAGGGTGCGGGTGGTCATCGCCGAGGATTCAGTGCTGCTGCGTGAGGGCCTGACCCGGCTGCTGACCGACCGGGGGCATGACGTCGTGGCGGGCGTCGGGGACGCGGAAGCCCTGATCAAGACGGTGGCGGATCTGGCGGCGGAGGATGCGCTGCCGGACGTGGTGGTGGCGGATGTACGGATGCCGCCGACGCACACCGATGAAGGCGTACGGGCCGCGGTGCGGCTGCGGCGCGACTACCCCGGGATAGGGGTGCTCGTGCTGTCGCAGTACGTGGAGGAGCAGTACGCCACCGAACTGCTGGCCGGTTCCAGCACCGGGGTGGGGTACCTGCTCAAGGACCGGGTGGCCGAGGTGCGGGAGTTCCTGGATGCGGTCGTCCGCGTGGCCCGGGGCGGTACCGCCCTGGACCCCGAGGTCGTCGCCCAGCTCCTGGGCCGCAGCCGCAAGCAGGACGTGCTGGCGGGGCTGACCCCCCGGGAGCGCGAGGTGCTCGGACTGATGGCCGAGGGCCGGACCAATTCGGCGGTGGCCAAGCAGCTGGTGGTCAGCGACGGGGCGGTGGAGAAGCACGTCAGCAACATCTTCATGAAGCTCGGCCTCTCGCCGAGTGACGGGGATCACCGGCGCGTGCTGGCCGTCCTCACCTACCTAAGGTCTTGATCGACTGACACTCTGTCAGGTATGGCCGGATGCAGCCCCTGCGTCGGCACCCGTACCGGCACCCCTGCCGGTACCTGTGCCGCACAGGGAACTGCGTCCGGCCGGCACCTGGGCTCGGAATATTTTGCGCACGGCACGACATCTCTCGGACAGACCGTCTCAGAGGACGGTCCAGAACACGAGCGCCCCAGGGAAGGAAAACCTTCCGACGTAGGGTTGGCCTTGGGAGCGGCTCACGCCTCGAAGGAGGTCCAGTTCAGTGACCAGCCAGGTCAGTAGCCCAGCCGAGCAATCCGACGGGGCCGAAGGGGCCGTGGTCGGCGAGCAGCGGACGCCCCCGGGCCCGGGAGGCGGCAAGGAAGTGCGCCGCCTCGACCGAGTGATCATCCGCTTCGCGGGTGACTCCGGTGACGGCATGCAGCTCACCGGTGACCGCTTCACCTCGGAAACGGCATCGTTCGGCAACGACCTCTCGACGCTCCCGAACTTCCCCGCCGAGATCCGGGCGCCCGCCGGCACCCTGCCGGGCGTCTCCTCCTTCCAGCTGCACTTCGCCGACCACGACATCCTGACGCCGGGCGACGCCCCGAACGTCCTGGTGGCCATGAACCCGGCGGCGCTCAAGGCGAACATCGGGGACGTGCCGCGCGGCGCGGAGATCATCATCAATACCGATGAGTTCACCAAGCGCCCGATGGCCAAGGTCGGCTACGAGACCTCGCCGCTGGAGGACGGCTCCCTGGCGGCGTACAACATCCACCCGGTGCCGCTGACCACGCTCACCGTGGAGGCGCTGAAGGACTTCGGGCTCCCCCGCAAGGAGGCCGAGCGCAGCAAGAACATGTTCGCCCTGGGGCTCCTGTCCTGGATGTACCACCGCCCCACCGAGGGCACCGAGAGCTTCCTGCGGCAGAAGTTCGCGAAGAAGCCCGAGATCGCCGAGGCGAACGTCGCCGCCTTCCGGGCCGGCTGGAACTTCGGCGAGACCACCGAGGACTTCGCCGTCTCCTACGAGGTGGCCCCGGCCACCCGCGCCTTCCCGACCGGCACCTACCGCAACATCTCCGGGAACCTGGCCCTCTCGTACGGCCTGATCGCGGCGGGCCTCCAGGCCGACCTGCCGGTCTACCTGGGCTCGTACCCGATCACCCCGGCCTCGGACATCCTGCACGAGCTGAGCAAGCACAAGAACTTCGGCGTACGGACCTTCCAGGCCGAGGACGAGATCGCCGGCATCGGCGCGGCGCTGGGCGCGGCCTTCGGCGGCGCGCTCGGCGTGACCACCACCTCCGGGCCCGGCGTGGCGCTGAAGTCCGAGACGATCGGGCTGGCGGTCTCCCTGGAGCTGCCGCTGCTCATCGTGGACATCCAGCGCGGCGGGCCCTCCACCGGCCTGCCGACCAAGACCGAGCAGGCCGACCTGCTCCAGGCGATGTACGGGCGCAACGGCGAGGCCCCGGTCCCGGTCGTGGCCCCGCGGACCCCGGCGGACTGCTTCGACGCCGCGCTCGATGCGGCCCGGATCGCGCTGACCTACCGGACCCCGGTGTTCCTGCTCTCCGACGGGTACCTCGCCAACGGCTCCGAGCCCTGGCGGATCCCGGACGTCGCGGACCTCCCGGACCTCAAGGTGCAGTTCGCCACCGCCATGAACCACGAGCTCGCGGACGGCACCGAGGTCTTCTGGCCGTTCAAGCGCGACCCGCAGACCCTGGCCCGCCCCTGGGCGGTCCCGGGCACCCCGGGTCTGGAGCACCGCATCGGCGGCATCGAGAAGCAGGACGGCACGGGCAACATCTCCTACGACCCGGCCAACCACGACTTCATGGTCCGCACCCGCCAGGCCAAGATCGACGGCATCGAGGTGCCCGACGTGGAGGTGGACGACCCGGACCACGCCCGGACCCTCGTGCTGGGCTGGGGCTCGACGTACGGCCCGATCACGGCCGCCGTACGCCGGCTGCGCATCGCCGGCGTGCCGATCGCACAGGCCCACCTGCGCCACCTGAACCCCTTCCCGAGGAATCTCGGCGAGGTCCTGAAGCGTTACGACAAGGTAGTGGTGCCGGAGATGAACCTCGGGCAGCTGGCCACCCTGATCCGGGCGAAGTACCTGGTCGACGCGCAGTCGTACAACCAGGTCAACGGAATGCCGTTCAAGGCCGAACAGCTCGCCACGGTCCTCAAGGAGGCCACCAATGACTGACCTGTCCGAGGCGACCAGGCCCGAGGCGGACCTGTCCGGGCCGGCGCTGACCGAGGCCCTGCCGGACGTGGCCGCAGCCGGGGCGGACCCCGAGCCGACGCTGCTGTCGCTCGTACCGAAGGCCGCGGCCAAGCAGTCGATGAAGGACTTCAAGTCCGACCAGGAGGTCCGCTGGTGCCCGGGCTGCGGCGACTACGCCGTGCTCGCCGCCGTGCAGGGCTTCATGCCCGAGCTGGGGCTGGCGAAGGAGAACATCGTCTTCGTCTCCGGAATCGGCTGCTCCTCGCGTTTCCCGTACTACATGAACACGTACGGGATGCACTCGATCCACGGGCGCGCCCCGGCCATCGCCACCGGCCTGGCCACCTCGCGGCGCGACCTGTCGGTCTGGGTCGTCACCGGTGACGGCGACGCGCTCTCCATCGGCGGGAACCACCTGATCCACGCCCTGCGGCGGAACGTCAACCTCAAGATCCTGCTGTTCAACAACCGGATCTACGGTCTGACCAAGGGGCAGTACTCCCCCACCTCCGAGGTCGGCAAGATCACCAAGTCGACCCCGATGGGCTCGCTCGACGCGCCCTTCAACCCGGTCTCGCTGGCGCTCGGCGCCGAGGCCTCCTTCGTGGCCCGCACGGTCGACTCGGACCGCAAGCACCTCACCGAGGTGCTGCGGCAGGCGGCCGACCACCAGGGCACGGCGCTGGTGGAGATCTACCAGAACTGCAACATCTTCAACGACGGGGCCTTCGAGGTCCTGAAGGACCACGAGCAGGCGCAGGAGGCGGTGATCCGGCTGGAGCACGGGCAGCCGATCCGCTTCGGCGTGGACGGCGCCAAGGGGGTCGTGCGCGACCCGGTGACCGGGGAGCTGGAGGTCGTGGTGGTCACCCCGGAGAACGAGTCGCGGATCCTGGTCCACGACGCCGGCTCGGCCGGCCCGACCACGGCGTTCGCGCTGTCCCGGCTGGCCGACCCCGACACGCTGCACCACACCCCCATCGGGGTGTTCCGCAGTGTCGAGCGGCCGGTCTACGACACGCTCATGGCCGAGCAGCTGGAGAAGGCCGTGGACCGCAGCGGCAAGGGCGACCTCAGCACCCTGCTGAGCGGCAACGACACCTGGACCGTCGTCGGCTGAACCGGTGCGCGCGCAGCCGTCCGGGGCCCGGATCTCCCAGGAGATCCGGGCCCCGGCGCATTTCCCGGGGCTATCGCGACGCATACATGGCGCCATGCACTTTCTAAAAGTTAGCGCTTACCGTAAGGTGGTGACATCCGACCAAGGAGAGCAATCATGAGCATCGTCGTCACCGGAGCCACCGGAGCCCTCGGCCGCCTCGTCGTCGAGGAGCTGCTGGAGCGCGTCCCCGCCGACCGCGTCGCCGTCGTCGTACGCAGCGCCGACAAGGCCGCCGACCTCGCCGAGCGCGGCGTCGAGCTCCGGATCGCGGACTACAACGACCCCGCGAGCCTGACCGGCGCCTTCCGGGCCGGCGACCGGGTGCTGCTGATCTCCGGGAACGAGATCGGCCGCCGCGTCGCCCAGCACACCGCCGTGATCGAGGCCGCGGTCGCCGCCGGGGTGGCGCAGCTCGCGTACACGGGGATCCTGGGCGGCCCCGAGGCCGACTTCGAGCTGGCGGCGGAGCACCGGGCCACCGAGCGGGCGATCCTCGACTCCGGGCTCCCGTACACCTTCCTGCGCAACGGCTGGTACCACGAGAACTACACCCGCGACCTGGCGGGCGTCCTGGAGCACGGCGCCGTCCTGGGCAGCGCGGGCGAGGGTCGGGTCGCCTCGGCGGCGCGCGCCGACTACGCGGCTGCCGCGGCCGTGGCCCTGACCGGCGAGGGCCACCTGAACCGGGCCTACGAGCTCTCCGGGGACACCGCCTGGAGCCTGGCGGAGTACGCGGCCGAGGTCGCGAAGCAGTCCGGCAAGGAGGTCGCGTACACCGAGCTCCCCGCGCAGGCGCACCTGGAGGTCCTGACCGGCGCCGGGGTCCCGGAGGCCTTCGCGGCGATCTTCGTGGACGTGGACGCGGCGATCGGCCGCGGCCGGCTGGGCTCCACCAGCGGCGACCTGGCCCGGCTGATCGGGCGGCCCACGACCCCCGTGGCGCAGGCGATCACCACCGCCCTCGCGCCCCTCACGGCGTAGCAATCGATCACACGGTCAGGCCGGTTCCAGCCCGGATCCACTCGATGTCATGAGTATCTCGTAACAACAGTCATGACATCCGGCCCGTACGGCGCTACCGTCGTCAGGTTGGCTCAAAGTCGTAGTGGAGGCCCCGTGAAGGCGGATAACGAGCAGCGCACGGGTTTGCTCTACGGATTGGGCGCGTACGGGATCTGGGGGCTGGTCCCCCTGTTCTGGCCGCTGCTCAAGCCCTCCGGGGCCGTCGAGATCCTCGCCCACCGCATGGTGTGGTCCCTGGCCGCCGTCGGCCTGGCACTGCTCGCCCTGCGCCGCTGGGCCTGGATGGCCGAATTGCTGCGCCGGCCGCGCAAGCTCGCGCTCACGGCGCTGGCCGCCGCGCTGATCTCGGTCAACTGGGGCATCTACATCTGGGCCGTCAACAACGGCGCCGTCGTCGAAGCGAGCCTCGGCTACTTCATCACCCCCCTGGTCAGCATCGGGCTCGGCGTGCTGGTGCTCGGCGAGCGGCTGCGCCGCGTCCAGTGGGCGGCGGCCGGCATCGGCGTCGCCGCCGTCCTGGTGCTCGCCATCGGCTACGGGCGCCCGCCGTGGATCTCCCTGGTCCTGGCCTCGACCTTCGCGCTGTACGGGCTGCTCAAGAAGAAGATCAACCTCGGCGGGCTGGAGTCCCTGACCGCCGAGACGGTGCTGCTGTTCCTGCCCGCCCTCGGCTATCTGCTGTGGCTGGCCGCGCGCGGCGAGTCCACCTTCGCCGCCGAGGGCACCGGGCACTCCCTGCTGCTCGCCTCGACCGGGCTGGTCACCGCCGTCCCGCTGGTGCTCTTCGGGGCGGCCGCGATCCGGGTCCCGCTGTCCACACTGGGGATGCTCCAGTACATGGCCCCGATGTTCCAGTTCGTGCTCGGCGTCGTGTACTTCCACGAGGCCATGCCGCCCGCCCGCTGGGCCGGCTTCTCGCTGGTCTGGGCGGCCCTCGCGATCCTCACCTGGGAGGCCCTGCGCACCGCCCGGCGGACCCGGGCCGTACGGCTCGAAGCGGCGCCCGCCGCGTCGGTGGCGCCGGCCCGCGAGCCCGCGTAACGCCGCACCCGCCACACACACGATCCCCGCTACGCAACACAGGTAGCGGGGATCGTCCGTTTTTCGAACTCCCCTGACCGAATTATGGTCTTGACGGACAGTCATACTCTCGTTGAACATCAGGCTCGCACTGACGCACCCATGCTCACCTGCCGTATCCCCGCACGTTCCGTTCACATCCCCAGTACGGAATCACGGAGCCCCCACATGAGCCTGTCCGTCTCCCGGCGCCTCACTGCCGTGGCCGCACTCGCGGTCGCCGGCCTGTTCGCCGCGTCCTCTCCCGCCGCCCTCGCCGCCCCTACGGCGGTCACCGCGGCCCCGACACCGCCCGACATCCCGGTCGCCAACGTCAAGGCGCACCTGTCGCAGCTCTCGACCATCGCCGCCAACAACGGCGGCAACCGCGCCCACGGCAGGGCCGGCTACAAGGCCTCGATCGACTACGTGAAGGCCAAGCTGGACGCCGCCGGGTTCACGACCACCCTGCAGACCTTCACCTCCAGCGGCGCCACCGGCTACAACCTGATCGCCGACTGGCCGGGCGGCGACCCCAACTCGATCCTGATGGCCGGCTCGCACCTGGACTCGGTGACCTCGGGCGCCGGGATCAACGACAACGGCTCCGGTTCCGCGGCCGTCCTGGAGACCGCCCTCGCCGTCTCCCGCGCGGGCCTGCAGCCCACCAAGCACCTGCGCTTCGGCTGGTGGGGCGCGGAGGAGCTGGGCCTGGTCGGGTCGAAGTACTACGTCAACAACCTGCCGGCGGCCGAGCGAGCGAAGTTCGCCGGCTACCTGAACTTCGACATGATCGGCTCGCCGAACCCGGGCTACTTCGTCTACGACGACGACCCGACCATCGAGCAGACCTTCAAGAACTACTACGCGGGCATCGGCGTACCGACCGAGATCGAGACCGAGGGCGACGGCCGCTCCGACCACGCCTCCTTCAAGAACGTGGGCATACCCGTCGGCGGCCTCTTCACCGGCGCCAGCAACACGAAGTCGGCGGCCCAGGCGCAGAAGTGGGGCGGCACCTCCGGTCAGGCCTTCGACCGCTGCTACCACTCGTCCTGCGACAACACGGCGAACATCAACGACGTCGCCCTGGACCGGAACTCCGACGCCGTCGCCTACGCGATCTGGAACCTCGGGGCGGCCACCCCGGTCCCGCCGGGCCCGTCCTTCGAGAACACGGCGGACGTGAGCATCCCGGACTCCCCGGCCGCCGCGGTGAACTCGCCGATCACGGCCTCGGGCGTCACGGGCAACGCCCCGGCCACCACCAAGGTCGACGTGAACATCGTCCACACCTACCGCGGTGACCTGGTGGTCGACCTGGTCGCCCCGGACGGCACCGTCTACAACCTGCACAACCGCTCCGGCGGCAGCGCCGACAACCTCGTGCAGTCGTACACCGTCAACGCCTCCAGCGAGGTCGCGAACGGGGTCTGGAACCTCCGGGTCAAGGACGTGGCGGCCCAGGACGTCGGCTACATCAACAGCTGGAAGATCACCTTCTAGCCGGACGAAGCGGGCGAGGCGGGTGAGGTGTGCTGCGGGTCCTGTATGCGGGCCCGCAGCTCCTCCGCGACCGCCGCGACATCGGCCCGCCCCAGCTTCGCCGCCTCCACCAGATCGCCCAGCTCCTCCGGCGTGGGGAGCTGTTTCGCACCGGCGACGCGCAGGTACGAGCGGGTCGCGGCGGCCGCGTAGAACTCGTTCATCGGCGATTCCAGCGCCGGGCACACCGCGAGGGTGTGCAAAAACGCGGCGGCCCGCCACGCGGTGTCCGGGGCGGGCTGTTCGGGCACCAGGACGAGGTCGTTCTGGTGCCGGGCGACCGCGGCGGCCACCCCGGAGGGGTCCCACACGGCTGGATCCGACGGGAGATGGTGGGCCAGAGCGGTCCAGGCCCACTCCATGGTGATCTTCAATTCCCGAACCGCTCCTGGAAGTAGCCCCAGTGGTCGGCGAACTCCTCGATGCCGGACAGGAAGTTCTTCCGGTCGTCGTCGAGTTCGCGTTCCGTGACTTCGGTGATCAGCGCGGTGACCGTCGTCCCCAGCGCCGCCGCACGCGCCTTCAGGCGTTCGTGGAACTCTTCGTCCAGGCGGATGGTGACGTGTCTCGACATGCCATTCACCGTACAGCGGGGCCGCTGTACACAGGGCGGCAACGGCAGAAGGGTGGGCAGGGACACAGTCCCCGCCCACCCTTCGCCGCCTGCGCGTTACTTGTTGGCGTCGGCCGCCTTCACCAGCGCGTCCTTGGTCACCGCGCCGACGTAGACCTTGCCGTCGTCCGTGATCAGGGCGTTGACCACGCGGGTCTTGAAGACCCGGCCCTCGCCGAACTTCCCGGAGACCTTGTCCCCGAGGGCGTCGAGGAACTGCTTGGCCTCCTTCGGGGCGTTCTTGTCGTTCTCAAGCTGCTTGAGGTTGTTGCCCGCCCCGGTCTCGATCCGCGCGATGCTCGCCCAGCCCTCGCCGAGCACCTTCACCTCGCCCTTGCCGTCCGCCGCCCCGCCCATCAGGCCGTCCAGGCCCGGGATCGCCTCCAGGCCCTTCAGGCCCTTGCCGTGCTCGGCGCCGTCCTTGGCGCCCTCGCTCACCTTGGCGCCCTTGGGCGGGGTGAAGGCGAAGGTGTCCGCGGCGGGCTTCTCGAAGTCCACCTTCGTGAAGCCGGCGTCCACGATCGGCTTGCCGCCCTCGGTGGACAGCAGCTGCACGCGCAGCGGCACGCCGTTCTTCGCGTCGACGGCGATCTTGACCGAGGCGATGGTGGAGCCGGCCGCCTTCGGCTTCAGCACGAGCTGGTAGGCGTCGCGCCCGGCCACCTGGGCGGTGTCGCCGACGCTGATGTCCGTGGTGGGGCCGGCGGCCTTCAGGACCTCCTGGGCGATCTCCTGGGGGGAGGTGGCGAGCCGGTCGGCCGTCTTGTGGTCCTTGCCGTCCTTGCCGGCTTCCTTGCCGTCCTTGCCGGCGCCGGGGTTCTTCTCGTGGAAGACCTCGTTCGACTTGGAGTCGTATCCCCAGACGTCGTCGCCGTTGTGGATGAGGCTGTACTCGTCCTTGCCGTCCAGGAAGGTGAGCTTCTGGCGGTCCGGACCGTCGGCGGCCACCCGGAAGGTGTGCGTGCCGCTCGCCAGCTGCGCGACCTTCTCCTCCGGGTTCGCCGAGCCGCCCGTGACGCCCCCGCCGCCGAGCAGGCCGGTCGCCAGCGTCGGCAGGCCCAGGTCGGTGCTGATCTTGGCGCTGCCGGAGAGCTGCTGCACCTCCGAGGCGGCCACCTTCTCGATGAGCTGCTGGGCCGTCACCGCCGGCAGGTCCGGGCCCGAGGAGTTCGCGAAGGCGGGAACCATCGCGATGGCCCCTGCGGCCACTCCGAACACCGCGACCGGTACGGCGTACCGTGCGGCCTTGCGGGAAGTCTTCGCGTTCGCTGCCATGTCAGTGCCCTGCCCTCTGTGTCCACGGTGACGACCCCGGTGTCGCCACACTCACTCGATCCGGTGGGGGTTTGATGACTCCATCTGACCAAATCGGGGACTTCGGGGCGTCACTCCCCGGCATCAACTGCGCGTACGACCGTGGGATGACATGGGAAGGGCCCTTCTCCCCCGACCCGTAGGGGTCGATGGGGCGGAAGGGCCCGTTCCGCTGCCGAAACCGCAGCAGGGGTCGTACTAGCCGGCGCGGTGCACCACCGCGTCGCACAGCTCCTCCAGAGCCGACTTCGCGAAGCACTCCGGCAGCGGTGCCAGCGTGGCCCGCGCGTCCTCCGCGTACCGGACGGTGTCCCTGCGGGCCTGCTCCAGCGCGGGGTGGACGCGCAGCCGGGACAGCGCCTCGGCGTGCCGGACGTCGTCCGTCAGGTCCCCGTCCAGGAGCCGTACGAGGTCCAGGTCCTCGGCCCTGCCCTCGCGCGCGGCCATCTCGCGCAGCCGCAGCACGGGCAGCGTCGGGATGCCCTCGCGCAGGTCGGTGCCGGGGGTCTTGCCGGACTCGTGCGAGTCGGAGGCGATGTCGAGGACGTCGTCGGCCAGTTGGAAGGCGGTGCCGAGCCGCTCGCCGTACTGGGTCAGGATGTCGACGACGGCCTCGTCTGCGCCGGACATCAGCGCGCCGAACCGGCCGGAGACGGCGATCAGCGAGCCGGTCTTGCCGGCGATGACGTCGAGGTAGTGCGCGACCGGGTCGCGGCCGTCGCGGGGACCGGCCGTCTCCAGGATCTGGCCCGTCACCAGCCGCTCGAAGGCCTCGGCCTGGATGCGGACGGCCTCGGGCCCGAGGTCCGCAAGGATGTGCGAGGCACGGGCGAACAGGAAGTCACCCGTCAGGACGGCCACCGAGTTGCCCCAGCGGGCGTTGGCGCTCTCCACGCCCCGGCGCACGTCCGCCTCGTCCATGACGTCGTCGTGGTAGAGCGTCGCCAGGTGGGTGAGTTCCACGACGACTGCGGAGGGCACGATTCCGGGCGCATAGGGGTCGCCGAATCGGGAGGCGAGCATCACGAGCAGCGGCCGAAACCGCTTGCCGCCGGCTTTCACCAGGTGCTGTGCGGCCTCGGTGATGAAGGGGACTTCGCTCTTGGTGGCTTCCAGCAGACCCGCCTCGACGGCGGCCAGTCCGGCCTGGACATCGGTTTCAAGAGCCTGGTCCCGCACGCTCAGTCCGAACGGCCCGACGACGGTCACGAGGGGTACTCCTGTCTGCTGACGATCACGCTGACGATCACATGGATTGTCGATGTGTCGCTGCCATCACTCAAGCCAGCGTATCCGGTCTGTTTTCGATCACCCAGAGCGCCTGCCCGCTCGCATCAGACGCGCTGACCGATCCGCACCGGTATGTTCTTGAGGAGCCGAAACAACCGGAGAATACGTTTTGTCCAGAATTGCGACCGATATAGAGGAACCCGGGGACCCCGAGGCGGACCAACCGCCGCCCCGCGACGACCACGCCTTCCTCGGGCACCCCCGGGGCCTCGCCACCCTGTCCGGGCTGGAGGTCTGGGAGCGCTTCTCGTTCCTGGGCATGCAGGCCATCCTCGTCCTCTACTTCGCGGACACGGTGGCCAACGGCGGCCTGGGGATGAACCCGGGCACCGCGGCCTCCGTCTCGGCGGCCTACGGGACCATGGTCTACCTCGTCTCCGTCGCCGGCGGGTGGCTCGCCGACCGGATCCTCGGCTCGTACCGCGCCGTCCTGTGGGGCGGCATCCTGATCGCCTGCGGACACTACGCCATGGCCGTGCCGACCGCCGCCATGACCTGGGCGGGCCTCGGCCTGATCAGCGCGGGCACCGGCCTGCTCAAGCCGAACGTGGCCAGCATGGTCGGCAAGCTGTACCGGACGGACGACGAGCGGCGCGACGCCGGCTTCGCGCTCTACTACATGGGCATCAACATCGGCGCCTTCGCCGGACCGCTGATCACCGGCTGGCTCGGCGAGCACCAGGGCTGGCACTGGGGCTTCTCCGCCGCCGCCATCGGCATGACCGCGGGCCTGGTCCAGTACGTCCTCGGCCGCCGCCACCTGGCCGGACGCAAGCACTCGGCCGAGTTCGCGCTCGCACCCGAGGCGATGCGCTCCGCCGTCCGGAAGATCGTCGGCGGGCTCCTCGCCGTCGCCGCGCTCGCCACCGTGCTGGCCGGCCTGGGCTGGCTGACGATGGGCCGGTTCGTGGACCTGCTCACCCTGATCTCGGTGATCGCCCCGGTCGTCTACTTCGCGGTCATGTTCCGCAGCCCCCGGGTGAGCGCCGAGGAGCGCGGGCGGCTGCGCCCGTACGCCGTCCTGTTCCTGGCCTCGGTCGCCTTCAACTTCATCCTCTTCCAGGCGTACTCGACGATGATGCTGCTCGCGTCGACGAACGCCGAGACGAGCATCCTGGGCTTCCACTTCCCGGCGAGCTGGTACGCCTCCGCGCTCGGCGCGTTCGAGGTGGCGCTCGCCCCGGTCGTGGCCGCGCTCTGGGTCCGGATGGGCCGCCGCCAGCCGCACGCCTCGAACAAGATCGCCATCGGTGTGGTCCTCGGCGGGCTGTCCTTCCTGCTGATGATCGTCCCGACCTCGGGCCACGGCGGCGACACCTACAAGATGGCCGCCTGGTGGATCATCGGCTCCTACCTGCTGCTCGGGCTCGGCGACATCCTGCTGGAGACCTCCGGCATGTCGGCCACCACGAAGCTCGCCCCGAAGGCCTTCAGCAGCCAGACCATGGCCCTGTGGTTCCTGTCGCTGGCGCTGGCCAACGGCATCCAGGCCCAGGTCGTCAAGCTCTACGGCGAGGTCTCCAACCCCGTCTACTTCGGCGTCAACGGCGGCATCGCGATCGCGGTGGGCATGGCCGTGATCGCCCTCGCGCCGTGGCTGCGGCGCACGATGCACCCCGTCCACTGAGGCGATTGGCGGCCCGACCCTGATGATCATCCGCACCGAGTTCCCGTACGAGACCACCCGTGAGGATGTCCGGATCCCGCTCCCCGACGGAGTGGAGCTGTACGCCCGGATCTGGCGCCCGGTGACGGACGAGCCCGTTCCGGCGCTGCTGGAGTACCTCCCGTACCGGCTCACCGACTGGACCGCGCCGCGCGACTGGCAGCGCCACCCCTGGTACGCGGGGCACGGCTACGCCTCCGTACGCGTCGACGTGCGCGGCCACGGATGCAGCGGGGGGCTCCCGGGCGACGAGTACGACGCCCGGGAACTCGCCGACGGGGTGGCCGTCGTGGAGTGGCTGGCGGCGCAGCCCTGGTGCACGGGGTCGGTGGGGATGTTCGGGATCTCCTGGGGCGGCTTCAACTCCCTGCAGATCGCCGCGCTGGCCCCCGAACCGCTCAAGGCCGTGGTCACCGTCTGTTCGACGGACGACCGGTACGACAACGACGTGCACTACATGGGCGGCTCCGTGCTGGCCGTCGACATGCACGCGTGGGCGGCGACGATGCTGGCCTTCGCCTCGCGCCCGCCGGACCCGCTGTTCGTCGGCGACGGCTGGCGGGAGCAGTGGCTGGAGCGGCTGGAATCGCTCGAACCCCTGATCCACACCTGGCTCTCGCACCAGACGCGGGACGACTACTGGCGCCACGGCAGCGTCTGCGAGGACTACGCGGCGATCGGCGCGGCGGTCCTGGCGGTGGGCGGCTGGCACGACCCGTACCGGGACACCGTGCTGCGGCTCGCCGAGCACCTGCCGGCCGGGCGGGTGCGCGGGCTGATCGGGCCGTGGTCGCACCAGTACCCGGACCGCGGGCTGCCGCCGGGCCCGGCCATCGGCTTCCTCCAGGAGACGCTGCGCTGGTGGGACCACTGGCTGAAGGGCGCCGACAACGGGGTGATGGACGAGCCGCTGCTCCGCTCCTGGATCAGCGAGTCCCACCCGCCGGCGACGGTGTACCCGGAGCTCGCGGGCCGCTGGGTGGGCGACACGGCGTGGCCGTCCCCGGCCGTGGGGACCGTCTCGTACGCGCTCCAGGGCGCGCCGGTGGTCGTGGCCTCCCCGCAGCACACGGGGCTGGACGCGGGCCGGTTCTTCCCCTTCGGCAATGACGCGGACCTGCCGCCGGACCAGCGGGAGGAGGACGCGAAGTCGGCGTGCTTCGAGTTCCCCGTCGCGGAGGGGCCGGACGCGGCGCCGGTGGAGATCCTCGGGCGGCCGCGGGTGACCGTACGGATCCGGCTCGACGTCCCGTACGGGCAGGTGGTGGCCCGGCTGTGCGACGTGGCCCCGGACGGCTCCTCCACACTGGTCACGCGGGGCGCGCTGAACCTGTCCGCCCGGCAGGGGCGGGACAAGGCGGTGCCGTGGCGGACGGGCGCGTTCGAGGACGTGGCCTTCGAGCTCAACGGCATCGGCCACGCCTTCGCGCCGGGGCACCGGATCCGACTCGCCCTCTCCTCCGCGTACTGGCCGTGGATCTGGCCGCGGGCCGGGTCCGAGGCGGGCTGGACCCTGGAGCCCGCGGGCAGCGCGCTGGAACTCCCGGTGCGGGACGCGGCCTCGGCCGGGGCGTACGGGGAGGAGATCCTCTTCGAGGCGCCGGAGCAGGCGCAGCCGCTGGGGGTGGTCTTCCCGGCCACGCTGGACGAGCCGCGGCCCGAGCGGCTGGTCGTACGGGACGTCGCGCGCGGGACCTGGCGCATGGAGGTCGACCCGCGG
Source organism: Streptomyces sp. NPDC037242 (assembly GCF_055604165.1). Classification (NCBI taxonomy): domain Bacteria; kingdom Bacillati; phylum Actinomycetota; class Actinomycetes; order Kitasatosporales; family Streptomycetaceae; genus Streptomyces; species Streptomyces sp. NPDC037242. The sequence goes on from NZ_JBVJUY010000008.1 coordinate 110,318, forward strand.
TACGGGGGCACGCGGGTGTACCCGGACGGGCTGGAGTTCGGCGAGGACGCCCTGGAGGTCTACGAGATCCAGGAGGCCGACCCGCTGTCGGCCCGGACCCGCTCGGACTGGCGGATCCGGCTCCACCGGCCGGAACTGGGCTGGGACGCGCGCGTGGAGACCCGCTCGGAGATCCGTTGCGACGAGGGCGGCTTCCTCACGTCGAACGAGGTGGTGTGCCGGGAGGGCGACGAGGTCGTCTTCCACCGCTCGTGGGAGCGGCGCCTGCCGCGCGCGGCGGGCTGAGCGGGCCCGGGCGCGGGCGCGGGCGCGGGCGCGGCAGGCACCCGCGCCCTACGCGAACAGCCGCTCCAGGACCACCGCGATGCCGTCGGCCTCGTTCGACAGCGTCAGCTCGTCCGCCACCTCGACCAGCTCGCGGTGCGCGTTGGCCATGGCCACACCGTGCGCGGCCCACGCGAACATCGGGATGTCGTTCGGCATGTCGCCGAAGGCGATGGTCGACGCGGCGGCCACCCCCAGGACCTGCGCGGCCCGCGCCAGCCCGCTGGCCTTGTCGATGCCCGGGGGCTGGAGTTCCACCGTGTGCTCCCCCGCCATCGTGACGTTCACGAGGTCGCCGACGACCGACCGGGCGACCCGGGTCAGTTCGTCGTCGTCCAGTTCGGGGTGCTGGAGCAGGACCTTGTTGATCGGCGCCGCCCACAGGTCGGCCCGCCGCCGCACGCGCACCGTCGGCAGGTGCGGATGCGGCATCCGGTAGCCCGGCCCTATGAGCATCTCGGCGTCCACGCCCTCCTGGTTGACCGCCGCGTAGAGCTCGCCGATCTCCGCCTCGATCTTCCCCAGCGCCACTTCCGCGAGCTCGCGGTCCAGGGAGACGGAGTGCAGCATGCGCCCGCGCGCCGTGTCGTACACCTGCGCGCCCTGTCCGCACACCGCGAGCCCGGTGTAGCCGAGGCCGTCCAGGACGTGCCGGACCTGTGGAACGGGGCGGCCGGTGACGATGATGTGCAGGGCGCCCGCCGCGCGGGCTGTCGCGAGAGCCGTGTGGGAGCGGGCCGAGACGGTGTCCCCGGCGCGCAGCAGAGTCCCGTCCAGGTCAGTGGCGATCAAGTCATAGGGGAGGGCGGAAGTCACGGCGCCAAGGATACGGACCCTCTTGGACAAGTCCTATGAATATGGCGTTAATCCGGCCTCCCACATGCCCCACCAACCACTTGACGCACTCCTGGATCCGAGGTCGACCATATGACCCCGCCCTGCCGGCACATGCCAAAAGATCAGATATGACCGGAACTGGGCACATCTGGCCGCTCGCGACCTCCCGAGTGTGTTCATCTCCGCCCGGGGCCCCGCGCTTTCACACCGGAACCTGGGTAGCGTGTGCCGCACTGTGTCTTCCGGGCCACCCCCGGACCGCATCGAAAGCGAGGCCGCACCCCATGCCCCAGCAGAGCCCCCTCGATGTACCCGAGGGCGACCCGTTCGGGCCGCACAACCTCCCGTACGGCGTCTTCTCCACCTCCCAGGACGCCCGCCGCCGGATCGGCGTGCGGATCGGCGGACACGTGCTCGACGCCGGTGCGACCGCGGCCGCGCTCGGTTCCCCGTACGCCGCACTGCTCGGCCACGGCTCCCTCAACCCGCTGCTCGCCGCCGGCCGCACCGCCTGGCGCGACGTGCGCCGCGCGCTGACCGCCTGGGTCACCGACCCCGGCCACCGGCCCGCCGTGGAGCCGCACCTGCTGCCGCTGGACGAGGTCGAGCTGCACCTGCCGTACGAGGTCGCCGACTACGTCGACTTCTACGCGAGCGAGAACCACGCCACCAACGTCGGCCGGATGTTCCGGCCCGACGGCGACGCGCTGACGCCCAACTGGAAGCACCTGCCGATCGGTTACCACGGCCGCGCGGGCACCATCGTGGTCTCGGGGACCGACGTCGTACGCCCCAGCGGGCAGCGCAAGGCCCCGACCGACCCGGCGCCCGTCTTCGGCCCGTCGGTCAAGCTCGACATCGAGGCCGAGGTCGGCTTCGTCGTCGGCGCCCCCTCCGAGCTGGGCAGCCCGGTGGCGCTGGGCGACTTCGAGGACCACGTCTTCGGCCTGTTCCTGCTCAACGACTGGTCCGCGCGCGACATCCAGGCCTGGGAGTACGTCCCGCTCGGCCCCTTCCTCGGCAAGTCCTTCGCCACCTCCGTCTCCGCCTGGGTCACCCCGCTGGAGGCCCTGGACGCCGCCCGGGTCGCCCCGCCCGCCCGCGACTTCCCGCTGCTGCCGTACCTGGACGACGCGGACGCCGACCGCCCCGGCGGCTTCGACCTGCACATCACCGTCTCCATCAACGGGCAGGAGGTGGCCCGGCCGCCGTTCGCCACGATGTACTGGACCGCCGCCCAGCAGCTCGCGCACATGACCGTCAACGGCGCCTCCCTGCGCACCGGCGACGTCTACGGCTCCGGCACCGTGAGCGGCCCGGACGTCGACCAGCGCGGCTCGCTGCTGGAGCTCACCTGGAACGGCCGCGACGCCATCGAGCTCACCGACGGCAAGCGCACCTTCCTGGAGGACGGCGACACCGTCACCCTCACCGCCTGGGCCCCGGGCGCGGGCGGCACCCGCATCGGCCTCGGCGAGGTCACCGGGCGCATCGTGGGATCGCGGTAGTCGCACCCCTGGTTCGGAGGGCCGGCGGATGTTCCCGCCGGCCCGCCGCGGCGGCCCTACGCCGTTCGGAGGCACGCCGCGTGCACGCGGTCCGGCGCCCCTGGATGGTGGACGAAAGGCCCGCGCACCGCCGAACCCCAGGAGCCCCCGTGCCCGCACGCCCCCTGAAGGCCGTCCTGACCTGCGCCGCCGCCGTGTCCCTCGGCCTGGCCGCCGTGGCGCCCGCGCACGGGGTCGACGGCCCCGCGCCCGACCCGAAGGACGCCCGGGCCATGCGGGACATGGCGACGGCGATCCGGGTGACGGCCAAGTACGTGGACGAGCGGGAGGCGCTCAAGGACGGGTACGTCCCGCACGGCGAGGAGTGCATGACCAACCCGTTCGGGGTCGGCACCATGGGCTACCACTACGTCAAGGACGCCAACTGGGGTTCGAAGGATCCCGCCAGGCCGACCGCACTCCTCTACAGCACCGCCAAGGACCGCCACGGCCGCCGCAAGCTCCAGACCGTGGAGTGGATGTCCACCGACCGGGACCAGGACCTGAAGACCACCGACGACCGGCCGAGCATGTTCGGGCTGCCCTTCGACGGACCCATGCCCGGCCACTGGGCCGGCATGCCCAAGCACTACGACCTCCACATGTGGGCGTACGAGAAGAACCCGGCCGGCCGCTTCCACAACTGGAACCCGAACCCGGCCCTGGCCTGCCCGAAGAAGACTCCTGCCACCGCCGCCACCGGGCACGCACACGGCCACTAGCCGGAACGTCAAGTGCTGAACGCATATGACTCACCCGTAAGGGCGGCGCTTCGTGAATCCCGGGCGATACGCTGAACGGACTCGCGAGACTCTGCCCCATGGGAGCACTGATGAGCGTCGAATCCGCAGCGCCACAGCCTGATCCGGAGCCGGGGCCCCGCTGGCCGATCCCGCCGGCGGGCGGCTGGACCGCGGATGACCTGGACACGCTTCCGAATCTGCCTCCGCACACGGAGCTGATCGACGGGAGCCTGATTTTCGTGAGTCCGCAGACCAAATTCCACCTGCGTGCCGTGCGGTTCTTCGAACGGCAGCTGGAGTCCCTGGTGCCGGACGGACTCGAAGTGCTACGAGAATTCACCATCGACATCGACCGTCAGAACCGGCCGGAGCCGGACGTGATCGTCGTACCCGAGGAGGACGACGAGGATCCGCATCAGACCCGGCTTCCGGCAGCATCCGTGCGACTCGCGATCGAAGTCGTGTCCCCGGAATCCGTCGCCCGCGACCGCGAGGCCAAGCCCCTCAAGTACTCCCGCGCCGGAATCCCGCATTTCTGGCGAGTGGAGCACAAGGACGGCCGAGCCGTGGTCTACGTCTTCGAGCTCGAACCAGCCACTCGGAAGTACGTGGCCACCGGAATCTTCCACGACCGCCTCAAAGTCTCCGTCCCCTTCCCCATCGATCTCGACCTCACCGAGATCATGCCGAAGCCACGACGCGCCGAGTAGTCCCGCACACGGCACAGGGCCCGGCCCCCCGAAGGGGGCCGGGCCCTGTGCCGTACGGCGAACCGGTCAGCGGACGAAGGTGCTCGCCTGCCCCGCCAGGTCCAGGAAGTACTGCGGGGCCACGCCCAGGACCAGGGTGACCGCGACGCCGACGGCGATCGTGGTCATCGTCAGCGGCGAGGGCACCGCCACCGTCGGGCCGTCCGCCTTCGGCTCGCTGAAGAACATCAGCACGATGACCCGGATGTAGAAGAACGCGGCGATGGCGGACGAGATGACACCGACCACGACCAGCGCCCCCGCGCCGCCCTCCGCCGCCGCCTTGAAGACGGCGAACTTGCCGGCGAAGCCGGACGTCAGCGGAATGCCGGCGAAGGCCAGCAGGAACACCGCGAAGACCGCCGCCGTCAGCGGCGACCGCCGCCCCAGGCCCGCCCACTTGGACAGGTGCGTCGCCTCGCCGCCCGCGTCGCGCACCAGCGTGACCACCGCGAAGGCGCCGATCGTCACGAAGGAGTACGCGCCCAGGTAGAAGAGGACCGACTTGACGCCCTCCGCCGAGGTCGCGATCACACCGGCCAGGATGAAGCCCGCGTGCGCGATCGAGGAGTAGGCCAGCAGCCGCTTCACATCGGTCTGGGTCACGGCGATCACCGCGCCGGCCAGCATCGTGACGATGGCCACGCCCCACATCACCGGCCGCCAGTCCCACCGCAGGCCCGGCAGGACCACGTACAGCAGCCGCAGCAGCGCGCCGAAGGCGGCCACCTTCGTCGCCGCGGCCATGAAGCCGGTGATGGGGGTCGGGGCGCCCTGGTAGACGTCCGGGGTCCACATGTGGAAGGGGACCGCGCCGACCTTGAAGAGCAGGCCCATCAGCAGCAGGGCGCCGCCGATCAGCAGCAGCGCGTCGTTGCCCATGGTGTCCGCGAGCGCCGGGTCGATCTTCGCGACGCTGCCGTCCACCACGTCCGCGATGACCGCGTACGAGACCGAGCCCGCGTACCCGTAGATCAGCGCGATGCCGAAGAGGAGGAAGGCGGAGGAGAAGGCGCCGAGCAGGAAGTACTTGACCGCGGCCTCCTGCGACATCAGCCGCTGGCGGCGGGCGAGGGCGCAGAGCAGGTACAGCGGGAGGGAGAAGACCTCCAGGGCCACGAACAGCGTCAGCAGGTCGTTGGCCGCCGGGAAGATCAGCATGCCGGAGATCGCGAACATCGCCAGCGGGAAGACCTCGGTGGTGGTGAAGCCGGCCTTCACGGCCGCCTTCTCGCTCTCACTGCCCGGTACGGACGCCGCCTGCGCGGCGAAGGAGTCGACCCGGTTGCCGTGGGCGGCCGGGTCCAGCCGCCGCTCGGCGAAGGTGAGGACCGCGACGACCGAAGCCAGCAGGACGGTGCCCTGCAGGAACAGCGCCGGGCCGTCCACGGCCACGGCCCCCATGGCCGCGATGTGCGCCTTGGTGCTCCCGTACCCGCCGGCGGCGAGTCCGACGACCGCCGCGAAGGCCGAGGCCAGCGCGGCGACGGCGAGGAACACCTGGACGTAGTAGCGGGACTTGCGCGGTACGAAGGCCTCCACGAGGACTCCGACGATCGCCGCGCCCAGCACGATCAGTGTGGGCGAGAGCTGCGCGTACTCGATGTGCGGGGCCGGGATCTTGTCGATCGGCTCCGCGGCCGCCAGTGTCAGCAGGCTCTGGGCAGCAGTCACAGTGCTCACTTCGCCGCCTCCCCCTTCTTGGCGTGCTCGGCCTCGACAGCCACGTCGGGCTTCGGGTCCGTCTGCTTCACATCCGACATGGTGTGCTTCACCGCCGGGTTGACGATGTCGGTGAGCACCTTCGGGTAGACGCCGAGCCCGATCAGCAGGGCGATCAGCGGGGCGACCACCAGCACCTCCCGCAGGCGCAGGTCCGGCATCGTGCGGACCTCCTCCTTCACGGGTCCGGTCATGGTGCGCTGGTAGAGCACCAGCGTGTAGAGCGCGGCCAGCACGATGCCGAAGGTGGCGATGATGCCGACCACCGGGTAGCGGGCGTACGTGCCGACCAGGACCAGGAACTCACTGACGAACGGTGCCAGGCCCGGCAGCGACAGGGTGGCGAGACCGCCGATCAGGAAGGTGCCGGCCAGGACCGGCGCCACCTTCTGCACGCCGCCGTAGTCGGCGATGAGCCGCGAGCCGCGCCGCGAGATCAGGAAGCCGGCCACCAGCATCAGCGCGGCCGTCGAGAGCCCGTGGTTGACCATGTATAGCGTCGCGCCCGACTGGCCCTGGGAGGTCATCGCGAAGATGCCCAGGATGATGAAGCCGAAGTGCGAGATCGAGGCGTACGCCACCAGCCGCTTGATGTCGCGCTGCCCGACCGCGAGCAGCGCGCCGTAGACGATGCTGATCAGGGCCAGGACGAGGATGACCGGCGTGGCCCACTTGCTGGCCTCCGGGAAGAGCCCGAGGCAGAAGCGGAGCATCGCGAAGGTGCCGACCTTGTCGACGACCGCGGTGATCAGTACGGCCACGGGGGCGGTGGCCTCGCCCATCGCGTTCGGCAGCCATGTGTGCAGCGGCCACAGCGGGGCCTTCACCGCGAAGGCGAAGAAGAAGCCGAGGAACAGCAGCCGTTCGGTGTTGGTCGCCATGTCGAGCGTGCCCGCGGCGCGGGCGGCGGCGATCTCCTGGAGCGAGAAGTTCCCGGCGACCACGTACAGCCCGATGACGGCGGCCAGCATGATCAGGCCGCCGACCAGGTTGTAGAGGAGGAACTTGACGGCCGCGTACGAGCGCTGCGCGGCCGCGTTCTCGTCGGACCCGGAGTGTGCCCGGTCTCCGAAGCCGCCGATGAGGAAGTACATCGGGATGAGCATGGCTTCGAAGAAGATGTAGAAGAGGAAGACGTCGGTGGCCTCGAAGGAGATCACCACCATCGCCTCGACCAGCAGGATCAGGGCGAAGAAGCCCTGGGTCGGCCGCCAGCGGGAGGACGCCGTCTCCAGCGGGTCGGCGTCGTGCCAGCCGGCCGCGATGACGAAGGGGATCAGCAGCGCGGTGAGCGCGATGAGCGCCACCCCGATGCCGTCGACGCCCAGTTCGTAGCGGACGCCGAAGTCGGCGATCCAGGCGTGCGACTCGGTGAGCTGGTAGCGGTCGCCACCGGGCTCGAAGCGGACCGCGACGAGCACGGCCAGGGCCAGTGTCGCCAGCGAGAAGAGCAGCGCGAGCCACTTGGCCGCGGTCCGTCGGGCGGCCGGTACGGCCGCCGTCAGGATCGCGCCGACCGCGGGGACCGCGGCCGTCACCGTCAGAAGCGGGAAACTCATTTCACACCGCCCTCATCAGCAGGGTCGCGGCGATCAGGATCGCCGTGCCCCCGAACATCGAGACCGCGTAGCTGCGGGCGTAGCCGTTCTGCAGCTTGCGCAGCCGGCCCGAGAGTCCGCCGACCGAGGCGGCCGTCCCGTTGACCACTCCGTCCACCAGGCTGTGGTCCACGTACACGAGCGAGCGGGTCAGGTGTTCCCCGCCGCGCACCAGCACGATGTGGTTGAAGTCGTCCTGGAGCAGGTCGCGCCGGGCCGCCCGGGTGAGGAGCGAGCCACGCGGTGCGACGACCGGGACGGGCCTGCGCCCGTACATCGCCCAGGCGATGCCCACGCCGATGACGAGGACGACCATGGTCGACAGCGTCACCGTCAGGGCGCTGACCGGCGGGTGGCCGTGCTCGTGCCCGGTGACGGGCTCCAGCCACTTCAGGAAGCGGTCGCCGATCCCGAAGATGCCGCCCGCGAACACGGACCCGAAGGCCAGGATGATCATCGGGATGGTCATCGACTTCGGGGACTCGTGCGGGTGCGGCGCGTGGCCCTCGCCGTCGGGCTGCCAGCGCTTCTCGCCGAAGAAGGTGAGGAGCATGACGCGGGTCATGTAGAACGCGGTGATGGCCGCGCCCAGCAGGGCCACCGATCCCAGGATCCAGCCCTCGGTGCCGCCCTTCGCGAAGGCCGCCTCGATGATCTTGTCCTTGGAGAAGAAGCCCGACAGGCCCGGGAAGCCGATGATGGCGAGGTAGCCGAGTCCGAAGGTGGCGAAGGTGACCGGCATGTACGTGCGCAGGCCCCCGTACTTGCGCATGTCGACCTCGTCGTTCATGCCGTGCATGACCGAACCGGCGCCGAGGAAGAGCCCGGCCTTGAAGAAGCCGTGCGTCACCAGGTGCATGATCGCGAAGACGTAGCCGATGGGGCCGAGGCCCGCCGCCAGGATCATGTAGCCGATCTGCGACATCGTCGAGCCCGCCAGGGCCTTCTTGATGTCGTCCTTCGCGCAACCGACGATCGCACCGAAGAGGAGCGTGACCGCGCCGACCACGACGACCGCGGTCTGCGCGTCCGGCGCGCCGTTGAAGATCGCCCCGGACCGGGTGATGAGGTAGACGCCCGCGGTGACCATGGTCGCCGCGTGGATCAGGGCCGAGACCGGGGTCGGGCCCTCCATCGCGTCGCCGAGCCAGGACTGGAGCGGCACCTGGGCCGACTTGCCGCACGCGGCCAGCAGCAGCATCAGGCCGATGGCCGTCAGCTTGCCCTCGGACGTGGCGTCCGCGGAGCCGAGCACCGGGCCGAAGGCGAAGGTGCCGTAGGTGGTGAACATCAGCATGATCGCGATCGACAGGCCCATGTCGCCGACCCGGTTGACCAGGAAGGCCTTCTTGGCGGCGGTGGCCGCGCTGGGCTTGTGCTGCCAGAAGCCGATGAGCAGGTACGAGGCGAGGCCCACGCCCTCCCAGCCGACGTACAGCAGCAGGTAGTTGTCGGCGACGACCAGGAGGAGCATCGCCGCGAGGAAGAGGTTCAGGTAGCCGAAGAAGCGGCGGCGGCGCTCGTCGTGCTCCATGTACCCGATCGAGTACACGTGGATGAGCGTGCCCACCCCGGAGATCAGCAGGACGAAGGTCATCGACAGCTGGTCGAGCTGGAAGGCGAGGTCAGCCTGGAAGCCCTCCACCGGGATCCAGCTGAACAGCCGCTGGTGGACGGCCCGGTCCTCGGCCCCGCGGCCGAGCATGTCGGCGAACAGGACCAGGCCGATCCCGAAGGACGCGGCGGCGAGCAGGGTGCCGAGCCAGTGGCCGGCCTTGTCGAGGCGCCGGCCGCCGCACAGCAGCACCGCCGCTCCGAGCAGGGGCGCCGCTACCAGCAGCGCAATCAAGTTCTCCACAGCGACCCCTTACAGCTTCATCAGGCTGGCGTCGTCGACCGAGGCCGAGTGGCGGGTACGGAACAGCGACACGATGATCGCGAGGCCCACCACGACCTCGGCGGCGGCGACGACCATCGTGAAGAACGCGATGATCTGGCCGTCGAGGTTGCCGTGCATCCGGGAGAAGGTGACGAAGGCGAGGTTGCAGGCGTTGAGCATCAGCTCGACGCACATGAACAGCACGATCGCGTTCTTCCGGATCAGGACCCCGGCCGCCCCGATGGTGAACAGCAGCGCGGACAGGTACAGGTAGTTGACCGGGTTCACTTCGAGGCCTCCTCACGGCCGAGCCGCTCGGACGAGGCCTGCTCCAGCGCCTTCAGGTTGTCCAGCGCCTCGCTCGACACGTCGCGGATCTGACCGCGGGCGCGCAGCGTCTTGTTGACGGTCAGCTCGGACGGGGTGCCGTCCGGCAGCAGACCGGCCACGTCCACCGCGTTGTGCCGGGCGTAGACGCCGGGCGCGGGCAGCGGCGGGAGCTGTACGCCCTCGCGTACGCGGCGCTCGGCGAGCTCGCGCTGGGTGGCGGCCCGCTCGGTGCGCTCGCGGTGGGTGAGCACCATCGCGCCGACGGCCGCCGTGATCAGCAGGGCGCCGGTGATCTCGAAGGCGAACACGTACTTGGTGAAGATCAGCGTGGCCAGGCCCTCGACGTGCCCGCCGGAGTTGATCCGGCCGAGCCCGTTGAAGTGGGTGAGCTTGGCGTTGCCGATGCCGGCGATCAGCAGGATGCCGAAGCCGAGCCCGCACAGGGCGGCCAGCCAGCGCTGCCCCTTGATCGTCTCCTTCAGCGAGTCCGCAGCGGTGACGCCCACCAGCATGACCACGAAGAGGAAGAGCATCATGATCGCGCCGGTGTAGACGACGACCTGGACGATGCCCAGGAAGTACGCCCCGTTGGCGAGGTAGAAGACCGCCAGGATGATCATCGTCCCGGCCAGGCTCAGGGCGCTGTGCACGGCCTTCTTCATCAGGATCGTGGACAGCGCCCCGATGACGGCGACCGTGCCCAGGATCCAGAACTGCACTTCCTCACCGGAGGAGGTGACCGAGGTGGAAGCTGCCGCGATGACGCTCACGCCCCCACCCCCTCGGCGGCGTCCTCGGCCACCTCGCCCTTGGAAACGGCGACCTGCCGGACCGTGCCCGGGGCGGCCCCGGTCACCAGCCCCCGGTAGTAGTCCGTGTCCTCCGCGCCGGGGAAGATCGAGTGCGGAGCCTCGACCATGCCCTCGGTCAGGCCCGCCAGCAGCTGCTCCTTGGTGTAGATGAGCGACTCGCGGGTGGCGTCGGCCAGTTCGAACTCGTTCGTCATGGTCAGCGCCCGCGTCGGGCACGCCTCCACGCACAGCCCGCACAGGATGCAGCGGGCGTAGTTGATCTGGTAGACCCGCCCGTACCGCTCACCCGGGGAGTAGCGCTCCTCCTCGGTGTTGTCCGCGCCCTCCACGTAGATCGCGTCGGCGGGACAGGCCCAGGCGCACAGCTCGCACCCGATGCACTTCTCCAGACCGTCCGGGTGGCGGTTGAGCTGGTGCCGTCCGTGGAAGCGCGGAGCGGTGGTCTTCTGCTGCTCCGGGTACTGCTCGGTGAGGCGCTTCTTGAACATGGCCTTGAAGGTCACGCCGAAGCCGGCCACCGGGTTCTGCCACTTCTCGTCAGACATTCTCACCACCCTCCTCTCGGTCGCTCTCGGTGTTCACTGCGCCGCTGACGATCAGCTCCCGCTCGGAGCGGGGCCTTCGGCGCGGTACGGGTGCCAGGTGCTGGCCGGGCTTGGGCGGTACGGGGAACCCGCCCGCCATCGGGTCGAAGGGCGCGGCCGCCGCGGCCTGTTCCGCCTCGCCGGCGGCCGCCTTCTCCTTCTTGTCCCGGAAGAGGTCCGCGACGAAGGACAGCAGCAGGATCGCGATGACGCCGCCGCCGACGTAGAGCACGATCTCCTGGAAGTCGTAGTTCTCGTTGCGCAGCGCCCGGACGGTGGCGACCAGCATCAGCCACACCACGGAGACCGGGATCAGCACCTTCCAGCCGAGCTTCATCAGCTGGTCGTAGCGCACGCGCGGCAGCGTGCCGCGCAGCCAGATGAAGAAGAACAGCAGCAGCTGGACCTTGAGGACGAACCAGAGCATCGGCCACCAGCCGTGGTTGGCGCCCTCCCAGTACGTGGAGATCGGCGCCGGCGCCCGCCAGCCGCCGAGGAAGAGGGTGACCGAGACCGCCGAGACGGTGACCATGTTGACGTACTCGGCCAGCATGAACAGCGCGAACTTGATGGACGAGTACTCGGTGTTGAAGCCGCCGACCAGGTCGCCCTCGGACTCGGGCATGTCGAAGGGGGCGCGGTTCGTCTCGCCGACCATCGTGATGACGTAGATGATGAAGGAGACCGGCAGCAGGATGATGTACCAGCGGTCCGCCTGCGCCTCCACGATCGCCGAGGTCGACATCGACCCGGAGTAGAGGAAGACCGAGGCGAAGGCCGCGCCCATCGCGATCTCGTAGGAGATCATCTGCGCGCAGGAGCGCAGGCCGCCGAGCAGCGGGTACGTCGAACCGGAGGACCAGCCCGCCAGCACGATGCCGTAGATGCCGACCGAGGCCACCGCGAGGATGTAGAGCATCGCGATCGGCAGGTCGGTCAGCTGCATCGTGGTGCGCTGGCCGAAGATGGACACCTCGTTGCCCGAGGGGCCGAAGGGGATCACCGCGATGGCCATGAAGGCCGGGACCGCCGCGATGATCGGGGCCAGGACGTAGACGACCTTGTCGGCCCGCTTGACGATGACGTCTTCCTTCAGCATGAGCTTCACGCCGTCGGCGAGCGACTGGAGCATGCCCCAGGGGCCGTGCCGGTTCGGGCCGATGCGCAGCTGCATCCAGGCGACGACCTTGCGCTCCCACACGATGGAGAACAGCACGGTCACCATCAGGAAGGCGAAGCAGAACACCGCCTTGAGGACGACGAGCCACCAGACGTCCCGGCCGAAGAGGGACAGGTCCTCGACGGCGAGTTGTACGAAGTCACCGGGTACGGCGTTCACTCGTCCACCTCCGCAGTGGTGTCGCCGGCGGCGGCCGGGCCGGCCGGCCCGATCCGGACGAGGCCGCCCGGAAGGGCTCCGGTGTCGGCGATGACCCCGGAGCCGGTGGAGTTCATCGGGAGCCAGACCACCCGGTCGGGCATCTCGGTGATCCGCAGCGGCAGTTCCACGGAGCCGGCCGGGCCGGTCACCGCGAGGACGTCGCCGTTCTTCACGCCCGTCTCGGCGGCCGTGGCGGCCGACAGCCGGGCGCTCGCCTCGTGCCGGGTGCCGGCCAGGGCCTCGTCGCCCTCCTGGAGCCGGCCCAGGTCCAGCAGCAGCCGGTGGCCCGCGAGGACCGCCTCGCCCGCGCCGGGGCGCGGTACCGGCGCCGGGTCGGTGGACTGCTCGGAGGCCAGTTCCCCGCCCCACGGCCCGAGCCGCTCCAGCTCGCGGCGTACGGCGTGTACGTCGGGCAGCGCGATCGGGCGGTCGGCCGCGTCGGCCAGCATGTGCAGCACCCGCGAGTCCGCGGGGGCGAGCCGCCGCGTCATCTGCTCGGGCTTCAGCGCCGCCTCGAACGACCGGACCCGGCCCTCCCAGTTGACGAAGGCGCCCGACTTCTCGGCGACCGCCGCGACGGGGAACACCACGTCCGCGTGGTCGGTGACCTCGCCGGGCCGCAGTTCCAGCGAGACCACGAAGGCCTCCTGGAGGGCGACCCGCGCCCGGGCCGGGTCCGGCAGGTCGACCAGCTCGACGCCCGCGACCAGCAGGGCGGAGAGCTCTCCCCCGGCCGCGGCCTCGATGATCTGGCCGGTGTCGCGGCCGTAGCGGTGCGGGAGCTCGTCCAGGCCCCACACGGTGGCGACCTCGTCGCGGGCCCGCGGATCGGTGGCCGGACGCCCGCCCGGCAGCAGCGACGGCAGCGCGCCCGCCTCCACGGCGGCCCGCTCACCGGCCCGGCGCGGGATCCACACCAGGCGGGCGCCGGTCGCGGCGGCCGCCCGTACGGCGGCGGTCAGCGCGCCGGGCACCCCGGCGAGGCGCTCCCCGACGACGATGACGGCGCCCTTCTCGCGCAGCGCCTCGGCGGCCGCGTGGCCGCCCTGCTCCAGGCCCGAGCGGGAGGCCAGCGCGGCCAGCCACTCGGGCTCGGTGCCGGGGGCCGCGGCCAGCAGGGTGCCGCCCGCCTTCTCCAGGCCGCGGGTGGCGAAGGGGGCGAGGGCGAAGGTCCGCTGCTTGTGCTTGCGGTGGGCCTTGCGCAGCCGCAGGAAGACCCCGGGGGCCTCCTCCTCGGCCTCGATGCCGACGAGCAGCACCGCGGGCGCCGCCTCCAGCGAGGAGTACGTCACCCCCTCACCGTCGAGGTCCTGGCCGGTGCCCGCCACGGTGGCGGCCAGGAACTCGGCCTCCTCCGCACTGTGCACGCGGGCCCGGAAGTCGATGTCGTTGGTGTCGAGCACCACGCGCGCGAACTTGGCGTACGCGTACGCGTCCTCGACGGTCAGCCGGCCGCCGGTCAGCACCCCGGCCCGGCCGCGCGCGGCGGCGAGGCCGTTCGCCGCGGCCTCCAGGGCCTCGGGCCAGCTCGCCGGGGCCAGGACGCCGTCGGCGCCGCGCACCAGCGGGGTGGTGAGCCGGTCGGGGCGCTGCGCGTAGCGGAACCCGAAGCGGCCCTTGTCGCAGATCCACTCCTCGTTGACCTCGGGGTCCTCGGCGGCCAGCCGGCGCAGCACCTTGCCGCGGCGGTGGTCGGTCCGGGTCGCGCAGCCGCCCGCGCAGTGCTCGCACACGCTCGGGGAGGAGACGAGGTCGAACGGGCGGGAGCGGAACCGGTAGGCGGCCGAGGTGAGCGCGCCGACCGGGCAGATCTGGATGGTGTTGCCGGAGAAGTACGACTCGAACGGGTCGCCCTCGCCGATGCCGACCTGCTGGAGCGCGCCGCGCTCCAGCAGCTCGATCATCGGGTCGCCTGCCACCTGGTTGGAGAAGCGGGTGCAGCGCGCGCACAGCACGCACCGCTCCCGGTCCAGCAGCACCTGGGTGGAGATCGGCACCGGCTTCTCGTACGTGCGCTTGCGCCCCTCGAAACGGGACTCCGCGTTGCCGTGCGACATCGCCTGGTTCTGCAGCGGGCACTCGCCGCCCTTGTCGCAGACCGGGCAGTCCAGCGGGTGGTTGATGAGCAGCAGCTCCATCACCCCGCGCTGGGACTTCTCGGCGACCTCGGAGGTCAGCTGCGTCTTGACGACCATGCCGTCGGTGCAGGTGATGGTGCAGGAGGCCATCGGCTTGCGCTGGCCCTCGACCTCGACGATGCACTGGCGGCAGGCGCCGACCGGGTCGAGGAGGGGGTGGTCGCAGAAGCGGGGGACCTCGATGCCGATCTGTTCGGCGGCCCGGATCACCAGCGTGCCCTTGGGCACCGACAGCTCGACGCCGTCGATGGTCAGCGACACGGTGTTCTCGGGCGGCACCGCGGCCTCGCCGCCACCGGCGGGAGCGTTCGTGGTGACGGTCATGCGTTCACCTCGGAGTTCTTCTTGGGACCGTCAGCCCAGAGGGTCGACTTCTTGGGATCGAAGGGGCAGCCCTTGCCCGTGATGTGCTGCTCGTACTCCTCGCGGAAGTACTTGAGCGAGGAGAAGATCGGGCTGGCGGCGCCGTCGCCGAGCGCGCAGAACGACTTGCCGTTGATGTTGTCGGCGATGTCGTTCAGCTTGTCGAGGTCGGACATCACGCCCTTGCCGGCCTCGATGTCGCGCAGCAACTGGACCAGCCAGTACGTGCCTTCGCGGCAGGGCGTGCACTTGCCGCAGGACTCGTGGGCGTAGAACTCGGTCCAGCGGGTCACCGCCCGCACCACGCAGGTCGTCTCGTCGAAGCACTGCAGGGCCTTGGTGCCGAGCATCGAGCCGGCCGCGCCCACGCCCTCGTAGTCGAGCGGGACGTCGAGGTGCTCGTCCGTGAACATCGGGGTGGAGGAGCCTCCCGGGGTCCAGAACTTCAGCCGGTGGCCCGGCCGCATCCCGCCGCTCATGTCGAGGAGCTGGCGCAGGGTGATGCCGAGCGGGGCCTCGTACTGGCCGGGGCCGACGACGTGCCCGGAGAGCGAGTACAGCGTGAAGCCGGGGGACTTCTCGGTCCCCATCGCCTTGAACCAGTCCTTGCCCTTGTTCAGGATCGCGGGAACCGAGGCGATGGACTCGACGTTGTTGACGACAGTGGGGCACGCGTAGAGCCCCTCGACGGCAGGGAAGGGGGGGCGCAGCCGGGGCTGACCGCGCCGGCCTTCGAGGGAGTCGAGGAGTGCCGTTTCCTCCCCACAGATGTACGCACCCGCGCCCGCGTGCACCGTGATGTCGAGGTTGAGGCCGCTCCCGAGGATGTCCTTGCCGAGGTAGCCGGCCTCGTACGCCTCGCGCACCGCCTCGTGCAGGCGCCTCAGTACCGGCACGACCTCGCCGCGCAGGTAGATGAAGGCGTGCTCGGACCGGATCGCGTAGCAGGCGATGATCATTCCCTCGATGAGGGAGTGCGGGTTGGCGAAGAGGAGGGGGATGTCCTTGCAGGTTCCCGGCTCCGACTCGTCCGCGTTCACGACGAGGTAGTGCGGCTTTCCGTCGCCCTGCGGGATGAACTGCCACTTCATTCCGGTGGGGAAGCCCGCGCCGCCCCGGCCGCGCAGGCCCGAGTCCTTGACGTAGGCGATGAGGTCGTCCGGGGTCATCGCGAGCGCCTTGCGCAGGCCCTCGTACCCCTCGTGGCGCCGGTAGGTCTCCAGCGTCCACGACTCGGGCTCGTCCCAGAACGCCGACAGGACGGGCGCGAGGAGCTTCTCAGGACTAGTGCCGTTCTTGCTCAGCTCGGTCGACACGGTCATCACTCCCCTCCCTCGGTGGTGGTCTCGCCACGGGCCTCGCCACGCGGGTGCACGATCGGGGCGTGCGGGGACTCGCCGCGTGCGATGCGCAGGCCGATCAGGGAGGCGGCGCCCGCACCGCCGCTCGCCTCGACGGCGCCCTCGCGCTCGTCGGGGAAGCCCGCCAGGATCCGGGCGGTCTCCTTGTACGTGCACAGCGGCGCGCCCCGGGTCGGCTCGACGGGGCGGCCGGCCAGCAGGTCGTCCACCATGGCCTTGGCGGACTCGGGGGTCTGGTTGTCGAAGAACTCCCAGTTGACCATCACCACGGGGGCGTAGTCGCAGGCCGCGTTGCACTCGATGTGCTCCAGCGTGACCTTGCCGTCGGGCGTGGTCTCGTTGTTGCCGACCCCGAGGTGCTCCTTGAGCTCCTCGAAGATGGCGTCGCCGCCCATCACCGCGCACAGCGTGTTCGTGCAGACGCCGACCTGGTAGTCGCCCGAGGGCCTCCGCCGGTACATCGTGTAGAAGGTGGCGACGGCCGTGACCTCGGCGGTGGTCAGGCCCAGCACCTCGGCGCAGAAGCGGACGCCGGTGCGCGAGACGTGGCCCTCCTCCGACTGGCACAGGTGCAGCAGCGGCAGCAGCGCGGAGCGGCTGTCGGGGTAGCGGGCGATGACCTCGCGCGCGTCCGCTTCGAGCCGGGCACGTACCTCGGCGGGGAAGTCGGGGGCGGGCAGTTGCGGCATCCCCAGGCTGACCCCTGCATTCACAGGACTGGCTGTCATCGGTCGACGCCTCCCATCACGGGGTCGATGGAGGCGACGGCGACGATGACGTCGGCGACCTGGCCGCCCTCGCACATCGCGGCCATGGCCTGCAGGTTGGTGAAGGACGGGTCGCGGAAGTGGACCCGGTAGGGGCGGGTGCCGCCGTCGGAGACGACGTGGACGCCGAGTTCGCCCTTGGGGGACTCGACCGCCGCGTACGCCTGCCCGGCGGGTACCCGGAAGCCCTCGGTCACCAGCTTGAAGTGGTGGATGAGGGACTCCATGGAGGTGCCCATGATCTGCTTGATGTGGTCGAGCGAGTTGCCGAGCCCGTCCGGGCCCATCGCGAGCTGCGCCGGCCAGGCGATCTTCTTGTCGGCGACCATGATCGGACCCGGCTCCAGCCGGTCCAGGCACTGCTCGACGATCCGCAGCGACTGCCGCATCTCCTCCAGGCGGATCAGGAACCGCCCGTAGGAGTCGCAGGACTCGGTGGTCGGCACGTCGAACTCGTAGTTCTCGTATCCGCAGTACGGGTCCGTCTTGCGCAGGTCGTGCGGCAGTCCGGCGGAGCGCAGGATCGGGCCGGTGGCGCCCAGTGCCATGCAGCCGGTGAGGTCGAGGTAGCCGACGTCCTGCATGCGGGCCTTGAAGATGGGGTTGCCGGTGGCGAGCTTGTCGTACTCCGGCAGGTTCTTCTTCAGGGTCTTCACGAGCTCGCGGAGCTGGTCCATGGCGCCCGGGGGCAGGTCCTGCGCGAGGCCGCCGGGGCGGACGAACGCATGGTTCATGCGCAGGCCGGTGACCAGCTCGAAGACGTCGAGGATCAGCTCGCGGTCGCGGAACCCGTAGATCATGATCGTGGTCGCGCCCAGCTCCATGCCGCCGGTGGCGATGCACACCAGGTGGGAGGAGAGCCGGTTGAGCTCCATCAGCAGCACGCGCAGGACGGTGGCCCGGTCCGGGATCTGGTCGGTGATGCCGAGCAGCTTCTCGACGCCGAGGCAGTACGCCGTCTCGTTGAAGAACGGCGTCAGGTAGTCCATGCGCGTGACGAAGGTGGTGCCCTGCGTCCAGTTGCGGAATTCGAGGTTCTTCTCGATCCCGGTGTGCAGGTAGCCGATGCCGCAGCGGGCCTCGGTGACCGTCTCCCCGTCGATCTCCAGGATCAGGCGGAGCACCCCGTGCGTGGACGGGTGCTGCGGGCCCATGTTGACGACGATCCGCTCGTCGTCCGCGCGGGCCGCCGACTGGACGATCTCGTCCCAGTCGCCGCCGGTGACGGTGTAGACGAGGCCTTCGGTCGTCTCACGGGAGGAGGCGTGCCCCTCTGCGTGGTTCGGGGTGTCTGCGTGCTTCGAGGTGGGGGACATCAGCTGTACGACCTCCGCTGGTCGGGAGCCGGGATCTGGGCGCCCTTGTACTCGATGGCGATGCCGCCGAGCGGGTAGTCCTTGCGCTGCGGGAAGCCCTGCCAGTCGTCCGGCATCATGATCCGGGTGAGGGCCGGGTGCCCGTCGAAGATCAGGCCGAAGAAGTCGTACGCCTCGCGCTCGTGCCAGTCGTTGGTCGGGTAGACCGTGACGAGCGACGGGATGTGCGGGTCGCCGTCCGCGACGGACACCTCCAGCCGCACGATCCGGCCGTGGGTGAGCGAGCGCAGGTGGTAGACGGCGTGCAGCTCGCGGCCCTTGTCGTCGGGGAAGTGCACCCCCGAGACGCCGGTGCAGAGCTCGAAGCGCAGGGCCGGGTCGTCGCGCAGGGTGGAGGCCACGCGTACGAGGTGCTCGCGGACGACGTGGAGCGTCAGCTCGCCCCGGTCGACCACGACCTTCTCCAGCGCGTTCTCCGGGACCAGGTCCTGCTCCTCCAGCGCCCCTTCGAGCTCGTCGACGACCTCGTCGAAGTACGAGCCGTACGGGCGGGCGCTCGCGCCGGGCAGCGCCACGGTGCGCACGAGGCCGCCGTAGCCGCTGGTGTCGCCGCTGTTGGCGGCGCCGAACATGCCCCTGCGGACGCCGATCACCTCGGGCCCGGCGGAGGCCCTGGGGGCCGGGACGTTGTTGCCGTTGGGACCGCTTTCCACGGCCGGGTCCTCGCTCACCGCAGGAGCCCCTTCATCTCAATGGTGGGGAGCGCCTTGAGGGCCGCCTCCTCCGCCTCGCGGGCCGCCTCTTCCCGGTTCACGCCGAGCTTCGATCCCTGGATCTTCTGGTGGAGCTTGAGGATCGCGTCCATCAGCATCTCGGGGCGGGGCGGGCAGCCGGGCAGGTAGATGTCCACCGGGACGATGTGGTCGACGCCCTGGACGATCGCGTAGTTATTGAACATTCCGCCCGAAGATGCGCAAACCCCCATGGAAATGACCCATTTGGGAGCGGGCATCTGGTCGTACACCTGCCGCAGCACCGGCGCCATCTTCTGGCTGACCCGGCCCGCCACGATCATCAGATCGGCCTGGCGCGGTGAACCGCGGAAGACCTCCATGCCGAAGCGGGCCAGGTCGTACCGGCCCGCTCCGGTGGTCATCATCTCGATGGCGCAGCAGGCCAGGCCGAAGGTCGCAGGGAAGACGGATGACTTGCGCACCCAGCCCGCGGCCTGTTCGACGGTGGTCAGCAGAAAGCCGCTCGGCAGCTTCTCTTCCAGTCCCATGGAAAATTCAGCCCCTCAGTCCCATTCCAGGCCGCCGCGGCGCCATACGTAGGCGTAGGCGACGAAGACGGTGAGCACGAAGAGGAGCATCTCGACGAGCCCGAAGATCCCCAGCGAGTCGAAGGTGACCGCCCAGGGGTAGAGGAAGACGATCTCGATGTCGAAGACGATGAAGAGCATCGCCGTCAGGTAGTACTTGATGGGGAAGCGGCCGCCGCCGGCCGGCATCGGAGTGGGCTCGATGCCGCACTCGTAAGCTTCAAGCTTTGCCCGGTTGTACCGTTTTGGGCCGATCAGCGTGGCCATGACCACGGAGAAGATCGCAAACCCTGCGCCGAGGGCGCCGAGCACGAGGATGGGCGCGTACGCATTCACGCTCCTCGCTCCTTCCAGTCGTCCTTGACCGTTGGACCGCTGCCGGCGCATGTGAGGCAGTTCACAAGCCGGACTGGTGCGCATCTTATGCCCGCTCCTCTGTGATCTGCGACACGGGTTGCAACAACGAGTTTGTGATCTCCACCACCTGACGAACGATCATGAAGTCCGATGAGTGGTGATCTTCGTACGCGAAGCATCCACATGATCACCAAAGGTGACATCCGACCTCGTCGCCGCAGGTGGAAGGGGTATCGCACTATCAAACCGTGGCCGGTGCAGGCAAATTGGCGACACGGTGGCCGCAGTGGTAAGGGGATCCGCGTCCCCCGGGCGGGGGAGGCCGGCCGTACGGGAGTGGACACGTGCATCCGTTCACGAACCCGACCCGCGGATCCGGCGACTCCTTCCGGCGGGATGCGTCCGCCGCTTCACAGCGGGATCACGAACGGGCCACGGCGTCCGCACAGTGTCCGCACAGCGTGACGCTCCTGTGACCTGCGCCACTCCCGATTCGCACCGGCGAAAGGGGGCTTGGCCATCTGTGCGGAGGGATGGTAGGCCGCGGATCAATTCGGACTTATTGCAGAAACCCCATGATCACAGGCTTGCGGAAGGCTGCCCGAATGGTCCGTTACGGCGTCAATAAGACGCTCGACGCGCCCGGTTAGCCCGCTTCGCGCACAACTGTGGCGCAGCCCACGTTTCTTGAAGGGAACCGCAACCCCCTGATAGCGGTTGTACCCATGTCCCTCACCGCTCACATACCCAGCCACCGGAAGCCCCGCCGCAGCGCCTCGAAGCTCGCGGTCCGCGCCGGAGTTGCCGGTGGCGTCCTCAGCACCCTGGCCATGGCCGGCACGGCGAGCGCGTCCCCGTCCGCCGAGCCCGTGACCGAGACGACGCTCGAAATGCCGGTCCTCAACCTGGACCTGGCCGCCGAGGTCTCCTCGTCCGTCACCAAGGCCGCGGAGAACACCCGCGCAGCCGTCCTCGAGGGCGAACTGCACGCGCAGGAAGAGACCGCTCGTACGGGCGCCGCCGCCGAGGCCAAGAAGGCCAAGGAGGACGCCCAGCAGAAGGCCGACGCCGAGCAGAAGGCGCAGCAGGAGAAGGAGGAGGCGGACCGCAAGGCCGAGGCCGAGCGCGCCAACCGCAGCTCCGCCCGCGCTTCGCTCTCCACCAAGTCCGGCTCCGGCGCGACCCCCAGCGACGGCTCCGGCGCCTCCGTGGCCGCCCCGGCGACCGGCTCCGCCGCCGCCATCGTGAACTTCGCCCGCGCGCAGGTCGGCAAGGCGTAC
Organism: Streptomyces sp. NPDC037242; assembly: GCF_055604165.1. Taxonomy (NCBI): domain Bacteria; kingdom Bacillati; phylum Actinomycetota; class Actinomycetes; order Kitasatosporales; family Streptomycetaceae; genus Streptomyces; species Streptomyces sp. NPDC037242. The sequence continues at coordinate 131,727 of NZ_JBVJUY010000008.1, forward strand.
GTGATGGGCGGCACCGGCCCGTCCTCGTTCGACTGCTCCGGCCTCGTCCAGGCCGCGTACCGCCAGGCCGGCATCTCGCTGCCGCGCATGTCCCAGGCGCAGTCCTCGGCGGGCACCTCGGTCTCGCTGAGCGCACTGGAGCCGGGCGACATCCTGTACTGGGGTTCCAAGGGCAGCGCGTACCACGTCGCCGTCTACGTCGGCGGCGGCAAGTTCGTCGGCGCCCAGAACTCCAGCACGGGCATCGTCGAGCGCTCGCTGAGCTACGACAAGCCCACCGGCGCCGTCCGCGTCCTCTGAGCCGCCTGGGGCGCCCGAGCCGCCTCGGACCGACCTTTGGGCGGTCCGGAGCGCTGCGAGGCGCCCTGAAGGCCGCCTGACGGCTGCCTGACGCCGTCTCACGGCTGTCCGCGCCATGCGCAGGGCCGGCACTCCCCCGCTCGGGGGTGGAGTGCCGGCCCTTGCGCGTCCCTCCTGCCGACCGGGCGTACCGCGGCGGCCGGGGCCCTGCGAGGATGGCCGGGACGCGCCGCGCACGCCCGATTCACCCCAGGAGGTGGTTGCCCATGATCACCGAGCCGTACGAGGACCAGGACGGCAGCGGCGGCGACCCCACCGCCCTCCCGGCCGCGGCGGGACTGGGCCTCCTGGCCGTGGGCGGCTGGCTGCTCACCACCGCCCGGCCGTGGCAGAAGCCGAACCACCCGGTGACCCTCGGCCTCGGCTGGACCGCCTCGGCCGCACTCCTGATCTGCGGTCTGCTGCTGCTGTCCCGCTGCATCCGGGCCGTGCACCGCTCGCCCGAAGCCCCGTACGCACCGCGTCCGAACCTCGACGACACCCCGTACGAAGAAGCGGGCCGCACCGGCGAAAACCCGGCCCGGCCCGCCTGAACCCCGATCAGGCCTTCGGGGCCACCTTCGAGAGGCCGTTGATGATGCGGTCCATCGCGTCGCCGCCCGTCGGGTCGGTGAGGTTGGCCAGCATCTTGAGCGTGAACTTCATCAGCACCGGGTGGGTCAGGCCGCGCTGCGTGGCGACCTTCATGACCTTCGGGTTGCCGATGAGCTTCACGAAGGCGCGGCCCAGCGTGTAGTAGCCGCCGTAGGTCTCCTTGAGCACCTTCGGGTAGTTGTGCAGCGCCAGTTCGCGCTGCGCCGGGGTGGCCCGCGCGTGCGCCTGGACGATGACGTCGGCCGCGATCTGGCCCGACTCCATCGCGTAGGCGATGCCCTCGCCGTTGAACGGGTTGACGAGCCCGCCCGCGTCGCCGACCAGCAGCAGGCCCTTGGTGTAGTGCGGCTGCCGGTTGAAGGCCATCGGCAGGGCCGCGCCGCGGATCGGCTGCGTCATGTTCTCGGGGGTGTAGCCCCAGTCCTCGGGCATGGACGCGCACCAGGCCTTGAGGACCTCGCGCCAGTCCAGCTCCTTGAAGGCCGCGGAGGAGTTGAGGATGCCCAGACCCACGTTGGACGTGCCGTCGCCCATGCCGAAGATCCAGCCGTAGCCGGGCAGCAGCCGGTCCTGCGGGCCGCGCCGGTCCCACAGTTCCAGCCACGACTCCAGGTAGTCGTCGTCGTGCCGCGGCGAGGTGAAGTAGGTGCGCACGGCCACGCCCATCGGGCGGTCCTCGCGCCGGTGCAGGCCCATGGCGAGGGACAGCCGCGAGGAGTTGCCGTCGGCCGCGACGACGAGCGGGGCGTGGAAGGTGACCGGGGTCTTCTCCTCGCCCAGCTTCGCCTGCACACCGGTGATGTGGCCGGTGCGCGGGTCGCGTACGGGCTCGCCGACGTTGCAGCGCTCGTACAGCCGGGCGCCGGCCTTCTGGGCCTGGCGGGCCAGGGTCTCGTCGAAGTCGTCGCGCTTGCGGACGAGTCCGTAGTCCGGGAAGGAGGCGAGTTCCGGCCAGTCGAGCTGGAGGCGCTGACCGCCTCCGATGATCCGCAGGCCCTTGTTGCGCAGCCAGCCGGCCTCTTCGGAGATGTCGATGCCCATGGCCACCAACTGCTTGGTGGCGCGGGGGGTCAGTCCGTCACCGCAGACCTTCTCGCGCGGGAACGCCGTCTTCTCCAGGAGCAGGACGTCGAGTCCCGCCTTGGCGAGGTAGTAGGCGGTGGTCGAGCCGGCGGGCCCGGCCCCGACGACGATCACATCCGCGGAGTGTTCGGAGAGGGGCTCGGTCACTGCGGGGTCTCCCGAAGGCTCGATAAAGGGTGCCCAACGGCACGGGACACGTGCAGTCTATGCAGCGAGAGAGATCGCGAACCGAAGGGCTGCCCCCGATGACCGCCTCGCCCAGCTCCCCCAGCTCGCCGACCCGGCCGCTGCCCGCCGTACAGCTTCGCGTGCCCACCGACGAGGACGCGCACGCCTGGCACCAGGTCTTCCACGACCCGGACGTCATGGAGTTCCTCGGTGGTCCCGCCGAGCTGTCCGCCTACGAGGAGATGACCGCGCGCCAGCGCATGCACGACGCACGGCTCGGCGTCTGCCTGTGGACCCTGACCGACGAGGAGGGCACCGTGCTCGGCTTCACGGGCGCGCAGCCGTGGCCTGCGGAGAAGACCTGGGGGCCGGTCGGGGAGATCGAGATCGGCTGGCGGCTCGGCCGCTCCGCGTGGGGCAAGGGATACGCGTACGCGGCCGCGCTCGCCACCCTGGAGCGGGTCCGGGACGAGACCGAGATCCCGCACGTCGTGGCGATGATCGACGACCAGAACCTCCGCTCGATCGCGGTGGCCGAGCGCCTCGGCATGACCCTGGCGGAGCGCTTCCTGCTGCCGGGCGGCGTCCGCTACGGCCGCCGCTACTCGCTGACGTTCGACCGGGACTGAGCGACCGGGACTGGGCGACCGGCGCTGAGCGACCGGGCTGAGCGACCGGGCTGAGCCGCCGCGTCAGAAGACGCTCAGGCCCGTCAGGGTCGTGAAGCGGTCGAGGGCCGCCACACCCGCGACGGAGTTCCCCTGGGGATCCAGGCCCGGACTCCAGACCGCGAGGGTGCACTGGCCGGGCACGACCGCGACGATGCCGCCGCCGACCCCGCTCTTGCCGGGCAGGCCGACGCGGTAGGCGAACTCGCCTGCCGCGTCGTACGTCCCGCAGGTCAGCATCACGGCGTTGATCTGCTTGGCCTCGCTGCGCGTCAGCAGCCGCGAGCCGTCCGCGCGCAGCCCGTGCCGGGCCAGGAACCGGGCGGCGCGGGCCAGGTCGGCGCAGCTCATCTCGATGGAGCACTGCCAGAAGTAGTGGTCGAGCAGGGTCGGTACGGGGTTGTCTATGTTCCCGTAGCTGGCCATGAAGTGGGCGACGGCCGCGTTCCGGTCGCCGTGCTCGTGCTCGGAGGCCGCGACCTCGGCGTCGAAGGCGATGTCCGGATTGCCACTCTCCTCCCGCAGGAACCGCAGGAGTTCGCTGCTCGCGTCGCCGGTCAAGGTCTGGAGCCGGTCGGTGACGACGAGCGCGCCCGCGTTGATGAACGGATTGCGGGGGATGCCGTTCTCGTACTCCAGCTGCACGAGGGAGTTGAACGGGTTGCCGGAGGGCTCCCGGCCCACCCGCTCCCACAGGCTGTCGCCGCCCTCGGCGAGCGCGAGGGCCAGCGCGAAGACCTTGGTGACGGACTGGGTGGAGAAGGGGACCTGCCAGTCCCCCACCCCGAAGGCGTTGCCGTCGAGGTCGACGATCGCCATCCCGAACTGCCGCGGGTCCACGGACGCCAGCGCCGGGATGTACTCGGCGGGCGTCCCGCTGCCGACCAGCGGGGCGATGTCCTCCGCGACCTGCTCCAGCAGCGTCTGGTAGTCCACGGCTGCTACTCCTTGGTGCCGCGGTGCAGCGCGACGATCCCGCCGCTCAGGTTGCGCCAGGCGACCTTGCCCCAGCCGGCCTTCTGCAGCAGCGCGGCCAGCGCGGGCTGGTCGGGCCACTCGCGGATGGACTCGGCGAGGTAGACGTACGCGTCGGGGTTGGAGGACACCGCGCGGGCCACCGGCGGCAGGGCGCGCATCAGGTACTCGGTGTACACGGTCCGGAAGGGCGCCCAGGTGGGCTGCGAGAACTCGCAGATGACGACCTGGCCGCCGGGCTTGGTCACCCGGTACAGCTCGCGCAGGGCGGTGTCGGTGTCCTGGACGTTGCGCAGACCGAAGGAGATGGTGACGGTGTCGAAGACGTCGTCCTTGAAGGGCAGCCGGGTCGCGTCGCCCGCGGTCAGCGGCAGCCAGGGGTTGCGCTTCTTGCCCTCGCGCAGCATGCCCAGCGAGAAGTCGCAGGGGACGACGTACGCGCCGGTCGCTGCGAACGGCAGCGAGGAGGTGGCGGTGCCGGCGGCGAGGTCGAGGACGGTGTGCCCGGGGCGGGCGCCGACCGCCTTGGCGACCTCCTTGCGCCACAGGCGGGCCTGGCCGAGGGAGAGGACGTCGTTGGTGAGGTCGTAGTTCGCCGCCACACCGTCGAACATGGAGGCGACTTCGTGCGGCTGCTTGTCCAGGGAAGCGCGGGTCACTGGCGTTGGCCCCTCGGTGTACGGATCGGCTGGTACCACCCCATCCTCTCAGGCCCGCGGCGTCCTGCCGCGCGGGGTCGGCCCGTGTGCGGGCCTCGCGGCGGATTGCGGGCGGAACTGGCCCGAAGGACAGTTACGCAGGGTGTGCGCCGCCGCGTTGACTGGCCGGGTGCGGCCCCCGTGGGCCTGACCAGCGGCCCGATCCGTGGCGGCCGCCACGAGCAAAGGGCTTCACATGCCGGCAGGCCGTTCCACCGGTCGACCCCGCCGCAGTACCCGCGCGGGGCGCCGCGCGGCCGAGCGCCGCAGGCGGCTGCGCCGTACGCTGCTCCTCGGTTCCGCGGCGGTCCTCGTCGCGGTGTCGGCGACGGCGTACGCGATGGCTCCGGACGACGACAAGGTCACCACGGCCGCCGACGGCCGGGCGGCGCAGGACGCCCCCGCCGCCGAGGCTCAGCCGGAGCCGGAGCCTTCCGCCGCGGCCTCCTCGAAGGCGCCGCAGGCCACGGGCAGGCGCTCCGCCTCGCCCTCCCCCTCGGTCTCCGCCTCCCCCAGCCCGTCCGCCGCCGCCTCGCCGCCCGCCACCGCCACCGGGGGCTTCACCGCCTCCGCCGTCGCCGGCCAGCCGCAGGGCAAGGGCCCCGCGCGGCGCTGGCGGGTGGAGGTCGAGGAGGGCAGCGGGGTCGACCCGAACGCCGCGGCGCAGGCCGTCGAGGCGATCCTCGGGGATCCGCGCGGCTGGATCCGCGACCCGGCGTACGGTTTCCAGCTCGTCGGGGCCGGCCAGCCGGTGGACTTCACCGTGAAGATCGCCACGCCGACGACCACCGACCGGCTGTGCGAGGTGGTCACGCCGGAGCTGAAGGGCGAGACGAACTGCCGGGCCGGTCACACGGTGGTGGTCAACCTCAAGCGCTGGCAGGAGGGGTCTCCGCAGTTCAGCGGGCCGGTGGAGGAGTACCGGGCGCTGATCGTCAACCACGAGGTGGGGCACGAGCTCGGCCACGAGCACGAAACCTGCCCGGGTCCGGGCAAGCCGGCACCTGCGATGATGCAGCAGATCAAGGGGCTGCTCGGCTGCACCGCCAACGCATGGCCGTTCGACCGGAACGGAACCTATCTGTCCGGTCCGCGCGTCCCCTAGAACGGGGACAGGGCCGGACGGACCGGGCCTGCCGGGGGCGAGGAGTGGGAACCGTGCGCGTGGTCAGCTTCAGTGTTCCCGCGTGGTTCCCGTCGTACGACGCCAAGCTGCCCCCGGAGGCCGCGCCGGACGCCCAGCTGACCGAGCAGGAGTCGGCCGTGTTCCTGTGCCTGGCCACCGGCGCCTCGAACGCGGAGCTGGCCGCCGAGCTGCAACTGTCCGTCAGCACGGTCAAGTTCCACGTGCACAACATACGGACCAAGCTGGGCGGCATCAGCCGCCTCCAGGCCTGCCTGCTCGCCGCGCTCGCGCTCAGCGACGGCGGTGCAGCAGCCGGCCCCCGATGACCGTGGCCACACAGGTGGTCGGCCCCTGCTCCAGCAGTTCGTCCGGGCCCGACACGGCGAAGACCGCGAACCTGGCCGGGGCGCCGGGCTCCAGCACCCCGTGGAAGGCCTCCTCGGCCCGCTCCCGGCCGGCGAACGGGTCCAGGGACGGCTCGCCCTCGTAGGCGGCAGGCGCCACGACCGTCAGCCCCGAGCGCACCACCGCGGTCCGCACCGCCTGGACGGTGAACCGGCCGGCCACCGCCACCACCCCGCGGGCCAGCAGCTTCTGCGTGCCGCGCCGGGCGCTGTTGCCCCAGCGGGCCTCGGTCATCTTCAGGTCGGCCAACGCCTCGGCCCCGGTGATCGGTTCGCGGCCGAGCTCGGTGGTCTCGTACGGGTCGTCCGGGTAGTACGTCCGCTCCAGCAGCGCGTCGGCGCCCCGCACCAGCAGCCCCGGGGTGAGCACCCCGGGCCAGCGGCGGGCCCGGGCGTGCGGGTAGGCCGCGCCGAGTTCCTCGTACGGGCCCACGCGGGCGATCCGGTCGCCCTCGACGAGGACGGCGCCGCCGGGCAGGGGTGCGGACCCCGGCCCGGGGACGAGGAGTTCGGCGGTGTGGAGCGTCAGCATCGGCAGCGGTTCGCAGGCGTGGGCATTGGCGTCAGTTCGTGGAGATGAGCTTCAGCTCGGGGTGCGCGGTGCCGCCCTCGATGGCGGTGGAGGAGATGTGCGAGACCACGCGCTCGTCGACCGGGTCGTTCGCCGGGTCGTCGTGCACCAGGAGGTGCTCGTACGTCGTCGCGCGCTGCGCCGGGGTGCGGCCCGCCTTGCGGATCAGGTCGATGATCTCCTGGCGGTTGGAGCGGTGCTTGGCACCGGCCGAGGAGACGACGTTCTCCTCCAGCATGATCGAGCCCAGGTCGTCCGCGCCGTAGTGCAGCGAGAGCTGGCCCGCCTCCTTGCCCACGGTCAGCCAGGAGCCCTGGATGTGGGCGATGTTGTCGAGGAAGAGCCGCGCGATCGCGATCATGCGCAGGTACTCGAAGACCGTCGCCTGGGTGCGGCCCTTGAGGTGGTTGTTCTCGGGCTGGTACGTGTACGGGATGAAGGCGCGGAAGCCGCCTGAGCGGTCCTGCGTGTCCCGGATCATCGCGATGTGCTCGATGCGCTCGGCGTTGGTCTCACCGGTGCCCATCAGCATGGTGGAGGTGGATTCCACGCCCAGCTTGTGGGCGAGCTCCATGATCTCCAGCCAGCGCTCGCCGGACTCCTTGAGCGGGGCGATCGCCTTGCGCGGGCGCTCCGGCAGCAGTTCGGCGCCGGCGCCGGCGAAGGAGTCGAGGCCGGCCGCGTGGATGCGGCGGATGGCCTCCTCCGCGGACACCTTGGAGATGCGGGCCATGTGCTCGACCTCGGACGCGCCGAGGGAGTGGATGACCAACTGCGGGAAGGCCGCCTTGATGGCGGAGAAGTGGTGCTCGTAGTACTCGACGCCGTAGTCCGGGTGGTGTCCGCCCTGGAACATGACCTGCGTGCCGCCGAGCTCCACGGTCTCCGCGCAGCGGCGCAGGATGTCGTCGAGGTCGCGCGACCAGCCCTTCTTGGTGTCCTTCGGGGCCGCGTAGAAGGCGCAGAACTTGCACGCCGTCACACACACGTTGGTGTAGTTGATGTTGCGCTCGATGATGTACGTCGCGATGTGCTCGGTACCCGCGTAGCGGCGGCGGCGCGCCTCGTCGGCGGCCTTGCCGAGCGCGTGCAGCGGTGCGTGGCGGTAGAGGTCGAGCGCCTCTTCCTTGGTGATCCGGCCCCCTGCGGCGGCGCGGTCGAGGACAGACTGGAGAGCGGCCTGGTCGGTCACCGGTGCGTCACCTTTCGGCGGTGTGTCAAGAGGTCCGGACCGATCCAGCCTACGCCAGGGTCATGACCACTTCCGGGACACCCCTGGAGATCGCGCTCAGCCGAGCCCGCCGTACACCACCGCGGCCAGCGCCCCGGCGAGCATGAAGGGGCCGAAGGGCATCGCGGTGCTGCGGCCCCCGCGGCCCAGGAGCATCAGGCCGAGGCCGTGGACCGCGCCCGCGAGGAAGGCGGCGAAGGTCCCGAGGAACAGGACGGGCCAGCCGTACCAGCCCAGCACCTGGCCCAGGGCGAGGGCCAGTTTGACGTCGCCGAAGCCCATGCCGCGGGGGCTGATCAGGAACAGCGTGAAGTAACAGCCGCCCAGGGCCAGGCCGCCGAGCAGGGCCGTCGGCCAGGAGCCCGCGGCCCCGGGGAACAGTGCGGCCAGCCCCAGCCCGGCCGCCGTCAGTACGGCGAGCGGCAGCGTCAGCACGTCGGGCAGCCGGAACACGGCCGCGTCGACGAGGGCCAGCAGGACCCCGAACGGCGCGAGGGCCAGCCACACGAACAGCTCCGGGCGGCCCCCGACGGCCGCGGCGAGCGCCCCGCAGGCGGCCGCGGTCAGCAGGACGGGCAGCAGCGCGGGCCGGTACGCCCCGCCGCCTCCGCAGGGCGCGCAGACCGCGCGGCCCAGCCAGCCCCGGGCGACTCCCGCCAGCGGGTGGCCGGCGGGGCACCGCGTACGCCACGCGTCGTCCGGTTCGACGGCGAGCCGGTAGGCGGCGCGCGGTACGAGAAGGCCCCAGCCGGCGCCCCACAGGGCGGCGCCGGCCACGATCAGGGCCTGCGTCACGTCCAACGTCAGCCCGCCGACGCGCTGTCGCCGCGCCAGGTCGGCAGCAGTTCGTCGAGGAGGGCGGACGTACGCGGCGGCAGGCCGCGGCCGCCGCCGAGCGCGCCGGCGCGCATGGCCAGCGAGTCGGCGAGCGCCGTCAGGCGTCCCGTGTCGCCGGTGGCGTGGGTGGCCCGGACCATCTCGTTCCACAGCCGCTCGTCGTTGGGCGACAGCGACATGGCGGTGGAGAGCGCGCCGATGGCCTGCTCGGGCCGGTCCTGGCCGAGCTGGTGCTCGGAGAGGGTCAGGGCGACCTCGGTGACGAGCAGCGGCAGCTGCGCGTCGATGATCTCGTGGGAGAGCCAGCCGTACCGCCCCGCGGGCCGGTCCGGGAGCAGGTCTCCCCGTACGAGGCCCAGCGCGTCGGTGAGCAGCCGCTCGCGGATGCCCGCGTTGCGGGTTCCGCGGCCCTGCGTCGCCTCGTGGTGCAGCGACCGCAGCACGTCGAGGTCGGAGACCACGGACGGCGCGAGGGTGAGCCGCCCGGCCGCGCCCGCGCGCAGCCTCGGGGTGCCGTCGGGGTCGGTGCCGAGCCACTCCCGCATCCGCTCGATGAGCGCGTCGCGGACGTCGTCGGTCACGCCCCGCGGCCACAGCGCGGCGGCGAGCACCCTGGGGTTGACGCCCTCGCGGTGGAGCAGGCACATGGCGAGCGCCTCGGTCATCAGCGCGGCGCGGTCGGGATCCGGGGTGCCGAGGCCGATGAGCTCGACCGGGCCGATGATCCGGGCGTAGACCGCCGGGCGGCCCTGCTCGGTGACGTCGACCAGGAAGGGCGGGGCGCCCGGGTCCGGCTCGTGGCCGGTCTCGCCGTCGGCGTCCCGGAAGAGCTGTACGACGGCTTCGTGCTGGGCCCGGGGCAGCGTCTGCGCCTGGAGTTCGAGGCCCAGTACGGGGGCGAGCAGCCGGCCGTCGGAGGTGGCCTCCAGCTCCCAGACCGCGCCGGGCAGGCTCTGCGTCGGCGTACCGAGGAGGTAGCCGATGCCGAGGCGGGCGGCGTCGGCGCCGAGTGCGGCGAGCTCGGCGGCCTGTTCCCCGGTCGGCTCGGCGGCGAGCAGCACGAAGTGCGGCGCCCACCGGTTGTCCTGCGCGTGGCCGGTGCGGCCGGTGAGGACGGAGTCGTGGCCGGCCGCGCCCAGGGCGCCGGCCCGCTGCCGGGTCTCGGCCTCCATGACCGGCAGCAGGTCGTCGATCCCGGGCAGGTGGCGCAGCCGGGTGGGTGCGAGGGCGGTGAGCTCCTCGCCGAAGCCGACCAGGGTGATCGTCAGGCGGTCGGACCAGCCGTTGGTCGCGAGTTCGGCGGCGATTGAGGACATGACCGCCGACCGGTCCGTGGCGGCGCCGGTCAGGGCGACCACGCCGGGTACGGCCTCCAGGTTCAGCAGCAGGCGGTTCCCGTCGAGGGTGCCGATGCTGACGAGTCCCGGGTAGGGGGCCGCGGTGTCGACGGACGGGGCGGCCTCGGCGGACACGGCGTCCAGGCTCCAGACCGTGTGGTCCTGGCCCTGCTGCCACGGCGCGGGCGGGGCGGCCTCGCCGTCGCCGAGCTGGAGGTGGACCTCGCCGCCGGCGAGCCAGGCCGCGTACACGGTCGGCAGCGGGCGGGAAGCCGCGGTGAGCGCCTCGGACAGGCCGCGCAGGGAGCGGTCGAGGCGGCGTACGGCGTCGGGGTCGGCGCCGACGAACAGCGCGTCCTGCGCGTTGGCCGCCTCGCCCGTGGGGATGGGCGGGGGCGTCATCCCGCGGCCCGAGACGGCGCCGATCGCGGACTGCCACAGCGCGGTGCGGCGACGGCGGCCGAGGGCGGCCAGCAGGCCCGCGGCGAGCAGCGGGGACGCGAGGAGGGCCTCGGGGAGGTTCTCCGTGACGGCCTCGGTGAGGGTCGCGGACAGGCTGGAGGAGGAGTCGCCGGCGTCCGCGGTCTGCGCCTGGGCGCCGGTGGCCGCGGCGGACTTGTCCTGGGTGGCCCAGTCGCGGGGCATGACGAACTGGGTGGTGTCGGTGTCCGTGGCACCGGTGGCGGCGGCCGCGCCGCCCTTGGCCGCGTCGGCCGTGGCGCCGGTGGCCAGCGCGTGGTCGCCGCTCTTGGAGTACTCCACGATCTGCTCGCGGACCTCCTCGGAGACCTTCGGCGCCGCGTCCGGCATCTCCACGAGATCGCCGCCGTACGCGTCGGCGGGCATCTCCATGATCCAGCCGGGCCGGATCAGGCTGGCCTTCGACAGCTGCTCGCCGTCGGGCTGCACGCGGTCCTTGTTGAGCTCGTAGATCTCGGAGTAGCGCCGGCCGTCGCCCAGGTGCCGCTCGGAGATCTCCCACAGCGAGTCGTGGTGGCGGCCCTCGGGGGGCTGGATCCGGTAGAACTTCGTTCCGGCTTCCCGGGCCTGCTCGGCCGCCTGCCGGTCGGACTCCGCCTGTTCCGCGGCCCGGTCCTGGGCCGCCTGCTGCGCCTGCTGCCCGGGGGTCTGCTGGGCGGAGGCCGTGACACCCGGCCGGTGCTGGTCCTCCAGCGACTGGCCCAGCTGCGAGAGACCGGGCGTGAAGCTCGCCGCTCCGGCGGTCACCAGCAGCAGGGCCGCGACGAGTTGCCGGGCGAGGGCCTGGCTGGCCCCGGCGGCGGGCACGCGCGTCGGCATGCCGAACCCGGTGACGGCGGCCTTGACCTCGACGAGGACGCACGCGGTGAACTGGGCCCACGCCAGCCACACGACCACGGTCAGCACGGAGATGAACGTGTTGACGGTGATCTGCTGGCGGAGCATGTCCAGCGAGGGCACCTCGTCCGGCAGCGGCCAGCCGACCTGCGACGCGAGCGCCACCGGGACTCCGAGCACGAGCCCGGCCAGCGCGAGGAACGCGAAGAACGCCTTGACGAAGTCGCCGAAGGTCCGCCGCGGTCTCGGTGCGGCGCTCGAACGGGAGGTGCTGCGTGCCATGGCGGCTTCCTGTGTGGAGAGAGCGGTGGGGCGGAACGGGGGTCGCGCGGGCTATCCGGTCACGGACTCGGCGACCGCTCTGCCGCGGACCGTGACCGGTCCGCGGTGGTAGAGGCCGAGCACGGGCCGGTAGGTCAGCTGGATCTCGACCTGGACCCGCTGGGCGCCGGCCGAGACACAGTAGGACGCGTTGACGTCCGGGAGCGCCATCTTGGACTCCTCGGCGAACCGGCGGACCCGGCCCGTGCAGTTCTGGTAGTTGATCGGGGCGCCGCCCGAACCCGCGTACAGGGCGGCCCGGTCGATGTCCTGTGCGGCGAAGCGGGCGGCCTGCTCGGCGAGGTCCGCGGCCCGTTCCCGCTGGGAGATCGCCATGCCGCCGTCGACGACGAAGGCGGCCAGGAACAGGAAGAGGATGCTGAAGATGATCAGCGCTGCGGCGCCGGAACCTCGGTCGTCCAGCTCCGCACGGCGTTCCTCGAACAGCGCCTCGGCCCGGGCCCTCAGCCCGTCCAGCGCTCTCATGCCGCCCTCCGGAAGGGGTCCAGGGAGGAGGTGGCCCGGCCGCTGATCCTGGTCGGGATGTCGAGTCCGAGCATGCGAAGGCCGCGGATCTCGCAGCTGACCTCCACGGTGAAGAAGCCGCCGGGCTCGAAGCCCGCGCTCGTCTTCTGCACCGACACCGCCCCCGAGCACACGTCGCTCAGGTCGGCCTCCGCGGCCTTGACCGCTTCGGCCATCGCGATGTCCCGGTTCTTCTGGATGGACCCGGCCCGGGCCGCGTCGCGCGCGGCGCCGTCGACCGCGCCGCGGCCCTGGGCGAGCTGCCCGAAGGCGACGAGGACCAGGATGAAGAGGAAGAAGACGGGCGCGATGATGACCACCTCGATGGTGGAGATCCCCCGCGCGTCGCTGCCGCGGACGCGTGCCCACCGGCCGCGTGCCCACTGCCGTATCCGAGGACTCATCCGGCCCTCACCCCCCGTCCCGTACGAAACGCTCGACCGGCCCGCTCGACTGGGCGTGGATGGTCAGGTCGAGCCCCGGCACGATGCTCGGCGCGCGGGCCGTGACCACGACCCGGACCGTGTTCGGCGCCGGCTGGTCGACCGTCACGTCCGGGCCGAGGACCAGCTGCGGGCCCAGCTGCTGGATGTAGCTGTTCGTCGTTGCCCGCGCCTTGCCCTGCCAGGCGCCGGGGTTGGCGTCCGCCGAGGCACGGGCCTCGCGGGCACCGGCCTGGGCCGCGGCCTGCGCCACCTGGTCCGCGAAGGAGTACATGGCGAACTGCACCGCCGCGAAGATCATGAAGAACAGCAGCGGCGTGAGGAAGACGAACTCGATCGCGGTCATGCCGGAGTCACCGCGGGCGGAGGCGGCCTCCACCCTGCGGCGTACGGCGCTGCGGAGTCGGGCAGCGCAGCCGTTCACGACATCGGTCACCGGGAAGGTACGGCTACTTGCAGGTGCCGGACTGGTTGGCGCCCGCGATGCAGTTGCCGACCTTCGTGGCACCCGTGCTGAGCGCGGCGTTGATGATGGCGGCGACGACGCCGACGATCGCGACGACGACCGCCGAGATGATCACCCATTCCACGGCGGACGCACCGCGGTCCAGCTCACCGGACCGGGCGCGCTGCACGCGGCCCTGCAGGAAGGTGATCAGGAAGTCGACGGCCGGGTGGCTTTTGCGGAAGCCGTTCATGTGGAGGGTCCTCTCGGAAGAAGGGGATAACGGGACGGGTCGGGCGGGGTCAGGCGCCTTGGAAGACGCGCACTGCCGCCGGGAAGATCAGGAAGATCAGGAAGCCGCCGCAGAGCAGGAGCTGGGCCACGAGCATCGACTGCGACTTCTCGCCGGCGCTGCCCTCGATCTCGGCCATCTCCCGGTGGCGCATCGTTTCGGCGCGGGAGGCCAGGGACTCCCGTACCTTCGCGCCGTCCTCCGCGACGAGTCCCAGCGCGCTCGCCAGGTCCTTCAGCTCCTCCACGCCCAGCTCCTCGCCGAGCATGCCGAGCGCCTGCCACTGGCTGGTGCCGGTGATCCTGGCGTCCGCCAGGGTGTTGCGGATGCGCCGCAGGGCCCAGCCGTCACTGACCTCGGCGGCCGCCATCAGCGCCTCGGGCAGGCCGCGGCCGCCGGCGAGGTTCATCGCGACCAGGTCGAGATAGGCACCGATGACCCGGCGCAGGTCGCGGCGCTTGTCCGCCGCGTCCCGGCGCACCTCCAGGTCGGGGAGGAAGAAGAACAGCGCGCCGCAGGCCAGGGCCATCCAGACCGGGATGACCGGTCCGCTGGCGAAGCCGATGGTCCAGACGATCGCGAAGAGGAACGGACCGAAGATCAGGCCGACCGCGCCCAACAGGATCTTCGTCGCCAGGAAGTTCTCCCAGCTGCGTTCCAGGACGTTCAGGTCGGCCCGCAGGGAGCGCTGTTCCCAGCCCTGCTGCCGGTAGAGGTCGGCGACCCGGGCACCGATGCCGGCCCGCAGGGTGCCGAGCCGGCCGGAGTCCTCCTCCTGCGCGGCCGAGCGCCCGGGCGACTCGTACAGGGCGCCGCGCGCCCGCATCGCGTCGATCTGGGCCACGGTCGCCACCGCGCCGCGCTTGGAGGGCACCAGGGCCCGTACGAGGGCGTAGATGCCGAGACCGAGGACCGCCCCGATCACGACCGGAAGGGTGAGGTTCACCTCGGACCGACCTCCTCACGTTCGGACGGGGGCTGCGCGAAGCGCACCGGCTGTGCGTCGCGGACCAGGAAGCGCTCGGGCGTCTCGATGGTGGACAGCTTGCGCAGCCACAGGAAGCCCAGCGCGAAGAGCGCGCACACCAGGGCCAGGACTACCTGGCCCACCGCGGAGTTGTACGGGGACACGAAGTCCGGGTTGAAGATCGAAAGGCCGAGTACGAAGGCGACGCTGACGCCGACGACGATCTGCACACTGCGCCGGGTGCTGGAGCGCTGGGCCATCACGCGCTGGCGCATGTCGACCTCCTCGCGCGCGGACTTGGCCAGCGCGCCCAGGACCTGGCGCAGACCGGGGCCGCGCAGCCGGGCGTTGAGGATCAGCGCGGCGACGATGATGTCGGCGGACGCGTCGTCGATCTCGTCGGCGAGGTGCTGGAGCGCGTCCGGCAGCGGCATGCGGGCCCGCAGCCTGTCGACCAGCGTCTCCAGGTGGGGCCGCAGGGCCGGGGCCGCGGCGCGCGCCGAGGCGGGGATGGCCTGCTCCAGGCCGACCGCGCCGGCGATGGTGTCGCGCAGCGACTCGGTCCAGGCCGCGAGGGCCTCGACGCGGCGCATCGCGGACCGCTCCTCGGCGGCGCCGCCAAAGAGGCGCTCCCAGAAGAACACCAGGACGCCGGTGGCGATGCCGGCCACCGCCCAGCGGGTCAGCAGCAGGATGACCAGGCCGGTGCCGATCGCGAGGGAACCGCGACGGCCGGCGAAGCGGGCCAGCTCGGCCAGCCGCTCGCGCGAATTGGCCTGCTCGTGCTCCGGCTTGACGGGCAGCCCGCGGATCGCGGCCGTGAGCAGGGCGAGCCCGCCGCCGACCACGAGGCCGCACACCAGCGCGTACAGGACGGGCAGCGAGAACACGCCGCCCATGGAGGTGATGCCGTTCATGTCCGCCTCACCCCCAGGATCCGCTGGGGCGGTAGCCGTAGGGAACGAGCTCCTCGATGCAGGAGATCGGGGCGTGCGGGACGACCCGGCCGTCGGGGGTCTCCGCGAAGACCTCGCTGGACAGCACGCGGCCGTCGACGCCGTTCACCTCGCGTACGGAGGTGACGACGCGGCGGAGCCTGCCGCCGCTCTGGAAGGCGTTGCGGCGCTCGACGAAGACCACGAAGTTGATGGCACCGGCGACCAGCATCTGGCTGGCCTCGATGGGCAGCCGCTCGGCGGCCTGCAGCGCGTAGGTGGAGATACGGCTGAAGACCTCGCTGGAGCTGTTCGCGTGGATCGTGGAGAGCGAGCCGTCGTTGCCCTGGGACATCGCGTTGAGCATGGTGACGATCTCGTCCCCGAGCACCTCACCGACGATGACCCGGGAGGGGTTCATACGCAGCGAGCGGCGCACCAGCTCGGACATCATGATGGCGCCCTGGCCCTCGGAGTTGGGCAGCCGCTCCTCGAAGGCCACGACGTTGGGGTGCAGCTCGGAGAACGTGTCGAGGCCGAGCTCCAGGGCCCGCTCCACCGTGATGAGGCGTTCGTGCGGCGGTATCTCGTTGGCGAGCGCGCGCAGCAGCGTGGTCTTGCCGGCGTTGGTCGCACCGGCGATCATGATGTTCTTGCGGGCGCGGACCGCGCAGGACAGGAAGTGGCCGAGCTCCGGGGTGAGCGTTCCGTTGCCCACCAGATCCGACATGAAGACCTTGCCCATGCGGGCGCGACGGATCGACAGCGACGGCCGCCGTGTCACGTCCATGACCGCCGACAGGCGGGAACCGTCGGGCAGCCGCAGGTCGAGCTGCGGGTTGGCGGAGTCGAAGGGGCGCGAGGAGAGGCCGGAGTAGGCACCGAGGACCTGGATGAGCTCGATGAGCTCCTCGTCGGTCTCGGCCACCGGGTCGGACCGGACCTCGTTGCCGTTGGCGTACCCGACGAACACCTGGTCGCAGCCGTTGATGTCGATGTTCTCGACCTCGGGGTCGTCGAGCAGCGGCTGGAGCCGGCCCACGCCGAAGAGCGCCGCGTGGACGGCGGCGGCGAACTGCTCCTCGGTCTCGGCGTCGAGGGGGGTGCGGCCCGCGTTGATCTCGCCGCGGGCGTACTCCTCCAGGATCTGGGCGATGACGGCGCGGGCGTATTGCCGCTCGTCCTCGCCGGACATCTGCATGAGGCCCGACAGCTGGTCGACGCGGCGCTGTTCGGCGATCCGGTCGCCGGCCTCCTGCCGGAAGCGCTTGACGAGCTGGTGGTCGACCGCGCTCATCGGGCCGTGCCAGGTGCGGCGCCGGAGGGACCGTTGGGAGCGGCCCACACGGCGCCGTACTGCTGGTTCAGGTCGAAGGAGACCTGCCGGGCGGACCGGATCAGCAGCGACTTGTCCAGCCGGCCGCGCCGGCGGCCCGCCAACTGGTCCGCGCCCTGCGGGTCGTACGCGAGGGAGCCGACCACGCGGACGCCCGAGTGCGAGGCGACCAGCATGTCGTTGACCTGGCCGACCACCTTGGAGGAGTCCTTGGGGTCGGTCACCAGCAGCACGCCGAGCAGCGGCGTGCCCAGCTGTCCGGCGCCGCGCTGGGAGCCGTGCAGCTTGGCGGACAGCGCGAGGGCCCGGTCCCGTACGCGGGCGATGCTCTCCGGCTGCGTACGGCCGACCAGCAGCACCAGGCTGGCGTGGGCGAACAGCTCCATCGCGGGGCCGTCGCCACCGATCCGGCCGCAGTCGGCGATGACGTCGGCGGGCGAGTGCGGGGACTCGGCGAGCGAGGCGAACGCCCGGCCGAGCAGCGGCCACTGGCCGACGAGGCCGGCGGACTGCTCGGACGAGCCGATGCCGACGAGTACGTCGAGGCCGCCGGACATCGTCTGGGCGTGGTCCCAGAGCTGGTCCGGCGCGAGGCCGCGACGCGCGGTCGCAGCGATCGACAGCATGCCGGTGTTCGGGTTGAGCGGTCCCCCGTGGGAGGCAGCACCGCGGTATACGAGGTCACCGCCGGCCGGGTCCGCCTCCGCGAGCAGCGTGCGCCGCGGCCATACGGCTGCGAGCGCGACGGCCGCGGTGGTCACACCGGGTGAGCCCTTGTCGGCGGCGAGTGCGATGAGCGCCATGTCTTCTGCTTTCCTGTGCGCCCGTGAATCAGCCGGAGGCCGACGGGATGAGCACCAGGGACACCTGGCCGGCCGCGGCCGCCTGGGTCAGTGGCGCGATCTCGTTGGTGCTGACCATGACGGTGACGGGCAGGCTTCCGCTGCCGATGGACTTGCCGTCGCCGACGATGACGTCGTTGACCCTGGCGTCGCGCACGAGCAGCGTGTTGGCCTCGCCGGCACCTGCGTTGCCCGCGGGCTTGGTGGCGTCGGCGCTCACGCGGTACGCGGCGACGTGGTCGCCGGCCTTGAGCCCGGAGGGGTACTGGCCGTCCTTGAGGGAGAGGCCGACGAAGGCCTTGCCGTCCGGGAGGCCCTTGACGTCGGAGAACATCTCGCCGATCGCGATGGTGCCCTTGACCAGGCTGTTCTTGGCCTGGAGCGCCTTCAGCGCCTCTCGCTGCTCCCACCGCACGTAGTGGACGGCGGGGTCGTCCGCCACCATCACGGGCGTCATGCTGGCGTCGCTCACGGACTTGCCCGCGGCGATGTCCGCCGAAATGCGGACGACCTCGATGCGCTCACCGGCCCGCAGGACGAGCACGGTGGCCCCGAGGGCACCGGCGAGGATGAGCAGTACCGCCAACGCGGCGAGCGCGGGCTTGCGTTCCCGACCCGAGGAGGGCAGTCGCTCACCAACGCCCTGAGCGGACCCTGAACCCCTGTGGCTCGCCGCACCCGAACGTTCCTGGACCTTCACTCCACCGCTCCCCCGTGCACTACCACAGACAAAATCGGTCATTCAGCAACAGAACCTGGGCCTGTTTAAGACTTGACCGAACCATAGAAAAAGCAAGCTGATCGCACGGTAGCAGTAGCACATAGGCACCTCAAGGCGAGTTGGTCGCCGTGAGACCGGACCGCGCATAAATGAGTACGCGTACTCAGACGGCACTGGTTCCCGGCTAGGAGGATGGGCCTACAACCGCTCCCGCGGAGCCCCCGGACGGCACGCAACCCTCACATTCGCCGCATTCCCCATGACCCGGCCGCACCGCGGCCGATCTCCACGGGATCCAGCCACATTCGCCCTGGCGAAACCATTCTCTGCGCCGGTAGCGTCAGAACGCTTCAGATGACCCTCGCCCCACCAGGAGCTGCCCAGTGAACCGCCGCACTTTGCCCGTTGCAGTCGCCGCCGCGGCGACTGCCCTGCTCCTGACCTCGTGCGGCGGAGGCAGCGGCAAGGCCAACGACAAGATCGCCGGCGCGGACGGGAGCTCCGCACCGTCGTCCGCGTCGCCGAGCGCGAGCCCGTCGGACACGGCGGGGCGTCCAAAAATCACGCTCCCCGCGGACCTGAAGCACGAGTTCGAGGGCTGGACCACGGGTGACCCCGTGAAGGACGCCCTTCTCTCGGACATCACACAGGCCGTCGCCTCCGTCGACGCCGCCATCGCGAGCGACGAGGCCGAGTCTCCCGCGGTCGCCTTCTACCACACGGGCGATGCGCTCATCGGCGCCTCGACCTGGATCGCGAAGCTCAAGAACGACGGCCTGACGGCCACCGGGACCACGCGGTTCTTCAACCCCAAGACCGAGGTCTACGACGACAAGTCCGCAGGCGTCGCCTACTGCTCGGACGAGAGCAAGGCGTTCGCCAAGGAGCGCAAGACGGGCAAGGTCCTCACCACACCCGTCACGAGCAACTCGTACGTCAAGTACTCGATCAGGGTGGCCAAGAACCAGCAGGGCGTCTGGCAGACCACGAACCTCACCTCGAAGCGGGGAGACAAGACGTGCACACCGTAGGGCTTCCGCTGCGCTGGCTCGCAGCGGGGACAGTAGCCGCCGCACTGGCGCTCATACCGTCCACCGCGAACGCGGACATACCACCCAATGACTCCAGAGGAGGCGACACCAGCGGCAGCCTGAACAACGGCAAGCTCCAGTCGACCGTCCAGCTCTCCGGGGACAAGAGGGCGCCCGGCGCGGCGCCCAAGGGCTTCACCTCGGCGAGCAACTGGACGCCGCCCGCCTGCTGGTACGAACCCCGCTCGGCCGCCGAGTTCCAGGCCTACGTCGAGGCGTTCTACACCTCCACCATCAACTACCCCGGCCAGCACAGCTACGCCAAGCAGGCGGTGGGCCAGTTCCGGGACATCTACAAGGACGGCAAGTACAAGAACTACAACCTCGACAAGGCGAGCGAGGGCGCCTTCTGGGTCGCCGTCCAGAACCCCGACCGCATGGACGAGCTCGGCGCCTTCTCGTGCAGCGACCTGCCCGAATGGGTCCCGAACGGCACACCGCCGCCCTTCCGCCAGGCCATCACCCCCGAGATGCTCGCGCAGGCCGCGTACGGCGCGATCGACCTGCCGGCGACCAGGGTCAGCCTGGCCCCCGCGGACAACACCAAGGTCAACCTCGGCACCTGGGCCTGGCTGGACAAGAACGTCTTCGAGCCGAAGAGCGTCACCGCCTCCCTCAGCGCGGGTGGCACCAACATCTCGGCGACCGCCACCGCCACGCCCGCGTCCGTACGCCTGAAGCCCGGTACGGGGGACGCGACGCTCCACCCGGGTTCCGGTGAGTGCGCGTTCAACCCCGGCGGCGGGGCCGGCGTTCCCTTCACCGCGGGGTCCGAGAACCAGACCCCGCCCTGCGGGATCACCTACCTGCGCTCCTCCGGCAACGGCACGTACCCGCTCCAGGCCTCCGTCACCTGGAACGCCAGCTGGACCGGCAGCAACGGCCAGGGAGGCGCGCTGCCCTCCGGCTCCATGGAGGGCGAGCCCCAGAACGTGACGGTCCAGGAGATCCAGGCCGTCAACCGCTGACGAACACGAGTGCCGCTGCCCGCCGGGAACACCCCGGCGGACAGCGGCACTGCCGTTTCAGGCGAGCTCCGAGCCCTCCGGCAGGAGGTCGGCGATGGCCTGCCACAGCTCCTTGGCGTTGGTGCGCCGGACCCGCAGCGGGCTCTCCAGGGTGACCTCACCCTCGCGCACGGGCTCCGCGGGCAGCTCCCGCACCCAGTAGCCCTCCAGGCCGCAGTCCCAGACCGCCAGGCCCGTGAAGGTCGGCTCGGCGTTCTCGACGTGGGCGTTCTTCCACACCACCGTCATCCGCCACATGCAGTTGAGCTGCGCGAGCACCTCGACGAGGCGCGCCGGGGCGCCGGTCTCGCGTACGACCGTCTCGGTGTCCACGACCCCCTGGCCGGCCTCCATGCGCACCATCAGCGCGTCCAGCTCGCCGGTGGTCGAGTTGATCACCTCGGCGAGGTCGGCGCCTTCCACGATGTCGTCGTGCAGGTCGATGCTGCGGGCGAGGGCCGGCACGAGCAGCGGGGCCTCCACGGGGACGTACTCGGACTCGGCTTCGCCGGGCCAGCCCTCGTGCGTGAAGACGAAGTCGTTGCCGATGACGGCGCCGCACTCCATCAGGCCCTGGTTACCGGTTATCTCCGTACGGACGATGACGCGCGGCGCCAGCAGGGTGGAGACGAGGGGGTAGAGGTCCCCGACGATGTTTCCCTCGTCGCCGACGATTCCGGCCGACCGGAGTTCGGCCAGTGCCGTTTCGAGTTCGGCAGGTACCGCGTCCTCCTCCACGAGGAGGCCGAGCACGCTGATGTGGGAATCGGCGAGGCGCAGTCGACGTCGGGCCGTATCTATCGAAGGCATGTCACATTCCTTTGGAACTAAGTCGGTTCAGTGCTCAGAAGTCCGGCAGATCAGCCCGGCTCAGCATTCGGCCGGGAAGGGAATACAGAGCGCCTGCGAAGGTGAGATTGCGCGTGTACATGCTCTGCAGGGCTATCGCCAGAGCGACATCGACGTTGTCGATGTTCCCCTCCGCCACGCCGGAGATCGTCCGGGGATGTCTCCACTCGGAGCGGGTCGTGGTGACACTGGCGCCGTCCCGCACGAGCGCGTGCCGGCGCTTGCCGGCGAGTACCTGGTAGCGGTAGTCGCGCCCGCAGACGTTGATGCGCAGTGCGCGCCCCCGCCGCGTCACGGCCAGGCGCCGGCGCTTGAACATCGCCGGCCACTCGTTGACGTTCAACTGCATCTCGGCCATCCGCAGGTGGTTGCGGAAGCCTATTGCGGTGAAGGTCACGGTCGGGAAGTTCTCCCCCCAGGCCGCCCCGAGAAGCAGGTTGAGGTTGCGGTCGACCCGCTCCAGCGGGAACTTCAGCTCGACCGGTCCGAAGCCGGGCACGATTCCCGACCAACCGTGGGTGGACGTCTTGTAGACGAGCCCCTCGGTGGTACCGGCATGGGAAAGTTCGAAATGGATCGTGGTCATCCGGCGCCCCTCAGTCGAATCGGTTGAGTTTAGTCGAATGGGTTGTATTTGCTCACCAGCTTCTTGGCGCCATCGGCCAGCTTGCCCGCACCCTTCGAGATCGCCTCGCCTGCCTTGCCCGCCGCGTCCGCCACCTTGCCCGGCCACTTCTTCACCGTGTCCCAGTTGTCCACGATGGAGGCCACGCCATAGACAATGCCTGTCACCGCGACAGCACCGATCGTGATCGGGTTCGGCGCGATCATCGCCGCCGTCAGGGATGCGTTGAAAGCCACACCCGACACGTCCGCCACGTATCCGGCCTTGTCCTTCTTGAAGGCCTCGACCGGGTTGCCCTTCTGGTAGAGCTCGAAGGCCCCCACGCCCGTGGCGACGACACTGCCCGCGATGCCGGCACCCCGCCAGAACCCGGCCGTCCGCAGGGAGGTCCCGGCACCTGCCGCGAAACGGGACAGGAGACCGCCGTTCGCCTGGCTCCCCGCATTCAGCCCCACCCTGATGAGACTCGCCTCGTACGCGTGCAGGCGGCCGCCGAACACCTGGGCAAGACGCTCATTGCCCGCGAGGAAGTTCAGCAGGGGAGGCGGGATGAGCCCGCCGAGGCGCGCGCCCTGGAGGCGTACCGCGGCCGGCAGCAACGACGAGCCGTTGCCCCTCAGGAGCTGCGCCAGTGTGGTGCCCGGCGCCTTGAGCGGAGTGCCGCTCTTCACGAGCTTGATGAGGTCCCAGGCCGCCTTGCCCCCCTTGAACAGGGCGCCGGGTGCCGACTGTACGAACTCGACGAGGTCGTAGTAATCGGCGACGACCTCGCCCATCTTCTTGTCACCGGTGATCTTGGCGACGGCGTCGCTCTTCATCCGGTTCTGCCACTCGGTGTACGTCTCGCCCTTCTGACGCTTCACCCAGTCGAACTTGCCGTCGTCGGCCAGCGAGGCAGCGCCCGCCAGGATCGCGAGCTGCGGGTTGAGCGCCAGCAGCGCCGCGTCCTCGGCCGAGAAGCCGGCCCACAGGAAGCCTCCCGTCGGGTCCCCGTTCTCGGCCTTCAGGATGCCGGCCCGCTTGCGCAGGTCCGGCGCGGTTTCCGTGTTCCAGCTCTGGATCGGCCGCAGTGGCCCGAGCTTCGCCGTGACGCCGAGTGACGAGGCGCGCGTGAACGCCTCGGCGATCTTGTCCTGCGATCCGCCCTTGCCGTCGAGCAGCTTCGCGAGCTGCTCGAGGTCCTGCGGATTGGCCTTCCTCATCAGCTACTCCCCCGTGCGAACATCCGTGCAGTCCTACAAACTGCCCAGCATAGTCACGAGGTTGGGACAAGTAGACAACCGGCCTCCTCTTTTCGCGTCACCGCGAGGGAGCCACGCTCCCCGTGAACGTCAGCCCGCGGCTGGAGGCGTACAGCCGTCCCCTGCCCACGCCGTCCTTGAAGATCCGGGCGGACCGGTCGTCGCTGTCCGTCGCCTCGGGGGCCACCCGCCAGCCGCGTTCCGCCAGGTACTGCGTGCTCGCCCGCAGCAGTGTGCCGTTGGACGCCGTCTCCTGCGGGTCCCACCCCGCGATGCGGGCCGAGTCGCCGTCGAACTCGTCGTCCGGATACACGGCGCTCGGCGACGCCGCCCTGATCGCGGCACGGATCTCCGCGGACAGCGTCCGCGCCGGGTCGGTCACGTCCTCCGGGCCGCTCACGCGTCGCCCTCCAGCACCCCGGCGAAGGAGACCGCGGGCGGCTGCACGGCGAAGGAACCGCTGCCGAGGCCGGGCAGTACGGCGTACAGCGCGGGGCCGGCGGCCGCGGGGGCCGGATCGCCCTCGGTCTCCTGGAGCGTCCAGCCCGCCTTGCCCAGCACCTCGACCAGAGCGGCCGTCAACTCCTGCACCGACCGGGTCTCGGACTCGTCGAAGGCGGTGAGCGAGATGGCCTCCGGCCCCACGGGCGAGGGCACTTCCACCAGCGTGGCGTCACCGAGCACTCGCTTGAGGACCGCCCCGGCCTCCTTCACGAGCCGGCCGCGATCCCTCTTGGCCTGTCCGCTGTCCTGTCCCATGCCCTGTCCCACCAGTCCTTCCCGAGTCCCTGCACACCCCGCCGTGAGCCTATCCACCGAAGAACTTGACGACGCCCTTCCCGATGTCGATGCCCTTGTCGATCGCCTTGCCACCGGTCTCGGCCGCGGACCTGGCGATGTCGCCGCCCTTGTCCACGATCGTGTTCTTCGCGTCGTTCAGACCCCCGGCGATGTCGGGGACCTTGTCGAAGATCTTGTCCTTCGCGCCGTCCGCGATCTTCCAGATGTCCCCGGCGTTCTCGCCCGCGTTCCAGGGCCGTACGAAGGTGTCGCCGAGCTCCAGGACCACCTTCCCGCCGTCCTTGAACAGCCCGTCCGACAGCTCCTTGGTGTCGTTGTAGATCTGGGCGCCCTCCCTGCCCAGCTCCGTACCCAGCTCCCTGACGTGCCCGCCGATCTCGGTGGCGCCCTGGTGGACGATGTCGCCGAACTGCTTCACGTCGTTCGCGATCCGGTCGACCTCCAGGAGCTTGACCACCGGCCAGGTGACCGCCCCGAGCAGCTTCTCCGAGGCGAGCTCCGCCGCCTTGCCCGCCGCTGCCGCGACGAAGTCCGGCGCTCCCTTGTCCTTCACCGCCTTGTACGTCTGCTTGTACGCGACGTTGCCGGCGAGGTCGTTGATCTTGCCGAACATCTCGTCCGGCGGGACCCGGTCCAGCATGTTGTATTTGCCCAGGACCGAGTGGACCTCCACCAGCAGGTCCTTCACACCGATCCGCCCCGCGAAGTGGGCCTGCACGGCCGCGTCGAGCTCGCCGCCCATCTTCACCACGACGTCCGGCGGGACCTTCGCGTGCAGGAAGCCGACCATCTCGCGGGCTTCGGCCGCGCCGATCTGCTCGTCGTCGAGGGAGGTGTGCGTGAAGGTCAGGGGCTTGGCGTCGCCGCCGTAGAAGATCCGCTGCATGTTGGCCAGGGAGCCGGTCTTCCCGTCGTAGTACTGGGAGTGGCCGCTGGCGCCGTCGGTGGCGAGACGGGTGATGTCCTTGAAGTCCGCCGGGTCGTTGCCGTGCCCCTGCGTGTACGAGACCCAGTCCCCGGGCGCCCGCATGGCGAAGAACTTGGTGTTCGGCATCTTGAAGTCGGCGACGGAGTTGATGTTGGGCCCGAGGCCCGGGCTTCCCATGAACGTGACGTTGTCGACGTTGGTCAGGCCCGCCTGCAGCGCCTTGCTCGTGACCAGCGTCCCGTAGCTGTGGGCGAAGATGTCCAGCCCGGCGTTCGGCTTCAGGTTGACGGATATGCCCTGGCGGAACGCGTTCAGGGCCGCCCCGCCCGCGAAGGCCTTGGCCGGGTCCACGGAGTCGCCGAGCTCAGGGGTGTCGTAGCCGAGCCAGCTCACCACGGCCGTTCCCGGCTGCTCGACCCCGTTCTCGTCGGCGACGAGCTGGTAGCCGCCGCTGGAGAAGCCGTTGAAGTTGTCGAGCCGGTTGGTGATGCCCGGAACCCGGAACGCGACGTTGTCGGCGTTCTCCAGATCGCCCACGACCTCGGCGATCCGGCCGTCCGGGAAGGGCGAGGACTTGGGGTCCGCGGTCGAGCCGAAGTTGGGGTCGAAGACGAGGAACTGCCGCGGAACCTCGACCTTTATTTTCTGGCCCGTGTTCGGGTCGAGCACCGTCTTGACGCGCGGGTTCATGAAGCTCCGCAGCGTGTCCACGCGCTCCTTGGTGCGTTTGTACGCGCCGTCGGTCGGCTTGAGCGTCGCCAAGTAGGCGGCTTCTTTGGTGTATTCCGCCTGGATGGTCAGCCGGTTCGCCGCGAAGCGGACATTGACCGGTACGCCGTCCAGGTTTCCGACGAGCAGCGGATCCTCGGCCGCGAGCGCCGCCTGCTGCGCGGGAGAGAGCTTGGCGAAGTAGTCCTTCACCGCCTGGGCGCGCTGCTGCGGAGTGCCGTTCTTCTGCTCTTCGAGAAGAGCCTTCAGTTCGGTCTGGAACTTCTTCCCCGCATTCGGGTCGCCGGCCACACCCGGAGGCAGCCCGAACGCCGCGAGGGTGTCGAAGGGCGATTCGGAGGGCGACCGCAGGATGCCGGCGCGACGCCGCAGGTCCTTGGCCGTGTCCCCCAGCCAGGAGGCGATCGCGGGCAGCCCCGCGACGAGCCCGCCGGCTTCGAGCGTGGACGCCCGGCTCTTCAGCTGGGGAATCGCGCCTGCTTTGCTGTCCAGCGATTTCGCCAGTCGGTCGAGCATCTCCGGATCCGCAAAAACCATGGCCATGGCGGCGTATCGTAATACCGCCAACAGCGGCATGACCAGCGAAGCGATCAACCAAGGGAAGATTCGGGGCGATTTGCCATGGGCGCGAACGATGCAGTCGATTTGCGGAAACTGGCCGCCGACATCCGGGTCCTGCTCGACGAGCCCATCGAGATCGCCGCCGACCGCAACGCGAAGGCCGACGAGCAGTGGCAGGGTCCCACCGCGACACACGTTCGCGGGGAACTCTCCACGCGAAAGGCGCGCCTGGGAACGATGGCCACCGACCTGGAGAAGGAAGCCGGAAACCGGAAGGACAAGACTTCCGGAAACCAGCCCAGCTGACGGCCGGAGCCGACCGTATGACCCCTGCCCGCCCGCTTACTCCTTCATGTACTTCGGGTTGCGGAGGCAGTCCGTCTCGATGACGGCCGAGAGCTTCGGGATGACCGCACCCGATGTCGTCTTGAACGGGTAGGCGATGACCATGACGGTGCCGGAGCCGGGCAGGTCCACGTACTTGATCACTCCGTCGGGCTTGCCGACCGGTGCGCTGTCCGCCCGCTGGCCCGCCTTCCACCCGCCCTGACTTGTGAGCCGGCCCACCACGCCGCTCGCCAGCTCCTCCGGCGAGCGCGTGTCCGAGGCCACTCCGGTCAGGTCGACGTCGAAGGTGGACCTCACCTTGCTGGCGTCCTTGCCGTCGAGGAGGTCGGGGCCTCCGCAGTCCGCGTTGCCCCGCAGTTCCTCCTGCGGCTCGATCTCCGGCATCGCCGGCTTCATCGCCTCCCGGACGCCCGGGAGCATGGCGTCCAGGGCTTCCTGGTACGTACGCCCGCCCCGGTCGCCCTTCTTCGACGATCCTGACCCGGAGCCGGGCGACATCGAGCAACTGGAGACCGCCGCCACCACGAGAACGGCGTACGAGATCTTCCGAATGGTCCCGGTACGCAACTGTTCGTCACCGCCCTGTTTCCGTCGGCCACTGTGGTCCCTGCCGGCTCAGCATAATCACGGATGCCCGTACGGATGCCCGTACGGATGCCCGTACGAGGGCGAACGCCCCACGGCACCGGAGCGCCCCGCCCACCCGGCGCCCCCAGTGTCAATCCCCTGATTTGACCTCAGATCGGCCTCAAGATTCGAACAGGACTCTCTGGAACGGCAGAAGGTGCGATAGCGTCCCCAGGTGCAAACGCACCATCAGTGACACCAGAGCGATACGGGGAGGGCCGCCATGGATCGTGGCGCAGATATCAAGCAGCTCAGGGACCTGGCCAAGCTGTTTCACAACAAGGCCGGGGATCTGCAGACGCTGATCAACAACCTGAACTCTTCGACCTCCGGCAGCACCGGCTACTGGAAGGGTCCGAAGTCGGACCAGTTCCGCCAGGAGTGGGAGACCGCTCGCGGAACCTTCACGAAGTGGGTCGACACCCTCAACGACGCCAGCAAGTCGGCGTCCACCAGCGCCGACAACATCGAGCGCGCCACCTGATCCGTCCCACGGATCGGAAGACTCACGAACGGCGGGGCGTCCACCTCTACAAGGTGGGCGCCCCGCCGTCGTGGATCACGTCTTGGGTTGCTTCTGAAGCTCCTTGGCCGCATCCGAGCTCTGCTGGGCCTCCTCGCGGAGGGACTTCGCCACGTTGCCGCACGTCGTGTGCCAGGTGTTGAGCTTGCCCCGCACGTCGGTGGCGTTCGGACCCTCCCAGGTCTTCATCTGCCCCGTACTGAAGTTGCGCGGCTGATCCATCATCTTCTCGATGTGGTCGGCGAGCGACCTCAGTGCTCCAGCACGCTGGTTGAGTTCTTGAATGTCCGGGTTACCCATGGCAGCTCCCCCGCTGTCTCGACAACGGAGCCAGCATATCGACGCGGTGGGCACGCGGCTGTCCACCTCGTGCCATGATCTGATGAGATCCTTACCTAGCTGATGCAAACGTTACGGAAGTTGACCATGATCGCGCGAAACCGGGCCGGTCTCACCGCCCTCGCCGCCCTAGTCGCCTCACTCTCCCTGACGGTGACGGCCTGCGGCGGCGACTCGAAGCCCCCGGCCGAAAAGATCGCGGGCGTCGACAACGCCCCCTCAGCCTCGGCCTCGCCCAGCCCCTCGGCTCCCGTCGGTGCCGACCGCCCGAAGCTCACCCTGCCCGCAGACGACGTTCTCGTCTTCGAGGGTGAGAGCACCGGTGATCCGAAGATGGACGCGGTGCTTCGCGACAACGCGGAGCACATACGGGCTGTCGACGACGCGATCGCGCGCCAGGACCCCAAGTCCGCCGCCGTGGCCTTCTACACGAAGGACACCGCCCTGGTGGACACCACCACTTGGATCAACGGCTTCATCAAGGACGGCAAGACCGTAACGGGCACGGTCCGGCACTTCGCCCGGAAGGTCACCTTCCTCAAGGACGGGGCCGCCGCTGTTACCTACTGCGCCGACGAGAGCAAGGGCTACACGAAGGACCTGAAGACGGGCAAGGTCGACGCCACACCTGCCACCAAAAACTCCTACGTCTTCTACAACGAGCGTCTCGAACAGAACGACAAGGGTGTCTGGCAGACGAGCAAGACGATCTCGGAGCGAGGGTTCCAGGCATGCCAGCCGTGATGCGCGGGCGAGCCGCGGCCATAGTTCTCCTGGGCGCGCTCGCCACCGCCCAGGCCGTCCCCGCGGCTCACGCAGACCGGGGTGACGGAAGCAAGGGCGGGGCGAAGGGCGGCCAGGACGGCCAGAACATCACCGCCGAGACGAAGATCCAGGTCAGCACCCCGGGTGACCCCGGCTCCGCGAAGACCGGCACGCTCAGCTCCGACGACGGCAACTGGACTCCCCCGGCGTGCTGGTACGAGCCCGCCTTCTCCCCCAAGGAGATCGAGGCCCGGGTCAAGGCCATCGACGGCCTCCCCCTGGTCGGCGACATGTTCGCCGGAGTCCTCAACTCGTACTACAAGGACGGCACGCCCTACAAGGACTACAACCTGGACAAGCAGGGCCAGGGCATGTTCTGGGCGTCCGTGGTGAACCCCAAGCGCAAGGACGACCCCGCGGCCACCTCCTGCGACAAGCTGCCGTTCTGGGTCGCAAACGGCGCCACCCCGAGCGAACCGCTCGCCGTCAGCCCCCAGGTCCTCGCCGGGTACGCGTACGACGAGCTGCGCCTGCCCGACACCACGATCACCATGAAGCCGGGCGACAAGTCCACCGTGAACCTGCCCACGTGGACCTGGCTCGACAAGTCGACGTTCAAGCCCGTCTCCGTGACGGCCAGCATCCCGAACTCCGGCCTGTCGGCGACCACCACCGCGACCCCGGTGTCACTCAAGCTCGACCCCGGCACGGCCGACGCCCGGCTCCACCCGGCGAGCGGTGTCTGCGCCATCGCCGCGGACGGCAGCATCGGAGCCCCGTTCAGCCAGGACAAGGCCAACCAGACCCCGCCCTGCGGTGTCACGTACCTGCGCGCCACCACCGGCTCCGGCCCGCACAAGCTGCGTGCGACGGTGACCTGGAAGGTCGAGTGGCGCAGCAGCACCGGCCAGGGCGGCGCCCTGCCCAACGGAACCTTCGGCACGTCCCAGGACGTCACGGTCCAGGAGATCCAGTCCATCAACCGGTAGTCGCCTGCCGGCCACCAGCGCCGGCCACCGACCGCCCCGAGGCGAACCGAGAGAGACCACGTGTACGTCGAAAAGCTCCCCAAGACCTGGTCCGCGATATGCATCGGCCTCTACCTGGCCGGTGTGGCCGCCATGGGCGTCGACTCGATCCCCGAGGACACGGGGCCGTGGCTCGCCGTCTCCGCCGTCTTCCTGCTGGTCCTGCTGCCCTGCCTCGCCGTGCCGATCTCGAAGCGGATCTACAACCGCATCCGCATCGACCCCGCGCAGGGCACCCTGCGCGTCGGCCGCGAGCGCTTCCCCCTCGCCTCCATCCACCCGGGCTCCGTCCAGGTGGCCCTCCAGCAGGCGGTGCCGGGCATGGCCATGCGCTACGCCTCGTCGGCGTCGAACATCGACGGCATTCCCGGCCTGCGGGAAACGGAGTGGAACACGCCGCGCCTCGTCGGCGGCGGCTGGGCCGTCCCGATGGGCATGGACTCGGTGGTCCTCACCACCCGCGAGGGCAAGGCCCTCACCATCGCCACCCACGACCGCACGTCATTCCTGACCGCCCTGGCACGGGCCACCGGCGTCGCCTACTGACCGCCGATACACGGAGCGACAGTCACACGGTATGAATGGTCGGTCAGGAAACACCCCGGTACCTGAGGAGGCGTAGTGGCTTTCGGAAAGAGCAAGCCCGTCGAGGAACCGCCGGTGGC
Source organism: Streptomyces sp. NPDC037242 (assembly GCF_055604165.1). Taxonomy (NCBI): domain Bacteria; kingdom Bacillati; phylum Actinomycetota; class Actinomycetes; order Kitasatosporales; family Streptomycetaceae; genus Streptomyces; species Streptomyces sp. NPDC037242. The sequence continues at coordinate 162,050 of NZ_JBVJUY010000008.1, forward strand.
GCCCGTCGCCTGGGAACGGGTACGGGACTTCGTCGTCGGCAACACCGAGCGCCCCGTCACCGCCAAGCGCCGCACGAGCACGTTCGGGCCGCTGGCCGTGCGCGTACCGAAGAACGGCAAGGACCTCCGGATCTTCGCACCGTGCGCCTTCGTCGGCCGGGTGGACGAGGGCTACGCGCTCTACGAGGACGCCGAGTCCCAGACGTTGCTCTGCCTCATCGACAAGGACGGCCGGGAAGTCGACGGCGAGCGCCACCACGACGTCCACGACGGACAGGGGCAACTCATCGGCACCCTGCGGCGGATCCCGCCCCGTCGCCTCTTCAAGCACACCTGGCGCATCGACCAGCCCGGCCACCCTCCGGTCGTCGGGCGCAACGAGTGGGTGAGCGGGGACGCGAAGGGGTTCGCGACGCGGGCGCTGGACAAGGGCCTCTCCGAGGTCTTCACCGCCGTCACGAGCCTGGGGGCGGAGGGCGGCGACCGGCCCTCCAAGCCGCGCACCCTCGAATGGCGGGCCGACGACAAGGTCGTGATGGTGTCGCAGGGCAGCGAAAAGGTCACCGTCAAGGCGGACTGGTTGGACCGGCGCCTGGCATTCGCATTCGCCCTCGTGGGTGACCGCTGAGGGGCCTGAACAACTCCATTCGCTCATGAAGTCACGGGGGGACAGCACATGAGAAACGCGAATCCTGACGACCTCGACCAGTTGGCCAAGCTCCTCGACGGGCGTGGCGGGGCCCAGGACAAGGTGGACGAAGCGTTCACCAGGGCGTCCAGTCTGGGCGTGACCAGCAAGCTCGGCTCGTTGCGGCCGCTGCGCGCCTGGGTGCACGACACGGGTCCGGACCTGCGCAGGCGAGCCACCATCGCCCGCCTGGAGGACGGTGACCCGGAGGCCGGACTGCGCTGGGCCGGCTTCTCGCCCGAGGAGCTGAAGGCGTACCAGGGTGAGCAGATGTCGCCCGATACGCTGCTCCTGGCCAACTCGGTGGCGGCCAGCGAGGACCCGGCGGCGTACGAGTTCAAGCGCCAGCCGAACGAGAAGCTCGCCGACTGGATCGCCCGGCTGGAGGGCCACGCCCTCGCGAAGCTGCCCGGCCTGCAGGGCCACGAGGAGACGATCACAACCCTCGTCAAGATCTTCGGCGACTGGACGGCCGTCACCGCCGCCACCGCCGTGGTCACCATCCACGGAACCTCGCTGACCAAGGTCCTGGTCGGGAACAGCGTCCAGAACGGCGCCGCCCGCACCTGGAAGATCAGGGTCGGCACGATGCTGCGGGGCAGCAACAGCGAGTTGCTGCGCAAGGGCGGCAACAAGATGATCCAGTGGGCCCCCAAGATCCGGTCCGTCAGCGCTCCCGGAAGCTGGCTCCCCGGACAGTTGGGCAACGCCTTCAATTCGAGCTCCGTCTACCAGAACGCCAGCGGGGTCCCCGGCACGGCCGGTGTCCGGGGCGACCTGTTCGGCAGGGCCTGGGACGCCTTCCGGGCGACGCCCGTGGTGCAGAGCCTGAAGGCCAACGGCGTCATCGACTTCATCGTCGGTTCGGACGAGATGGCCAAAGCGTTCGGCGGCGCCACGCACGCGGGCACGCCGGTCGCCCGGGCCGGCCAGGCGAGCCTGTACACCGTCTTCAAGAATGCGGCTGCGGCCGCGCCGGAAGGCTCGTCCGCCTTCCGCACGGGGCTCGCGGCATCGTCCAAGACCGCGGGCTTCCTCCGCGGCGCCGGCGTCGTCGGCGGCGTCGCCGCGACGGGCCTCAGCATCGCCAACGTCGCCTCGCAGGGCAATCCCGTCAAGGCCTTCCAGCGGGAAGGCGCCGGCTACGTCGCGGACGTGGCCGAGGTGGGCTTCAACGCCTCGCTGACCCTGGCGATGGTCGCGCCCAACCCCTTCACCATCGGTGCGGCCGTCGTCTTCGGCGCCGTGTACGGCGGTGCGAAGATCGTCGAGCACTGGGACGACATCAAGGCAGGAGCGGGCAAGGCCAAGGACTGGGTGAAGGACAAGGCCAAGAGCGCGGTCAAGAAACTCAACCCGTTCAACTGGTGAGGCCTGGAGTTACGGGCGGGTTCCGCCGGGGCCTCAGGCCCCGGCGGCCTCGTCGATCATCTCTTCCTTGTCCGGCAGCAGGTCCGTCAGCTTGTCCCAGACCTCGCCCGCAGTGCTCCGTACGACGACCAGAGCGCTCTGCGGCGTGACCTGGCCGGGCATGATCGGCTCCTCGGGCTGCTCCCTGATCCAGTAGCCCAGCGGTCCGCAGTCCCAGGTCGCGAGGGCGCGGACCATCGCGGTGCGCTCGCCCTCGTAGGTGCCGTCCCAGGCCGTCGTGACCCGCCAGGTCGCGTTGAGGGCCAGGACCAGATCCAGGAACTGGTCGAGCGCGGCGCCCTCCAGGGTGCCGTCCGCCTCCACGGCCGCCTTCCGGGCCAGGTCGCGGGCGGCCTCCTCATTGCCCGCGGCCTCCTCGACCGCCACGAACACCGCGTCCAACGCAGCCATGTTGGTCTCGATGCGGGTGACTGCGGGCTCCGTACGGTCGCGCTCCCCACGGTGCAGGTTGACCTTGCGGGCCAGGTCCCACACCAGGGTGGTGGGCTCGATCGAGACGTACTCGGACTCTTCCTCGCCCGGCCAGCCGTCGTGGGAGACGACCGCGTCCCTGCCCACCACGACACCGTGGTTGATCGGGCCGTGCTCGCCGGTGATCTCCACCTGGACCATGAGGACGGGCTCCGACAGTGCGCCGAGCAGGTCCCGCAGGAGCGGGGCCAGTTCGCCCTCTTCTCCCACGAGGCCCGTCCGCTGGAGCTCCACGAAGGAGTCCCACAGCTCGTCCGGCGGGGTCTCACCGTCCATGAGGTGTGCGAACACCGCGATGTGACGGTCGGCCAGCCTCAGGCGTGCCCGGGAACTGTCGTACGAAGGCATGTGGTCGTCCTCCCCCTACGGCTTGCGCCGCCAGCTGTCATAAAGACGGTTCAGCATATCCACGGCCCGCCGGCCGCATCCCTCAGCCCTGCATCACGCCCTGGACCGGGACGAACGAGCCGCCCGAGGCGAACAGGCCGCTGCCTGCCGCGCCGCCGCCGGTGTTCGACGGGAGGCGCAGGCCGAACAGTTCGCCGTCCTGCGAGCTCTGCGGGGTCAGCAGCAGACCGTTGCGCGACTTGCGCGCCGCCGTCACGAAGCCCCGGTACTGCGAGTTCAGCGCGTCCGTCGTACCGGCCGTCAGCAGGCCCAGCCCGCCGTCCGCCCCCTTGCGGAGCAGGGCCTCCAGCGGCTCGTCCAGCCGGGTGTCGTAGAGCAGTTCGGCGTCGTCGGCGACCACCACGTACGGGCGCCCCTCCGCCTTCTCCACCAGCTCGGCCAGGTCCTCCTCGCGGCTCTCCGCGTTCAGGGAGCCCAGCACGCCCGGGTGCCCCTCCAGGTCCCGCAGCGGCGAGCGCCGCGGGGTGATGAGCACCAGCGGGGTGCCCGACGCCAGCAGCGACTCCGCCGCGCACACCAGGGCCGTGGAGCGGCCGGACTTCGGCGGACCGGCGATCACGAAGCCGGGGCCGGACTCCTCCAGGTCGATGCCGAGGGGGGTCAGCTCGTCCCCGCCCACCGCGAGCAGCGCCCACAGCGGCGACGGCGCGGTGAACTCCGGGTCCAGGTCCAGCGCCTGGCGGGCCGTGATCCGTACCGGCAGCGCGTCGACCCGCATCGGGCGGCGGCGCACCGGGACACGGCCGTACCGGGCCTGCACGGCCTCGGTGATCTCCCGCAGCATCCGCACCTGGGCCTGGCCCGACGGGTCCGGGTCGAGCAGCGCGATCTGCGTCTCGTCGATGCCCGTGTCGGTGATCCGCAGCGCACGCCCCGGACCCATGTTCTTCGGGACCTCGCGGGGGTGGATGCCGGCCACGGAGTAGTCGTTGGGATCGGCGAAGCGCAGGATCAGCCGGTCCACGAACGCGGAGGCCACCATGCCGCTCAGGCCGCTCCGGTCGGCCGTCATGACCACCTTGAGGCCCACCGCCGAACCCTCGCGGAAGATCCGCTGGACCATCTCGATGAGCTGGCCGTAGTTGTAGCTCTCGAAGGACGAGACGAAGCCCTCCCAGCTGTCCAGCAGCAGGACCATCCACGGAAGGCGGTCCTCGGGAGCGGCCGCCGCCCGCTGTTCTGCCGCGCTCGACGCCCCCTCCATGGCGAGCAGTTGCTGGCGCCGGCTGATCTCCGTCAGCAGCCGGTCGATGAGCCGCCGCACCCGGTCGGGCTCGTCACGGTTGACGACCGCGCCGACGTGCGGCAGCCGTACGAGCGGCAGGAGCGCGTTCGACCCGCAGTCGATCCCGTACACGTGGACGTCACCCGGGTCGGTGGCCCGCGCCAGCGCACCGGCCAGCGTGCGCAGGGCCGTGGAGCGGCCCGAACGCGCGCCGCCGGCCAGCATCGTGTGCTCGCCGCTCACGAAGTCGAGCCCGAACGCCGCCCGCGCCTGCTGCGCCGGGAGGTCGGTGAGGGCGTATCCGATCGGCGGTACGTCCCCGTGCACGGGCGCGGCGGCCGGCTGGGGCAGGTCCTCCAGCGTCACGTGCTCGGGCAGCGGGTCCAGCCACGGGCTGCGCGGCGCCGGGAAGCCCATCGCCTCCGAGCCCGACCGGACGGCGTCGACGAGCACGGCGAGGTCGGTGACCATCGTGCCGTCGTCGCCCGTGTCGGCCGCCCTCGGCAGCGGACGGCTGTACGAGTCCCAGGTGAGCGGGATCAGGTTCGCCTTCGGGCCGCTGTTCCCGGTCGCCGGGCGCCGGCCACCGATACGGGCGGACTGCACGCCCACGAGGGACTGCGCGCCGGAGCGCACGAAGGCGCGTCCGGGGGTCGACTTGGCGATGGCGCCGGAGTCGGGGGCGTCGATGACGTCCTGGGACTCGGTGCCGTCGGTCACGCGCAGTGCGATGCGGAGGTTGGTGTTGGCCCGGATGTCCGCGCTGACCACACCGGCAGGGCGCTGCGTCGCGAGGATCAGGTGCACGCCCAGCGAACGGCCACGCCGCGCGATGTCGACGAGACCGGCGATGAAGTCGGGGAGCTCGGCGACCAGCGAGGCGAACTCGTCGATGACCAGCACCAGTCGGGGCATCGGCTCCAGCTCGGGGCGCAGCTTCCTGGTGTCGTTGTAGTCCTCGATGTCCTTCGTGCCCGCGTTGAACAGGATCGTCTCGCGGTGGTGGAGTTCGGCGGCGAGCGAGGCCAGGGCCCGCTCGGTCAGGTGGGCGTCGAGGTCGCTGACCATGCCGACGGTGTGCGGGAGGCGGGCGCAGTCCATGAAGGCGCTGCCGCCCTTGTAGTCGATGAGGACGAAGTTGAGGGCGTCCGGCCGGTTGGCCACGGCCAGCGACGCGATGATCGTCTGGAGCAGCTCGGACTTGCCCGCGCCGGTCGTACCGGCGATGAGGGCGTGCGGCCCGTCCCGCCGGATGTCCAGGGTGAACGTTCCGTCGGCCGCGATGCCGATGGGCGCCGCGGTCGTCGAACCGCCGGCCCGCCAGATCCTCTCGATGTCGTTGCCCGTCGGATCGGGCATGCCGAGGAGGCTCAGCAGCCGGGCCGCCGTCGGCAGGGCCCCGCCCGCGTCGTCGCGGCTGACGTCGCGCACCGGCGCCAGGGAGCGGGCGAGCAGCTCGCACCACTCGGGTCCGACCTGGTCGGCCAGCACCTCGCCGACGGCCTCCAGCCCGCTGCCGCGCAGCCGTACCCGGGTCGGCGACTCGTACGTCCACGCGACGACCGCCGCGCACTCCTCGGGGAGCACCCGCTCGTCCTCGTCCAGGCAGAGCGCGAAGATCCCGTACTCCGGTCCCTCCTGGAGCAGCTGCGGCACTCCGGGGACCCGGCGCAGGAGCCGCGCCCCGTCGAGCACCAGCAGCACGAACGGGTCCGGGACCATGCCGCCGCTCATCGAGCTGTGGTCCTCGCGGGCGGCCTTGCGCCGGGCCAGCTCGTTCAGGAGCTCGTTCACGCGGCGGGTGATGGCCTCGGAGTCGGATCCGACCAGGGCGACGCAGTCCTGCCCCAGCTGGGGCGAGGTGTGCGGGAGCCAGTGGGCCCAGGCCCAGTCTGCGCCGGACTCGCGTACGGCGGACAGCACGACCAGCGACAGATCGCGCGGGCTGTGCAGCACCGCGGCCTGTACGGCGAGCCAGCGCACGCTGGCGAGGGCGCGGGCGCGGTCGCCCGCGACGCCGACGACGCGCAGTTCGGCGAGCGGAAGGGTGACCGGTACGTCGGCCAGCAGCGGCGGCGCCGGCTTGTCCTCGTCGTACCCGCCGCGGGCCATGGCCAGGTCGACGCCGGCCGGCAGGGCCCCGACGCCGATCCGCAGCTGGAGGGCGTCCACGTCGGTGATCCGGCGCTCCCACAGGCGGCGGCGCGGTCCGGTCGCGAACAGCAGCACCTCGGCGGGGTCGGGGCTGTCGGCCCGACGGTGGGCCTGGTCCTGCTTGCCGATCCGGTCCAGCTCGGCCTCGTAGGCGGCGACGTCCTTCTTGTACTGCTTGACCGAGGTCTTGTTCTTCTTCTTGCCCTCGCGGTTCTCGCTGATCCACTGCCCGAGCATCATGATCGGAGTCATCGCGCAGAAGAGCAGCATGTAGATCTGCTTGGTGACGGCGAACATCACCAGACCGAAGATCATCGGGGTGAAGGCCGCGATCATCTGGAAGCGGGCCTTCTCCGACTTGGACGGCAGCACGGGCACGACCACCCGGGGCCGCGGCCGCAGCGGCGACAGCCGCGGCGGACGGTTGTACGCGAGCCCGCCCTCGCCCGTCGCGGACAGGTGCGCGTCCGGCTCGCTGACGGCGTCGAGCACGAGCAGCGAGTCCCCGGCCCGTACGAAGGCCCCCGGCGGCCAGGCCTGGGTCCCCTCGGCCTCTTCCCCGTCCAGCAGGATCCCCGCGCCCGCCTCGGCCTGGAGGGTGGCGTTGCCCTTGACGTCGATCGTCACGCGCGCGGCGAGCGGGGCCAGCGCGCCGTCCGCCACCGGCACCGTGCAGGTGGGGGCGGAGCCGATGGTGGCCGTGCCGACGCCGAGGCGGACCACCCGGCCCGCCGCCGGGCCGGCGGCGATCCGCAGCTCGTAGCGGCCCGCGGGCTCGCCCCGGCGCAGCAGCGGCCCGATCGCGTCGTCCACGGAGACCCGCATGCCGTCGCGCAGGATCCCCGCGGCCGGGGTCCCCGGCTCGCAGCGCCGCCCGTCGGCCCACAGGGTCGGCCCGGCGGGCGCCTGCCGCGCATGACCGCCGTGCAGCGGCACCACCACCTCGCGCACCCCGGCGCCCGGAGCGAACCGGGCGACGCCGAAGGCCGAGGCCAGCGTCTGCGCCACGTCGCGCGCCGTCGCCGAATCGTCCGCATCGACCACGACGTCCTGCGGGGGTATTCCCCCCTCTACGACCGTCACCCGGACTCGCATGCCCCGTCCCCTCACCGTCAGCGCGTGCTGCGCCGCCCACCCACTCGGTTCTCGCTGATCAACCGAGGCTAGTGCCTGCGCGGAGCGGCGGGAACCGCCGCCCACGGCAAGCTGCCGCCCCGGCGGCGCCCACCGCCGCCGGGTACGGCCGGGTCGTCATCCGCCGCGCACCCCCGGTGACGGTCAGCGACCGGCGGCGCCCGCTCCGGCGGGCTCGAAGCCGGCGAGCATCTGCTCCAGTGCCTGCTGGTCCGGGCCGACGAACGGTTCGAGTCCCGGGGCGAGGCCCACCGTGTCGAGCATCCGGGCGATGAGCCCGAGCCCGGAGGCCGGCGGCAGGTGCGTGGAGAAGACGTACTCGGGATCCATCTCCTTGATCGGCCGGACGGTGGCGAGGAACTTCTCCCGGTCGACGATGGCCGCCCAGGGGCTGTCCACCGACGCCCAGAACAGCTGCCCGGCGCGCAGTTCCTCGGGGCCGACCGCGCCGGCCTCCCCGTCGGCCGCGAGCTGCGCGTCCGGCATCGGTGAGCCGAAGCAGTCGGAGCTGAAGCAGGCCCGCGCGCGGTCGTCGTAGAAGCCCACGGTCGCGGGGTTGTCGTAGAGCGGCGGCCGGAAGCCCGTCAGCGAGCGGTCCCCCACGTCCAGGACCTGGCCCGGGTTGAGCATGAGGACGCGGTCCATCGGCAGCGGCCGCTCCGTGGACATCGCGCCCGCGCCGAGGAAGGTGGTCACCACGCGGGCCTGCGGGGCTGCCTCCAGCAGGGCGAAGATCCCGCCGGTGTGGTCGCGGTCGGGGTGGGTCAGCCAGATCCACCGCACGTCGGCGGGGTCGATGGCCTCGGCCAGCGTCTTGAGGAAGTCCCGGTCGGGCAGGCCCAGCCCGGTGTCGACGACGACTGGCTCACGGGCGTACAGGACGAACGCGTTGACCGGGATGAAGCCGGCGCCGGGCACTTCGAGCGCGTCACCCAGGACGCTGACGTCCCTGCTGACTCTGCGAGTGGGCATGGCGGAACTCCCAAAGGCCCCCTGGGTGGGCACGCTCGCGGCCGCCGGGACTGCCGTCCCTCGCTCCATCGTGACCCCGCGCGGGCCCCGCCGCACGCCTGTACGGGAATGCCGGTATTCCCCCGCGGACCGCCCCCGAATGCGAAAGGGAACGAATTCCCGGCAACCGGAACATTCCGATTTCCGGGATGCGGAAATCGATCAGGGAACGGGTCGGGAGTGACCGAGGGGACGCCTGGGCATAACCCGCTGGGCATAAGCCGCGTTAATGGCTCGGGCGGGGCACCTTCAGGAGCTCCACGGCGACATCCGCCGGGTATCCCGTCGTGGGACCGGTACGCCGCGCGAATTCCCGTACGCCGGCCAGCTGATCGGGGCCGAAGCGGAAGTCGAGCGTGGTGAAGTACCGCTCCAGCAGTTCGGCGTCGAAGGCCTCCCAGCGGGCCGCCTGCTCGGCGACCTTGCCGACCTCCTCCAGGGACACGTCACGGGAGGCGAGGAAGGCCTCGTGGACCTTCTCCACGACCTGCGGCTCACGGGCCAGGTAGTCCTTGCGGGCCGCCCAGACGGCGAAGACGAAGGGCAGCCCGGTCCACTGCTTCCACATGTGCCCGAGGTCGTGCACGGTGAGGCCGAGCCGGGGCGCGTCGTGCAGCGAGGCCCGCAGCGCGGCGTCGCCGATCAGCACCGCCGCATCGGCCTCCTGCATCATCAGCCCCAGGTCAGGGGGGCACGTGTAGTAGTCGGGCCGCACCCCGTACTGCTCGGCGAGCAGCAGCTGGGCGAGGCGTACGGACGTACGGGAGGTCGAGCCGAGGGCCACCCGGGCGCCGTCGAGCTGCTCCAGCGGGACCTGGGAGACGATCACGCAGGACATGACGGGGCCGTCGCAGCCGACCGCGAGGTCGGGGAAGGCGACGAGCTCGTCCGCGTTGCGGAGGAACTCCACGAGCGTGATGGGGGCGATGTCGAGCTCCCCCGCGACCAGCCGCTCGCTGAGCTTCTCGGGGGTGTCCTTGGTCAGCTCCAGGTCCAGCAGCGTGCCGGTTCTGGCCAGGCCCCAGTAAAGGGGCAGGCAGTTCAGGAACTGAATGTGGCCGACGCGGGGCCGGCTGTGAGAGACGTCCACATCGCGAGACTAGCCCCCGCATCCACGTCAGCCCTCTGCCGGGTCTCAAACGTCCGGGTGACGTGATCTTTCCCTCTGGTCTCGCCCGCAGGGTGCGTGCTAGGCTCGCCCCAAGTTGCAGTTTGGTTTCCCTTGCAGTACGAGGCCTGCGGAGAATGTGACCCGCAGGCTTTTGTAGTTTTCAGACTTCTTAGCAGGTTCTGGAGCAGGGCGACCCTTTGGCCCATAGGAGGGCTCATGGCTACCGGAACCGTGAAGTGGTTCAACGCTGAAAAGGGCTTCGGCTTCATCGCCCAGGACGGCGGCGGCCCGGATGTCTTCGTCCACTACTCCGCGATCAACGCCTCTGGCTTCCGCTCCCTTGAGGAGAACCAGCAGGTCAACTTCGACGTCACGCAGGGTCCGAAGGGCCCGCAGGCGGAGAACGTCACCCCGGCCTAGTCGCCTGGGCCAACCTAATCGCGGTTGGATAAGCATTACCCAAGGAGCCCTGTCTCTTCCGTGCGAGCGGAGAGACGGGGCTCCTGCCTTTTCCCCTCTCCGGAGGGGCGGGGAAAAGGCGAACGGCGAGGGCCCCCGCACCGTGAAGACGGTGCGGGGGCCCTCGCCGTTGCCTGTTGCCGACCGGCCTACTGGGCGGCCTTCGCGGCGCTCGCCGTCGCGCTCGCGCTCGGCGACGGGCTCGGCGCCGGGGTCGTCTCCGGCTTGGCCGTGACCTTGAGCTCCACGAGCGCGAAGACCTTGTCCGAGATGCTCACGCGCAGCGTGTACGTACCCGGGGCCACGTCCGTGGTGAACAGCTCCGGCAGGGCGATCTTGCCGTCGGCGCCGGTCGCCGGCAGCTCCAGGGTGGTCAGCTTCTCGCCGTCCGTTCCCTTGAAGAACGGGCCCTTCGCGGTCGCCGGGTCCACCGGGACCCACTCCCCGGCCGCGTTCTTCTCGACCAGGCCCGCGGTGGCCTTCGCCAGCGGAACCGGCTTCTCCTTGGCCGTGGCCAGGAACGTCAGGCCCGTGAAGCTCTTGCCGGCCTCCGCCTCCGGCACCTTCGGGCCCTCGTCGGTACGGACCAGCAGGTCCGCGACCGGGACCGGCTTCGGCGTGACGGAGCCGGTGAGCTTCGTCGTGAGCTGGCGCGAGGCGTCGTACGCCGTGGCCCGCAGGGTGAAGCCGCCCGCCTTGAAGCCCGCCTTCAGCGCGGGGACCGCGGCGACGCCCTGGGCGTCGGTGGTGACCACCGCGAAGTCCTTGCCGTCGGCCGTGAAGGCGGTGCCGCCGGTGGTGTCGTCCTCGACGGCGAACACGACGGTCTGGCCGACCGCCGGCTTGCCGTCGCTGAGCAGCGCCTTGGCCTTCGGGGCCTGCGCGAAGGCGGACTCGGCCTCGGCCTTGAGCTCGGCGGCGTCGAACAGCTCCAGCTTGTCCAGGTGCGCGGCCGGCGTCGGCTTCTCCGGCGGTACGGTCGGCGGCACCGGAGGTGTCACCGGCGGGGTGACCGGAGGCGGGGTCACCGGCGGCTTGGAGATCGGCGGCAACGGGGTCGGCAGGGTGCCCGGCGGCGTCGGGGTCGGGTAGTTGCCCGCGGGCGGGTTCGGCACCTGGGCCGCGCCGGCCTGGTACTGGCGCATGTACCCGAGCACGGTGTTCACGTACTCGCGGGAGTTGTTGTAGCTCAGGACCGCGCGGTCGAGCTGGCTCGCGTCCGAGAGGTTGCGGCCGCCCGCGCAGAGGTAGAGGCCGGCACCGAGCGCGGCGTCGTAGATGTTGTTCGGGTCGCGCTTGCCGTCGCCGTTCCCGTCCGCCTTCCAGGTGATCCAGGTGGAGGGGATGAACTGCATCGGGCCGACCGCGCGGTCGTACACGGCGTCCGCGTCCCACTCGCCCTTGTCGGTGTCCCGGATCTCGGCGAACCCGTTGCCGTCCAGGCGCGGTCCCCGGATCGGCTTCTCGGTGTACCCGTCGGCCTTGAGTCCGTAACCGGAGGCGTGGACGGACTCGACCCTGCCTATGCCCGCGAGGAGTTGCCAGGGCAGCTTGCAGCCGGGAAGGGCCGCGGCCACCGAGATCTCGGCTCTGCGGTAGGCGTCGAGGGCGGTCGCGGGTATGCCGCTGGCCGCCCCCTCGGGGGTCGTGGCACCCGGCGGCAGCGGCGGGTCCGCCACCAGGTCGGGCAGTTCCAGCCGGGCGTCACCGCGGTCGGTGGCCTGCGGGCTGTCCGGAGTCGGCTCGGCCTCCCCGGCATCAGCGGTCGGTGTGTTGGTCACGACCGCGGCGGTGGTCAGGCTGGCCGCGAGCGCGGCGGTGCACAGGACCTTGCGCGAGGTGTTGACGAGGTGACGGTGAAGAGGCTTCACAGTGCGGCGATCCCCCCAAGGCTGCCGTCATGCGTACTAACGCAAACTTGAGCGGCCGATCGGGCCGCTCATATTCCCTGTCTATCAGGTATTCGGAAGCGACTCGCCGTCCCCCCGGCAGATGTGACGCACCATTCGTCTCGACTTCGCGCGGGCCGGAAGTCCGGAGGGGTTCAGGCCCTAAGTCCCTGCCCGAAACACCCCAATGACCCCCGGTTTCTCCGATTTCACCTCCTTACCCTGGTCGTTATGGCTACGAGCAAGAAGAACGACCAGCGGCGCGAAGCCCGCGAGCGGCTGCGCGCGGAGCGGGAGGCCGAGGTCAGGCGCGCGAAGCTGCGCGGACGCCTGATGGTCGGGGGCGCGCTGGTCGCCGTGCTCGCCATCGCGGTCGGCGCCGGCCTCTACGCGTCGAACCGGTCCACCGGATCCGACGAGGCGGCCGGCAAGCCGTTCGTCCAGCCGGCCAACACCACCGGCAAGGACGGCATCGTCGTCCCGTACGGCAAGGCCGACGCGAAGAACGTACTGACGGTCTGGCTGGACCCGCGCTGCCCGTACTGCGCGGGCGTGGAGATCGGCCTCGGCAAGACCTTCAAGGAACAGGCGGACGCGGGCAAGTACCGCGTCGAGTACCACCTCGCGACGTTCCTCGACGGCTCACTGGGCGGCAAGGGCTCCAAGCGCGCGGTGAACGCCCTGGGCGCGGCGGTGAACGAGAGCCCGGAGAAGTTCATGGAGTACCTCCAGGTGCTCTACAAGAACCACCCGGAGAAGGAGTCGGACGACAAGTTCGGCTCGACCGAGACCCTGCTGGAACTGGCCGACCAGGTCCCCGGCCTGCGGACCCCCGCCTTCAACCAGGCGGTCAAGGAGCTCACGTACATGCCGTGGGTCGACAAGGTCGGCAAGGCCTTCTACGACGAGAACATCAACGGCACCCCCAACGTCCTGATCAACGGCACGAAGATCACCGTGAACTCGGGGGTAGGCATCGACTCGATCACCCCGAGCGCCTTCGACGCCCTGATCGCGGACAAGCTGAAGAACTGAGCGGGGGGGGCGGGCGGGGGCGTCGGGGGCGGGAGTGTGAGGGCGAGTCGGGGGTGGGTTTGCGGGGGTGCTCTTGGGCGGTGGCGTTGAAGGGTTTGGGGGTTTCCCGTCAGTCCCATCGTCTCTCCGCGTCGGTCCGCCCTGTCAAGGGCGCTCCCTGCGGTCGCGTCGCTGCGCGATGGCCTTCGGCCACCCTTGACAGACCGGCCCGCCACGGAAAGACAGGACTGTCGGGAAACCCCCAAAAGAACGGGCCGGATGTCCTCCTGACCACCGATCCGGACCTTGTCGCCGACCGGCACTCCGCTGAAGGGGAAACACCCCCCAACCTGCCCCAAACAGCGCCCAGATGATCCTGTCGGGGGGTCAGGCGCCCCAAATCGCTACGCGCTCCTCACGAATGGCGTCAGCGACCCTCTTGGGTTGGACATAGGCCGCCCAAAATCGCTACGCGCTCCTCCATGACGGCGTCAGCGCCCCTCTGTGGCTGGGCATAAGCCGCCCCACGACCCAAAGGCCCTCTCACCGAACGCGACTGCGGGTTGTTGGGGGCTGAGATGGCCCCATGGGGGCCGTTGGGAGGTCGGTGGGCCTCTGACGGAGTCTGAGGTTGACGGGTCCGGCCTCACGCTCCACCTGGGGCACTTCCCACCCTCCGACAGCCCCCAAAGGGCACCACCAACCCCACAACCACCAACGACCCCAGTCGAGGGCCAGTCGCGGTCAGTCAGAGGGCTTGTTGGTCGTGGGCAGCCTATGACCGGCCACAGACGGTCGTCGGTCGCGGTCGGCGAGGAGCGCGTAGCGATTGTGGGCGGCCTATGTCCAACCCAAGAGGGTCGGAGACGCCGTCATGGAGGAGCGCGTAGCGATGTGGGGCGCCTGACCTCCCGACAGGATCATCTCGCCGCTGTTTGGGGCAGGTCGGGCCGTGTTTTGGTCCCCGAGCCCCCACCCCTGTTCTGCGACAAGGTCCGGATCGGTGGTCAGGAGGACATCCGGCCCGTTCTTTTGGGGGTTTCCCGACAGTCCTGTCTTTCCGTGGCGGGCCGGTCTGTCAAGGGTGGCCGAAGGCCATCGCGCAGCGACGCGACCGCAGGGAGCGCCCTTGACAGGGCGGACCGACACGGAGAGACGATGGGACTGACGGGAAACCCCCAAACCCGTCAACGCCACCGCCCGACAGCAGTCCCGCAAAACCCCACCCCCGACCCGCCCCTCACCTCCACCCCCGACCCCCGACCCCCTACCCCCCGTACAACCCCCCGATCTCCGCCGCGTACCGCTTCGCCACCGCCCTGCGGCGGAGTTTCAGGGTGGGGGTCAGGGTGCCCGCCTCGATCGTGAAGTCCTCCTGGAGGATCGTGAAGGCGCGGATGCGGGCCGGGCGCGAGACCGTGGCGTTGGCCGTGGTGACCGCCTCCTCGATCAGGGCGCGGACCGCCGGGTGGGTCGGGGCCTCGGCCGGGGTGAGGGTGAGGCCCTCGCGGGTGGCCCAGGCGGCTATCTCCTCCGCGTCCAGGGTGATCAGGGCCACCGGGTGGGGGCGGTTGTCGCCGATCATGACCGCCCGGGACACGTAACGGGAGCGCTGGATCGCGAACTCGACCTCGGTGGGGGTGATGTTCTTGCCGGCCGAGGTGATGATCAGCTCCTTCTTGCGGCCCGTGATGCGCAGGTAGCCGTCGGCGTCCAGTTCGCCCAGGTCCCCCGTGCGGAGCCAGCCCTCGGGGTCCAGCGTCTGCGCCGTCGCCTCCTCGTTGCCGTGGTAGCCCGGGAAGATCATCGGCCCCCGGGCCAGGATCTCCCCGTCCTGCGCGATGCGGACCTCGCAGTCCGCGATCGGGCGCCCCACCGTGCCGTAGCGGACCCCGGCCGGGTGGTTGAGGCTGATGACGCCGCCCGACTCCGTCATCCCGTACCCCTCGTAGACCGGGATCCCGCACGCCCTCATGAAGTCGAGCGTCGCCGGGGCGATCGGGGCGCCGCCGGTCAGCGCCCATTTCAGGCGGCCCCCGAACGCCGCCCGTACGAGGGAGTACAGCGACTCCTCCGCCGCCTCGTGCGCCTCGCGGTCGGCGGCCGGCAGGCGGCCCTCCGCCGCCAGGACCCCCAGGCGCACCGCCTCCTCGAAGCGTTCCCGCCCGCCCTCCCGGGACTCGGCAAGCGACAGCACCACCGAGTGGAGCTTCTCGAACAGCCTCGGCACGGACGGCAGATGCGTGGGCCGGACGACCGCCAGCTCCGTGATGACGTCCTCGATCCGCCCCCCGAAGTAGCAGAGCTCCCCGCCCTCCAGCAGCGTGGTGAACTGGATCAGCTGCGCCAGCAGGTGGGCCAGGGGCAGATAGAGGTACGTGGAGTCCCCCGGGCCTCCCGCTATCAGCGGGAGCGTGGCGTCCTGGATCGCGCCCAGGTTGCCGTGCGTGAGGCGGCACCCCTTGGGCAGGCCCGTCGTACCGGAGGTGTAGACGATCGAGGCGTCGTCGGAGGCGCTCACCGAGCGGGCCCGGGCGAGGAGTTCGGCCTCGGGAGCAGGTAGCAGGCCCGGGTCTCCCAGCCCGTCCATCCCCACCACCTCCCGCAGCTTCGGCAGTTGCCCGCGCAGCGCCTCCACCCGTGCCGCCTGCGCCGCGTCGTCGCAGACGACCACCGCCGCCTCGGAGTCCGACAGCACCCAGGCCAGTTCCTCGTCCCCCGCCGTCGGGTAGACCGGCACCAGGACCGCGCCCGCCGCCATCACGCCGAAGTGGGTCCAGGTCCACGCCGGGCGGGTCTCCGCCAGCACCGCGACCCGCTCCCCCGCGGCGACGCCGAGGCCGAGCAGCGCCCGCCCGACCTCCCGTACCCGGGCGCGCAGTTCCCCGTACGTGAGGGTGCTCCAGCCCTCGCCCTCCCGGAAGCGCAGGGCCGTCTCCCCGCCGTACCGCTCGCCCGTCCACTCCGTGAACACCGCCAGTGTCTGCGGTCGCAACGCGTCCATCGGCTTCGCCTCCCCTGGGGTCCTACGGGTCGTCGTCCCCACTGACGCTAGGCACCCCAATACGCCATCCGGCATGACCGGAAGCGTCACCCCCGCTGACCCCAGCGCTCATTGCGGCTACCGTCGGAGCCATGGGGAGGCGGACGATCACCGTGCACCACGTGCGCGCCGTGCTCGCGGGTGCGAGCGGCGGCGGCATCGACACCGTGCCGCTGCTCCAGGAGGCGCAGATACCGCCGCTGCTGCTCGGCGACGACCGGGCACGGATCACGCCCGCGCAGTTCGCCCGCCTGTTCCGGGCGCTGTACCGGACCACCCAGGACGAGTTCCTGGGGCTGTCGTCCGTCCCGAGCCGGCCCGGGACCTTCGCGATGATGTGTTACGCCGCACTCGGCTGCCGCGACCTCGGCGCGGCCACGCAGCGCGCTGCCGCGTTCTACGGGCTCTTCCCCGGCGGGCCCGAGCTCTCGCTCGAAGTGTCGGGCGACCGGGCGCGGTTCACCGTACGCAACGACTTCGCGCGCGACGAGGAGCGCTTCCTGGCCGAGTGCGTGGTGGCGATCTGGCACCGGCTGAGCAGCTGGCTGGTCGGGCGGCGCATCCCGCTCGCGTACGCGGCCTTCGCCTATCCCCCGCCGCCGCACAAGGACGAGTACGAGGTCCTGTTCGACTGCCCGGTCCGCTTCGGGGAGGACCTGACGGGCGCCGCCTTCGACGCGCACTGGCTGACCGCGCCGCTCGTACGGGACGAGCCCGCGCTCGACGCGATGCTGCGCCGGGCCCCCTTCGACCTGCTGTCGCGGCCGGAGTACGGGACCACCGTGGCGGAGCAGGTACGCCGGACCCTGACGCGGGGGCTGCGCAGCTCGCCGCGACTGCCCGAGCTGGGGGAGGTCGCCGCGCGCCTGGCGGTGTCCCCGGCGACGCTGCGGCGCCGGCTCCGGCAGGAGGGCACGTCCTTCCAGGAGCTCAAGGACCACGTCCGGCGGGACGCGGCGATCGCGGGCCTGGCGGAGAGCGGTGAGCCGATCGCGGAGCTGGCCGCCCGCCTCGGCTTCTCGGAGGACACGGCCTTCCACCGCGCCTTCCGCCGCTGGACGGGCACGACCCCGGGCGCGTACCGCATCGACCACCGCTGACGGAACAGCTCGGTCACGCGCTTCCGCCGCGCGATTCCGCCGCCGGACGGCGCCATCACGCCAATGTCCGGCATCCGGTGCTGTTTCGCGGTACTTCCGCGCCTTTCCTCCCGTTGTCCCCGGCGACGATCACCGCCGAGAAGGGACACCGCCCCCGCATGACCACGGACCGCATGAGCACGCACCACCTGGGCCGGGCGACCGTACTGGCCGCCGCCCTCGCCCTGGCCACGGCCACGACCGGGCTCACCGCGTACGCCGCCGGCCCCTCCGACCCCTCCGACCCGACGGGCAAGCGCACCACCGCCCTGCGCGGCGGCAGCAGTGCGGCGGCGCGCTGCGAGGACGATCCGGACGCCTGGAAGGGCGACGGCCTGTGCCTGAACGGCGCGGACAACCGCAAGGTCGACGCGTACATCGCCCGCGCCCGCGCGGCGGAGCCGTCGATCAGCAGCGACGTCCGGACTGCCGCCGACCTCAGCCGGGCCGAGCTGGTCGGCTTCGACCACCGCCTGAAGTCCCCCGACTCCCTCAAGCGGAAGGTCGCCACGGACCTCAAGGAGCACCCCGAGCGCAACACCGACGACGTCCTGGCACGCCTGAGTGACGCGGTGCGCTACACCCTCCAATGGCCCGACGGCGATTACGTCACCGGTGTCACCATCGCCTCGGAGGTGCTGTCCGCCTGGGGCAACGACACCTCGAAGTGGTCCAACACCTGGGGCCGCGAGAAGGGCTACAAGGGCCTCAACACGGGCTGGCGCGCGCTCGGTTCGCAGCAGCTGTTCGAGGTGCAGTTCCACACCCCGGCGAGCAAGTACGCGCAGGAGGAGACGCACAAGCTGTACGAGGAGCAGCGGCTGCCCTCGACCAGCCCCGCGCGCAAGAAGGAGCTCCAGGACCAGCAGGACGCGATCTTCGCCGCGGTCCCCGTACCGGACGGCGCTCCCGCCCTCGCCGCTCCCGCCCGTCCTCTGGCGCCGGCCGCCTGACACCCACCGCGCAACCCCCGGCCAGGAAAGGTGAGCTGCGCGGTCAACGACCTTCCTACCGGTCGGTCACTACTTTCTCCTCACCATCCCCGCACGGACCCTTGGGAGAGCCGCCCATGCGTTTCCGAAGCACCGCCCTCGCCGCCGTGACCGCCCTGGCCCTCTCGGCCTGGATCCCCGCCGCCACCGCCCACGCCACCGACGCCGCGGACGCAGCCGACACCACCGGCGCCGCCGCCCGCCCCGGCGACATCGTCAGCAGCGCCCCGTCCGCCTTCCACCCGCTGCCCGGCCAGCCCACCAACACCAAGGCATGGAAGATCCACTACCGCTCGACCACCGCCGACGGCGCCCCCAACGTCGTCTCCGGCACCGTCGTCGTCCCGCAGGACGGCCGCACCGGCCCGCGCCCGCTCATCACGTACGCCGTCGGCACCGTCGGCATGGGCGATTCCTGCGCGCCGAGCAACAACCTCCCGTACGGCACCGCCATGGAGGCCAACCTCATCCAGCAGCTCACCCTGCGCGGCTGGGCCGTCGTCGTCACCGACTACGAGGGCCTCGGCACCCCGGGCGTGCACACCTACACCGTCGGCCCCTCCGCCGGCCACGCCGTGCTCGACGCGGCCCGCGCCGCGACCCGCCTCCCGGAGGCCGGGCTCTCCGCGAACACCCCGGTCGGCATCATGGGCTACTCCCAGGGCGGCCAGGCCAGCAGCTGGGCGGCCGAGCTGCAGGGCTCGTACGCACCGGAGTTGCAGGTCAAGGGCACCGCGACGGGCGGCGTCCCGGCCGACCTGCTGGAGGTGGCCGCCTTCAACAACGGCTCCTACGGCTCCGGCCTCATCTTCATGGCGGCCGCCGGGCAGGACGCGGCCTTCCCCGAGCTGAAGCTCGACTCCTACCTCAACCCGGCCGGCAAGGTCCTGGTCGAGGGCATGAAGGACAACTGCGTCGCCATCGACGCCGTCGCCGGCTCCTTCAAGCGGATCTCCGACCTGACGACGCGCGATCCGCTCGCCCAGCCGGACTGGCGGGCCCGCCTGAACCAGAGCAGGCTCGGGCGCACCGCCCCGGCCGCGCCGGTGTTCCAGTACCACGCGCTCGGCGACGAGCTCATCCCGTACTCCGTCGGCCGCCAGTTGCGCTCCGACTGGTGCGCGAAGGGCGCGAACATCGAGTTCGACACCATCTGGATCGGTGAGCACGTCAGCGGCGTGATCACCCAGTCCCTGGCGGCCGGGAACTGGCTCGCGGACCGCTTCGCCGGCCGCTCGGCGCGCCCCAACTGCTAGGTCGTGTCGTCAAAGTCCCGCCGGTGCGTTCACTCCCCGGCGGGGCAGGACCGCGTCCCGCCCGGCAGCCGTCCGTCGATCAGGAAGTGGTCCACGTAGCCGCGCACGCACGCCGAGGACGCGTACCCGGTGTGGCCGTCGCCCTTGTAGTCCAGGACCACCGCCGAGCCGAGCCGGCCGGCCGTCTCCTCCGTCCACTCGTACGGGGTCGCCGGGTCCCCCCGGGTGCCGACGAGCAGCATCCGCGGGGCGCCGGCCGGGTGGTCGATCTTCCGGATGAAGTCGGTGCCGGCGGGGCGCCCGTAGCAGGACAGCACCGTCATCAGCTGCCCCGGTCCGAAGATCGGGGACGCCGCCAGGAACTGCGGCTCCAGGGCCTCGATCTCCCGCTGGACGGCCGCCGGGGTGGCCTTGTCGTTGCCGCGGTCCGGGTCGTCGGCGCAGTTCACCGCCACCAGCGCTGCATCGGCGTTGTCCGCGGGCACCTTGCTGGGCTCCTCGCCGTCGCCCGGCTCCGGCGGCTCCGAGGGGCCGCCGAGCTCCAGCAGTCCCGCCGGGTCGCGGTGCCGCTCGACCATCTCCAGCGCCTGGGCGAGGTGGGGCCACATGCGCTTGGAGTACAGCGCGTTCCCGATGGTCGCGGCCACGTCCTGCCCGGTGAAGTACGAGCCGTCCTCGCCGGTCAGGGGGTCCTGGTCGAGCCGCTCCACGAGGGCCTTGACCTTCTCCTTGGCGCTGCGGGTGTTGGTGCCGTAGACGCACTCCTTGCGGTGGGTGCACCAGGCGAGGAAGTTGTCCAGCGCCCTCTGCTGGCCGCGCGCGGAGACGAGCGCCTGCTCGGCCAGCGGTTCGGTGAGGGTGTCGACGCCGTCGAGGACCATGCGGCCGGTAGTGCGCGGGAACAGCGCCGCGTAGACCGCGCCGAGCCGGGTGCCGTAGGAGAAGCCCAGGTAGTTCAGCTTCTTGTCGCCGAGGGCCCGGCGCATGACGTCCATGTCGCGGGCGACGTTCACGGTGCCTATGTACGGGAGGACCGGGCCCGAGGCCAGCTCGCAGCGCTTGACGACCGCGCGCAGGGCGGCGAGCTGCGAGGCCGCGTCGTCGGCGACCTCCTCGTCCGCCGCCTGGGATCCGCCGCAGCTGACGGGCTCGCTGAGGCCGACCCCGCGGGGGTCGAAGGCGATCAGGTCGTAGCGCTTGTTCAGCTCCGCGAAGGCGCCCGGATCGGCTGCGAGGGAGGCGATCCCGGGTCCGCCGGGCCCGCCGAAGTTCAGCAGCAGCGAGCCGAGGCGCCTGCCGCCGCCGGTGGCCGGGAGCCGGGCCAGGGCCACCTTGGCGGTGCCCTTCGCCGGGGCGGCGTGGTCGAGCGGCACGGTGACGGTGGCGCACCGCATCCCGGCGGGGACGGGCTGCTCGGCGCACTCACCCCACCGGATGCGCTGGCCTCCGGCGGTGGCGGGCGGCGGGGACGGGCCCGGGCCCGGCGTCGCGCCGAGCGCGGCGGTGACGAGCACACAGGCCGCGGCGGCGGTGGCCGACCGGGTACGGGAACGGTGCACTGCACCCTCCTCGGGTGACCCCCCGAAGCAGTCAGCCCACCATATGCGGACTCCCCGCCCCCCGCCCGCCGGCGGCCCGGGCCTCCGGGAAGGCCGGCCTCCCCGGCCCCCGGGGTCGCCCCACCGGCGCCTTCGAGGCGTACCCGGGCGTCAGAACCACGGGCGGGGGTACTGCCGGGCCCGGGGCTCACCGGTCCCGGCGGTACAGCTCCTCGATCTCCCGCTCGTAGTCGCGGGCGATGGCGCCGCGCTTGAGCTTCAGGGACGGGGTCAGGTGGCCCCGCGCCTCGGTGAAGTCCCCCGGCAGGACGACGAAGCGCCGGATCGACTCCGCGCGCGACACCAGCCGGTTCGCCTCGTCCACCGCCCGCTGGAGGTCGGCCCGCAGTTCCTCGTCCCGGACCAGCTCGGCGACGGGCACGTCCCGCTTCTTGTGCATCTGGCGCCAGTGCGCGAGGCCCTCCGGCTCCAGGGTGACCAGCGCGGTGATGTACGGACGGTTGTCGCCGACCACCATGCACTGGCCGACCAGGGGATGCGCCCGCAGCCAGTCCTCCAGCGGGGCGGGGGCGACGTTCTTGCCCCCGGAGGTGATGATCAGGTCCTTCTTGCGGCCGGTGATGGTGAGGTAGCCGTCGGCGTCGAGCTCGCCGATGTCCCCGGTCGCCAGCCAGCCCGTGCCGCCGCCGCTCTGCGCGGGGCTGTTCCAGTAGCCGGCGAAGACGTGCGCCCCGCGCAGCAGCACCTCCCCGTCGTCGGCGATGCGTACGGCGGTCCCCGGCAGCGGCCAGCCGACGGTGCCGAGCCGGGGCCTCAGCGGCGGGGTGACGGTCGAGGCGGCCGTCGTCTCCGTGAGGCCGTAGCCCTCGAAGACGTCGATGCCCGCGCCCGTGTAGAAGGCGGCGAGGCGTCGGCCCAGGGGGGATCCGCCGCTCAGTACGTAGCGCACGCGGCCGCCGAGCGCGGCCCGGATCCGCCGGTAGACGAGCGGGTCGTACACCGCCCGCGCCGCCCGCAGGCTCAGCCCGGGGCGCTTGCCCTCGACCACCTCGCCGTAGCTCTGCGCGATCCGGGACGCCCGGTCGAAGGAGGCGGCCCGGCCCATCTTCTCGGCCGTCGCCCGGGCGGTGTTGTAGACCTTCTCCAGCACGTACGGGATGGCCAGCAGGAACGTCGGCCGGAAGCCCGCCAGGTCCGCGAGCAGGTCCTGCGTACTGATGCTCGGCGCGTGCCCGAGCTTGACGCGGGCCCGCAGGCAGCCGACGGCGACCATCCGCCCGAACACGTGCGACAGCGGCAGGAACAGCAGCGTCGAGGCCTCGTCCTTGGTCGCCGCCCTGAAGACGGGGTGGAGCAGTTCCACCGCGTTGTCCACCTCGGCGAAGAAGTTGGCGTGGGTCAGCACGCACCCCTTGGGCTGCCCGGTGGTCCCGGAGGTGTAG
The DNA here is from genome assembly GCF_055604165.1 of Streptomyces sp. NPDC037242. Taxonomy (NCBI): domain Bacteria; kingdom Bacillati; phylum Actinomycetota; class Actinomycetes; order Kitasatosporales; family Streptomycetaceae; genus Streptomyces; species Streptomyces sp. NPDC037242. Next base: position 184,476 of record NZ_JBVJUY010000008.1, read on the forward strand.
ACGAGCGTGGCGACGGAGTCCGGCGTACGGGCGGCCCTGCGCGCGTGCACGAGGGCGTCCGGCACCCGCTCCCCGGCCTTGACCAGCCGGTCCACCGCTCCGGTGTCGAACTCCCAGAGGTGGGTCAGCCAGGGCAGGTTGGCGCGCTCGGCGCTGATGATCCGGGCCTGGGCGGTGTCCTCGACGGCGCAGGCGACCGCGCCCGAGTCGTGGATGATCCAGCGGGCCTGGAGCGCCGAGGAGGTGGGGTAGATCGGTACGGTGACCAGCCCGGCGGCCCAGGCGGCGAAGTCCAGCAGGGTCCACTCGTAGGTGGTCCGCGCCATGATGGCCAGCCGGTCGCCCTCCCGCAGCCCCTCGGCGATCAGCCCCTTGGCGACGGCGAGGACCTCGGCCGCGAACTCGGCGGCGGTCACGTCCCGCCAGCTCCCGTCGCGCTGCTTGCGGGCGAGCACGGCTTCGCCGGGTGCCTCGCGGGCGTTGTGGAAGGGGATGTCGCCGAGCGACCCGCTCGCGGGCGCCGCGGCGAGCGCGGGCACGGCGACCTCCCGCACCACGCCGTCGACCACGGTCCGGACGGGCTCCACGAGCTTGGGCTCGGCATCCACGGCGTTCGCTCCTCGGGTCGAAGGGGTTACCGCCGGTAATTTACGTATGGGTAACCGCCCTGAACACCCCTCCGGAGACCCTTCACACCGAATCTCCCCCGGGCCTGCGGATGCTGCGCCATAGTGATGGCCGAGGGGGGCGCATGGACATTTCCTTCGTGATCACGCTCGTCGCCGCCGCACTGCTCATCCAACTCCTGCTGCCGCACGTCAGGTTCGTCAAGGCGGACGAGGAGTACGACCTTCCGGACCCGCCCCCGGACCCGCCGGGCGGCCCGGTCCCGGTGAGGTTCTCCCTGCTCGTTCCGCTGCGGTACGAACCGGACGTCGACGAAACGCTCCACTACCTGCTCCGTTCCCCCCGACGGGATTTCGAGATCCTGCTGCTCGTGGCCATGGACGACCCGAGCACCGAATTGGTCTGCAAATCGCTGGCCGGGGCGTACCCCGATCGGGTGCGCGTCGTGGAGAACCTGCCCGGTACGACCTGGAACATGGCCGCCGCCCTCAACACCGCGATCCCCCACTGCAACGGCGACGTCGTGGGCGTCATCGAGGGCGGGGACCCGGTGCGCGCGAGCCTCCTGGACCGGGTCGACGGCGCCTACCGGGCATCCGGCGCCGACATCGTCAGGGTCGCCATGGACGTCCCGGACGGCCCCACCCCGCACCTGTACTGGCTGATGGACGGCATGGTGTGCGTCCGGGGCAGCCGGCCGGTCCGCGTGACCAAGCGTTTCCACCTCACGCCGAGCGCCGCGTACTTCGTCCGGACCGACCTGCTGCGGATCTCCGGCGGCTGGGACGGGGACAGCCGCGCCGAGGAACTGGAGCTACTGCTGCGGCTGCGCAGCTTCGGTGTCAGCGAGGCGATGCTGTACGGCGAGCCGGTCCGCCACGACGCACTGCGACCTGCGGACCGTTGGCCGTCGATGGCCGGCTGGATGTCACTGAGACAGCAGCGCGCCCGCTGGTACATGAGCCTCCTCCTGATCCGGCGCACCCGCGAATGGCGCCGCTTCCCGACCTTCGGGCAACGGCTGAGCGCACTCGACGCCCTGGTCCTGCCCGTCCTCCAGGCCGTGTTCGCGGTTCCCGCGCTCATGGTGTCCGTCCTGCTCCCTCTCGCCTGGCCGGACCAGTCCCCGTACCGGTTCGCCCTGCCGCTGTGGGTGTTCTACGTGTCCGTCGTGACGACCACGTGGGGCGTGACCTGGCTTCGCAACCAGAGCGGGGGCAAGCGGTCGCGGCTGACGACCGCGGCGGAGTCACTCGACGCGCGCTCCTTCGTGTTCAAGATCCGGGTGATCGCCGGCTGGGGGGTGGACCTCGGCATCCGCCTGGCCGCGGTCCAGGAGGCCCTGCGGGCGTACCTGCGCAGCGACACCAAGGTGCTGACCGACCACTTCGACCGCAGCCGGCGCGAGCCGCCCAAGCGCGCGGCCAGGGCGGCGCCGGACCGGGCCGGGCCCGAGCCGGATCCCCCGGCCCACGCCGACCTGCTGGCCGTCGCCGAATCACCCGACACCCCGGCCGCCGTGGAAACCATGGCCACCGGCCTCGACGCACTGTTCCGCGCACTCGGCCCGCCGCCCGAGTCGCTCCGGCTCGCCGAGGCGGGCCCCACGCCCCAGGGAGACGGAGGCACCAGCGATGGCTGAGGAGATCGGCACCGAGCCGGCCCACCGGCCCAGCGCGCTCGACATCGCCGCGCAGTGGGCGCAGCTGCCGGCCGAGCACCTGGCCGTCGCGCTGGCCGCGCTCGATCCGCAGCTGGCGCGGGAGCACGAGCTGCGCATGCTGGCGGAGCGCGCCCGCGAGCGGGCGGAGCTGGAGCGCCTCCAGAGCGAGCGCGTCGAACAGCAGCGGGCCCACCGCAGGCACGTCCTGGGCATTTCCGCCGCGCTGACGGTCGCACTGGCCACGCTCGGCGCGTCCCTGTACTTCGGCACGCACGACCACCCGGTGCTCGCCGTCACCTTGTTCGGGCCGACCCTGCTCGCCCTGGTGAAGATCTTCGCGCTGCACCGCAGCGACGCCGACGACATGAAGCACGTGGCGGCCGCGACGAAGGCGGCGGGCAACCAACTGCCCCCGCCGCCCTAGCCGGCGCCTTCGACGCCGGCTAGCGGCTGGGCATCAGCCTGCCCAGTACGATCCCGCCGAGCAGCCAGACGAGGAAGCCGCAGCCGACCGCGATCCAGATCGCGGCCCTGGTGGTGGCGAGCAGCAGCCACCCGGTGAGGACTCCGCCGACCAGGGCCGCGTTGCCCGCGATGAAGGCGGCCTCCTCGGCGCGGGACCCTCCGGCGATCCACTCCCGCGCGAGGGCGGCGCAGAACATGAGGCTCGGCACCGCGACCAGGCCGATGGGGACGGCGGCCCACCACGGGAGGGCCTCGGTGAGGATCAGGGTCGTCCCCATCCCCACGCCGACGACGATCGAGAACACTCCCGCGAAGTTCGACAGCTCGTTCGAAGCGGGCGGATTCTTCGCCTCGGCGGCCTCGAAGGCGAAGAACAGCAGGGCGGCGACGACGCCCGTCAAGACGGCCCAGCCGGGGGCGATGAGCGTGAAGGCAGCCAGCTCCCCGCCGAACGCGGCCCCGACGGCCAGCGAGCCCGTCCAGAGCGCACCCCGCGCGGGGGTCAGCACCGGTGCACTGCCGACCGGCGCCGGCTGCACGACCGGGTCGGGGCGGGGCTCCGGCCGGTGCTCCGGGATGGGCTCCGGGCGGGGCTCCGGACGGGGCTCCGGAACCGGCGCGGTCAGGGTCGCGGGCACCGGTCCGGCGGGCTGAACGGGCCGTACCGGCCGACCCGTTCGGACGGTCGGCGGCGACTCCAGTACCCGCTCGATGTCGCGGAGCCGGTCGGCGACCTCGGCCGCGCCGGTGGGCCGCCGGGAGGCCTCCTTGCTCAGCAGCTGCTGGACCAGCAGGTCGAGGTCGACGGGCACCTCGGGCCTGCGGTCCCGCACGGGCGCCGGCTTCTTGTTGGCGTGCTGGGCGAGGATCTCCCAGCCCGTACCGGTGAACGGCGGTGCCCCGGTGAGCAGTTCGTAGAGCAGGCAGCCCAGCCCGTACAGGTCGCTGCGCGCGTCGATCGCCTCGCCGCGCGCCTGCTCGGGGGACATGTACGCGGGCGTTCCGGTGACCGAGCCGGTCGTGGTCAGGCCCTGGAAACCACTCTGCCGGGCGATCCCGAAGTCGCAGATCTTGATGCGGCCCGCCCGGGTGAGCAGGACGTTGCCGGGTTTGATGTCGCGGTGGATGACGCCCGCGCCGTGGGCGGCCGCCAGCCCCTCGCAGATCTGGACGGCCCACCGCACGACGTCCTCGACGGTGGCCGTGCCGCGGGCGGTGCCGAGCGACGCGCCGTCGACCAGTTCCATGACCAGGTAGACGACCGTCCGGTTGTCGATGACGGTCTCGCCGACGTCGTGTACGGACACCACGTGCGGGTCCGACAGCGCCGCGGCCGCCCGCGCCTCGGCGCGCAGCCGCTGGGCGAGTTTGTCGTCCCCGGGCTGGGCGATGAGCTTGACCGCCACGTCCCTGGCCAGTGCCAGGTCGCGGCCGCGCCAGACCTCGCCCATGCCGCCCGCGCCGATGCGCCCACCGAGCCGGTAGCGGCCAGCCAGCGTCGTACCGTCCATCCATGCACCCCCACACAGCGCACTCGCCCGCCGGCGCGGGTGCGCGACCGGCATCCAGTGCACTGTAGGACGCTACCGCCGCGAGCGTGACAACTCCTAGGCGGCAGCCGCCCGTTCCGGCGGACAGTCGCGGCAGCGGCCTCCCGGCTGCGGGGCTCGGAAGGCCCGTTCGCAGCCGTCGCAGGTCTGGAAGGGGTCCGGCCGCGCGATCCGCTCGCGGGGCGGGGGCGGGGGCGGCGGCGCGGGCAGGTGGGGCGGGAGCCAGTCCGCGAGACGGCGGGCGAGCAGGGCCGCGGGGTGCCGGAGGTCCGCGGGGAGCCCGCCGGCCAGGAGGTGGCGTACGGCCTCGGGCTCGGCCCCGCGGTCCAGCCACTGGGAGAGCGCGGGCGCGAGCCGCTCCACGTCCCGGGCGGCCAGCAGCAGACGCGGGTCTTCACAGCGCAGCCGGGCGAGCAGGTCCCGCGCGTCCTGCCGGACGGGCGGCGGCGGACCGGCCTCGGCCGCGGGGGGCGGGGGTGCGGGGGCGGGGGCGGGCTTCGCCGCCACCACCGGCACCGGTACGGGCGCCCGACCCGTCGGCGGCGGCGGGGTGGGCGGCTGCGGTGGCACGGGAGGCTCGGGCGGCTCCGGGGGCACGGCGCCCGGCTGGTTGTAGGACACCGTGCGGGTGATGAACTGCCCGTTGGGGAGCTTGACGCGGCTGCGCTCCAGGTACCCGTGCGCCTCCAACTCCCGCAGGGCGGCGGCGACGCGCACCTCCCCCTCGGGGAACCGGCCGGCGAGCACCTTGATGCCGACGGGGGCACCGTCCGGCAGCGACTGGACGTAGACCGCGATCCCGATCGCCACCAGCGACAGCGAGCGGTGCTGGGCGAGGTGGTTGCCGACCACCGTGTAGCGACTGGGCTGCGGGGCGTTGACATGAACGACACCGGATCGGGCGGTCCCGCCGCGAAGACAGGACGAGGCGGACGGGGCCGCGCTAAAGTGCTCAAGAGCCATTGGGAAGGTGAGGCTTCCTGTGTGGTCAGGCCCTCGTCCGGGATGCCAGTCCCGCCGGGGGCCGTCTCATGTCTGGGGTTGTCGGGGCGAGCATATGCCAGCCAACCCGCCTCAAATCCAGCCGAGTTGGCACAGTTCACCCCTGCGGGTGACGGGGGGCCGGAGGGGTTGGGTTGGGTTGGTTTTACCCGGTTCTTTAAAGAGGTTGGGCCGGGCCGCACCGGGTCCGGGCCCCCCGCGTCACGGTCCGCCAGAAGCCCCGGGCACGTCCAACTCCGCCCACACCGTCTTGCACGGCGGCAGCCCCCGTTCCACGCCCCAGCGGTCGGCGAGCGCGTCCACCAGCACCAGCCCCCGCCCGGCCTCCGCCCTCGCGTCCGCGTCCCGGATACCCGGGACCCGGTCACCGCGCGTGTCCACGACCTCGATCCGCAGCATGCCGTCGGTGAGGGCGAGCCCCATCCGGAAGCCCCGCCCGGGCACCCGGCCGTGGGTCACGGCGTTGGCGGCCAGCTCGGCCACGATGAGCGCGGGCTTTTCGGACGCCAGCCCCCACGAGTCGAGCTTCTCGACGGCGAGCCGACGGGCCTGGCGGGCTCCGAGCGGCGTGGCGGCCAGTCGGGCCGTGAACTGACCCGCGGAGTCAGGAATTTGCGTATTCACGTCACTGAGCGTGGCGGTGGCTGCCTACCGTGAGAAGCGGCAACGCCCCCGCGTCCGGCCTTTGTCCGGAGCCTGTCCGGTGCTGTCCCGGCTGTCCCGACCAGGCCCCGGGAACAGGGCGTTGAGGAATTCGGTGCGGCGGAGGTGGGCGTGCATGGGCGTGGACAGTGACGGCACGGAAGACGCGGGCTGGGACGTCGATCCCGAGGACGAGCAGGGAGTCGCGGTACTGGCCGCGCTGGGCCGCCAGCTCAAGGCGTGGCGGGAGCAGGCGGGCCTGCGGTGTGCCGAGTTCGGCACGGCGATCGGGTACGGGGAGGACCTCGTCCGCAAGGTCGAGGCGGGCAAGCGGATCCCCCGCCCCGAGTACCTGGACAGGGCGGACGACGCCCTACAGGCGGGCGGCAAGATCGCCGCGATGAAGGCGGACATGGAACAGGTCCGCTACCCGAAGAAGGTGCGGGCGCTGGCGAACATGGAGGGTCGGGCAGTCGAGCTGTCCGCCTACGGCAACCACAACATCCACGGCCTGTTGCAGACGGACGACTACGCCCGGGCCCTGTTCGAGATGTGGCAGCCGCCCCACACGAAGGAGGAGGTCGAGCGCGGCGTGGCCGGCCGAATGGCCCGACGGTCGATCTTCGATCGGTCTCCGGCGCCCACGCTCAGCTTCGTCCAGGAAGAGGTGACCCTTCGACGGCGCATCGGGGGGACAATGGTGATGCGCGGGCAACTCGAACGCCTGCTGGAGGTGGCCCGGTTGCGGCACGTGACGATCCAGATCATGCCGACCGACCGCGAAGAGCACGCCGGGATGGGTGGGTTGATCCAGGTGCTGAAGTTCGCGGACGGATCGGCAGTGGGGCGCTCAGAAGGCGCCTTCAACGGTCGCCCGGTCTCCGACCCGAGGCAGCTCAGGGTCCTTGAACAATGTCATGCCATGATCCGGTCCCAGGCTCTCACGCCACGGGAGTCAGTTGCATTCATCGAGCAAGTGCTGGGAGAGACATGATCCGCAAGCCCGAGCTGGAGTGGTTCAAGAGCAGCTACAGCGACAGCGGTGACATCAACGACTGCGTCGAGGTGGCCAACACTCCCGCCACCGTCCACGTCCGCGACTCCAAGGACCTCGGCCGGCCCCACCTCAGCTTCGCGCCCCGCGCCTGGGCCGGATTCGTCGCGCACACGGCCGTATGACACACCGCAGCCCCCGCCCGGACGGGGGCGGGGGCTGCGGCGGGTGTGGAGCGGGGGTCAGACGGAGACCGGGACCTTCGCCTGCTCCGGGGTGACGGCCGGGGCCGCGGCCTCGGCCGACTCGTCCAGCGGGGAGGACGAGGCGGCGGCGTAGGCCTCCTTGTCCAGGATCCCCTCGCGGGCCGCGACGACGACCGGGACCAGCGCCTGGCCCGCGACGTTCGTCGCGGTACGCATCATGTCCAGGATCGGGTCGATCGCCATCAGCAGGCCGACGCCCTCCAGGGGCAGGCCCAGGGTGGAGAGGGTCAGGGTCAGCATGACCGTCGCGCCGGTCAGACCGGCGGTCGCGGCCGAGCCGACCACGGAGACGAAGGCGATGAGCAGGTAGTCCGTGAGGCCCAGCTGCACGTCGAAGATCTGCGCGATGAAGATCGCGGCGAGCGCCGGGTAGATCGCGGCGCAGCCGTCCATCTTGGTCGTCGCGCCGAACGGGACGGCGAAGGAGGCGTACTCCTTCGGAACGCCCAGGCGCTCGGTGACCTTCTGGGTGACCGGCATGGTGCCGACCGAGGAGCGGGAGACGAAGGCCAGCTGGATGGCCGGCCAGGCGCCCTTGAAGAACTGGATCGGGTTGACCTTGGCGACCGTGGCGAGCAGCAGCGGGTAGACGCCGAACATCACGAGCGCGGAGCCGATGTACACGTCCGCGGTGAAGGTCGCGTACTTGCCGATCAGGTCCCAGCCGTACGAGGCGATGGCGGTGCCGATGAGGCCGACGGTGCCGAGCGGGGCCAGGCGGATGACCCACCACAGGGCCTTCTGGAGCAGCTCCAGCACGGACTCGGCCAGGTTCAGCACCGGCTGCGCCTTGGCGCCGAGCTGGAGGGCGGCGATGCCGGCGACGGCGGCGAGGAAGACGATCTGCAGGACGTTCAGCTCGGTGAAGGGCGTGATGATGTCCTTCGGCACGATGCCGGTCAGGAAGTCCAGCCAGGACCCGGTGCGCTTGGGCAGCTTGCCGTCCTGCGGGGTGAGGCCGGTGCCGGAGCCGGGGTTGGTGAGCAGGCCGATCGCGAGGCCGATGCCGACCGCGATGAGCGACGTGATCATGAACCAGAGCAGGGTGCGCGAGGCGAGGCGCGCGGCGTTGTTCACCTTGCGCAGGTTGGTGATCGACACCAGGATCGCGAAGAAGACGAGCGGGGCGACGGCCAGCTTCAGCAGCTGGACGAAGATGTCGCCGATCTGCTCCAGCGTGGTCCCCAGCCAGCTGACGTCCTGGCTGCGCGACACCCAGCCGAGCAGGACGCCGAGTACGAGGCCGGTGACTATCTGGGCCCAGAAGGGGAATTTGAACGAGGCCTTGGCCTTGACGGCAGGGGCCTGCGGTGACGCGGACACGGACACTCTCCGAGGTGTTCTGCGGTGGGGTGATGGTGCGGTGCGGCAGCACCCGGAGAGAGCCGGGCGGGCGGGACCGCTGCTGTATCGATTCAGCTCGACGAACAGCAACAGGCCGCGGACACGCGGCGGCAGAGGTCGACGTGCAGGCGCGCCACGAGCGGGACGCTCGGGGTCATCGTGTGCGCGGAGGGCGCAGCGGCTGCGGTCAACATGTTGAACACGCTAACACTCCACCTTTGAGAACCCCAAAGGGAGCCTTTGAGTCGAGGCCGCGCGAAGGCCGCCCGAAGGTGCCCGAGAACGCGGAAAGCCCCAGCGCTACGGGCGGTGATCCCGTCGCTGGGGCGGTTCTGCGTGTGAGGAAACCAACTGCGCGCGGCAGGGCCCGCGCTACGCCGCGCGCGACGCGTCGTCGACCGCGTCCTCCTGGCTGCGGTTCGCGGCGAGCTTCTCCTTCGCGCCCGCGACGCGGCCGGAGATGGCCACGGACATCTCGTCGCGCTGCTTGCGCAGCAGGATGAACGAGAGCGGCGCGGAGAGGACGAGGGCGAGCAGCACGACCCAGGCGGGGTTGGCGTCGCCCAGCCCGGCGGGCACCCAGCCCACGCGCACCAGCGCGGCTACGGCGACGAGGCATCCGACGAAGATGCCCAGGCGCATCGCGGTGTAGCGGATCGTCGCGCTCGGCTTGAGGGACACGGTGACCCCTTCTCTCTCGTCGTCCTACGTCGGTACGTTCCCGTCCAGTGAAGCACGCCGGGCCCCCGCTCCGGCCCGCCGGGGTCAGTGCAGCGGCAGGAGCATCGTGATGTCGTCGCGGTCGTCGCCGGGGGCCACGCGGATGGCTTCGGGGACGCGGCCGACCTCCTTGTAGCCGCAGGCCGCGTAGAAGTGCTCCAGGCCCAGCCCGCCGCGGCAGCTGAGGCGGACGGCCTCGATGCCGCCGATCGTGCGGGCGGCGTCGGCGACGGCGGCCATCAGCTCGCGGCCCGCGCCCTGGCCCTGGAGGGCGGGGCTGACCATGACGGTGTAGACCCAGACCCAGTGCGTCTGGAGGCGGTGCGTGTTGAGCGCGATGAAGGCGGTGCCCAGGACCCGCCCCTCCGCGTCGCGCCCGACGACCAGGCGGTGGCGGCCCTCGGCCATCGCGGCGAGGTGCTTGACCAGTTCGGGGCGGATGTCGTCCGCGGTGACGGGCGGTACGAAACCGACGGCGCCGCCGGCGTTGGACACCTCGGCCCAGAGCTCGGTGATCCCGTCGCGAAGGGCGGGGTCGACGACCGGGTCGAGGGTAAAGGTAAGGGTCATTCCCGAATCCTAGTCATTACCAAGACTCCCGGGCAACGGAAAAGCCCCGGTCCTCGCAGGGACCGGGGCTCGACCGGGGCTCACCGCACCGAACAGCAGCCGAAACCTCAGACGCGCATCGCCTGCGGCGTCTCGCGCAGCCCCGCGTCCGGTCCCGGGTACTCGCGGATGATCTCGTAGCGCGTGTTGCGCTCGACCGGGCGGAAGCCGGCCTCCCGGATCAGCTGCAGCAGGTCCTCGCGGCCCAGCTTGTTCGGGGTGCCGTAGTTGTCCGCGTCGTGCGTGATCTTGTACTCGACGACCGAACCGTCCATGTCGTCCGCGCCGTGCTGGAGCGCGAGCTGGGCGGTCTGCACGCCGTGCATCACCCAGAAGACCTTGACGTGCGGCACGTTGTCGAAGAGCAGCCGCGAGACCGCGAAGGTCTTCAGCGCCTCGGCGCCCGTCGCCATCGTCGTCCGCGCCTGGAGCTTGTTGCGGATCTTGCCGTCCTTCATGTCCACGAAGTCGTGCTGGTACCGCAGCGGGATGAAGACCTGGAAGCCGCCGGTCTCGTCCTGGAGCTCGCGCAGCCGCAGCACGTGGTCCACGCGGTGGCGCGGCTCCTCGATGTGCCCGTACAGCATCGTCGAGGGGGTCTTGAGACCCTTCTCGTGCGCGAGCCGGTGGATGCGCGACCAGTCCTCCCAGTGGGTGCGGTGGTCGACGATGTGCTGGCGGACCTCCCAGTCGAAGATCTCCGCGCCGCCGCCGGTGAGCGACTCCAGGCCCGCCTCGATCAGCTCGTCGAGGATCTCGGAGGCCGAGAGCCCGGAGATCGTCTCGAAGTGGTGGATCTCGGTCGCCGTGAACGCCTTCAGCGAGACGTTCGGCAGGACCTCCTTGAGCGCGGAGAGCGAGCGCGGGTAGTAGCGCCACGGCAGGCTCGGGTGCAGGCCGTTGACGATGTGCAGCTCGGTGAGGTTCTCGTTCTCCATGGCCTGGGCCAGGCGCACGGCCTCCTCGATGCGCATCGTGTACGCGTCCTTCTCGCCCGGCTTGCGCTGGAACGAGCAGTACGCGCACGACGCGGTGCACACGTTCGTCATGTTGAGGTGGCGGTTGACGTTGAAGTGCACGACGTCGCCGTTCTTGCGCGTGCGCACCTCGTGGGCGAGGCCACCGAGCCAGGCCAGGTCGTCCGACTCGTAGAGGGCGATACCGTCCTCACGCGTCAGCCGCTCGCCGGAGCGGACCTTCTCCTCCAGCTCGCGCTTGAGCCCAGCATCCATGCCGGTCTTCTCCTCTGTGCCGTCCTGCCCTGCCTGCAACCGCCACCAACCGTACTCTCAGCGCTCCTCGGGCAGAGCCCCGACCCGGTTCTCCCACTTCGTGGAGAGCACGATGGTGGTGCGCGTGCGGGAGACGCCCTTGGTGCCGGAGAGCTTGCGGATGATCTTCTCCAGGCCGTCCACGTCGCTGGCCCGCACCTTCAGCATGTAGGAGTCGTCGCCGGCGATGAACCAGCAGTCCTCGATCTCGGCGAGGTCGCGCAGCCGCCGGGCCACGTCCTCGTGGTCGGCGGCGTCCGAGAGGGAGATGCCGATGAGCGCCGTGACGCCGAGGCCGAGCTCGGCCGCGGCCACCGTCGCGCGGTAGCCGGTGATCACACCGGCGGTCTCCAGCCGGTTGATCCGGTCGGTGACGCTGGGGCCGGAGAGGCCCACGAGCCGGCCCAGCTCCGCGTACGAGGCACGTCCGTTTTCCCTGAGTGCCTGGATGAGCTGCCTATCCACCGCGTCCATATACCTGGAGCCTTCCATTATTCGGCGATCCCGCAAGTTTACGTATAGAATCAAAGGCGCACAGGGTCAACACCCTGTGAATCTTTCAACAGATCAATGACGATCTTCAGGAGTGGTTCACCGTGTACACGATCGAGATGGCCTACGCGCACATGCGACAGCTCCAGGAGCTGGCCAACCGATCCCGTGCCCACCAGCCCGCCGCCGCGCACCGCGTCGACAAGACCCGCAAGCCGCGCACCGCGAAGCAGCGCTAGTCGCGCTCGCTGCCCTAGTCACGGGGGCGGGAGCCTCCCAGCTCCCCCTCCCAACGGCGGTACAGCCGGTGCGGCACCCCTGCCGCGTCCAGCACCCGCCCCGCGACGAAATCCACCAGATCCTGGATGTGCGTCGCGCCCGCGTAGAACGCCGGAGAGGCGGGCAGCACGACCGCGCCCGCCTCGTCCAGCGCCACCAGATGCTTCAGCGTCTGCCCGTTCAGCGGGGTCTCCCGCACCGCGACCACCAGCCGGCGCCGCTCCTTGAGCGTCACGCTCGCGACGCGCTGGAGCAGGTCCTTCGACAGCCCGAGCGCCACCCCGGCCACGCAGGCCGTCGACGCCGGCACGATCAGCATCCCCTTGACGGGGTACGAGCCCGAGCTCGGCCCGGCGGCCAGGTCCCCGGCGCCCCAGTGGCGGACGTCCCCCAGCTCCGGCCGCGCGAAAGTCGCGGGCTTGCCGTCGGCCCCGCGCTCCAGCCACTCGCCGAGGTCCTCCCGCCAGTGCGCGTCCCGGAAGGCGATCCCGGTCTCGTCCAGCAGGGTCAGCCGCGAGGCCCGGCTCACCACCAGGTCCACACTCTCGCCCGCCGCCAGCAGGCCGCGGAGCACCGCCGCCGCGTACGGCGTCCCGGACGCCCCGGAAACCCCGACCACCCACGGGGTGCGCTTGCGCTCAGTCATACCTCCGAGACTATCCGGCCACAGGGCGCGGGCACTCGGTAAGGTGACCGGACGTTCCAGGGGGTGGGACGGTCAGCGCCGGGAGCACGGGGACACCATGAGCACGACGGACCAGAACTGGACACGGACCGACCGCGCCAAGGCGGCGGCCGGGCTGATGCTGGGCTGGGTCGCCCTGCTGTGGGTGATCGAGGCCGTCGACTACGCCACGGGCCACGCGCTGGACTCGTACGGGATCGCCGCGCGCGAGGCGGACGGCCTCACCGGGATACCCCTGGCGCCGTTCCTGCACCTCGGCTTCGACCACGTCGCGGCCAACGGCACGCCGCTGCTGGTCCTCGGGTTCATCGCCGCGCTCAGCGGCATCCGCCGCTTCCTGGCCGTCTGCGCGGTGATCATCGCCGTGGACGGGCTCGGCGTCTGGCTGCTCTCCCCGTCGAACAGCATCACCATCGGCGCCTCGGGCCTGGTCTTCGGGCTGTTCGGCTACCTGGTGGTCCGCGGCTTCGTCGACCGCAGGGTCCTGGGCGTGGCCGTGGGCGTCGTGATCGCCGCCGTCTGGGGCGGCACGGTCTTCCTCGGCATCCTGCCGACCGACTCCGGCATCAGCTGGCAGGCCCACCTCTTCGGGCTCGCGGCGGGCGTGGCCGTTGCCTTCCGCTTCCGCCGCGCGGCCCCGGCGCCCGCCCCGGCACTCAGCTGACGACCGAGGGATCCACGGGCAGCTCGGCGGTATCGACCACCAGCTTCCCGAGACCGCTCTCCACGACGACCGTCTGGCCGTACGGGATCACGTCGCGGCCCCGGTAGCCCTCCGACCCGGGGTTCCACAGGGTCGTGCACTGCGCCTTGTACGGGTCGAAGATCAGGTTGTGCGGGATGCGGCGCCGGGCGCAGGCCCGGTCCTTGACCTCGTAGTCGTTGCGCACGCTGCTCGGGGACACGACCTCGATGGCGAACTCCACGAGGTCGGGCGGATAGGCACTGAGGTTCTTGTCGGCCTCTGCCGCGGGGATCACCGCAGCCGGATGGTCCTGGCGTGGTGCGGCTTCAGCGGACTCGTCACGAGGGCGCCCTCGACGATCTCCGTCCGGTAACCGGGGAACATGTCCTCGAACCGGCTGAGCTGCGAGTGCGGGCGGTCGCCCTCCGAGACGGTCACGTCGGCCTCCCTGTCGATGCGCTCGATGGTGGGCCGGACGGTAGCTAGACCGTCAGACCCCGCACCAGCAGATCCAGCAGGGCGCACACGAAGAGGGCAATGCCGATGAAGCCGTTGACCGTGAAGAAGGCGCGGTTCAGGCGGGACAGGTCGTTCGGCTTGACGATGGTGTGCTCGTAGAGGAAGGCGCCGACGACGATGGCCAGGCCCGCCCAGAACAGCGGCCCGGCGTCGGTGGCGGCGCCGTACCAGGCCAGCAGGCCGGTGGTCACGACGTGGGCCCCGCGGGCGCCCCACAGGGCGGCCGGGATGCCGAAGCGGGCGGGGACGGACTTGACGCCCTCCGCGCGGTCCGCGGCGACGTCCTGGCAGCCGAAGATCAGGTCGAAGCCGCCGATCCACACGCCCACCGCGAGGCCGAGGATCACCGCGTCCCAGGACCACTCGCCGGTGACGGCGAGCCAGGCCCCGACCGGGCCCATGGCCTGGGCCAGGCCCAGGATGGCGTGCGGGAAGTTCGTGAACCGCTTGCCGTACGGGTACACCACCATCGGCACCACGGCGAGCGGCGCGAGCATCAGGCACAGCGGGTTGAGCAGCGCGGCCGCGCCCAGGAAGACCACGAGCGCGACCCCGGCCCCGGTCCACGCGGACCGCACCGAGACCGCGCCGGTCACGAGCTCGCGCCCGGCGGTGCGGGGGTTGCGGGAGTCAATCTCGCGGTCGATGATCCGGTTGGCGGCCATCGCGAAGGTCCGCAGCCCCACCATGCAGACGGTGACGAGCAGCAGGGTGCCCCAGTGCACGGTCCCGTCGAGCCGGAACATGGCGGTGAGGGCGGCGATGTAGGCGAAGGGCAGCGCGAAGACCGAGTGCTCGATCATCACGAGCCGCAGGAAGGCCTTGACCTTGTTGCCGGTGGCCTGCGGCGCGGGGCCGGGTCCGACGACTTCATCGGCGGTGGTCATCATGCGAGGGCTCTCCGGAACTCTTCGAGGTCGGCCAACAGGGTGGCGGTGGGCACCGTAGCCGTCTCCAGGGAGACCGTGGGCGCGCCCTCGGGCTCGGGCGGGGTGGCGTGCACCGTGAACACGTACCCCTCGCCCACGCGGGCAGAACTGCTCGGGCGGGCGTCCAGCTGGAGGACGGCACCCGCCTCGATGGTGAACGGCTCGCCGGTGCCGAGCGCGGCCTGCAGCCGCTCCGCGAAGTCATAGACCTCGGCATCGCGTACGCCGGGCAGCTCGAAGCCGCCGTCGGCTTCGTAGTCGTCGTCCAGCACCAGGGCCCACACGTTGCCGGGGCCCGCGAACTCCTCGGCCGAGACACCCGCCTGCTCGGCTGCTTCCCGCACGTGCGGGTCCGCCGGGTCGAGCTGCGGGCGCACGAGCAGCATGAACGTCGTGTCCTCGCCGATGAACAGCGCCGGTCCACCGAATTCGGAGCTCACAGCCCGTACTCCTTCCAGCGGCGGTCCACGAGCGCGGCGGTCGCCGGGTCGGACTCGACCATGTCGGGCCAGCCGCCGTCGCGGGTGTAGCCCTCCTCGGGGAGCTTCTTCGTCGCGTCGATGCCCGCCTTGCCGCCCCAGAACTGCTGGTACGAGGCGTGGTCCAGGTGGTCGACCGGGCCCTCGACCACCGTGAGGTCGCGGGAGTAGTCGGTGTTGCCGAGCGCCCGCCAGGACACCTCGTGCAGGTCGTGGACGTCGCAGTCGGAGTCCACCACGATGATCAGCTTGGTCAGCGACATCATGTGCGCGCCCCAGATGGCGTGCATGACCTTCTGCGCGTGCTTCGGGTACTTCTTGTCGATCGAGACGATCGCGCAGTTGTGGAAGCCGCCCGACTCCGGCAGGTGGTAGTCCACGATGTCCGGCACGATGATCTTGAGGAGCGGCAGGAAGAAGCGTTCCGTCGCACGCCCCAGCGGCCCGTCCTCCGTCGGCGGCCGGCCCACGACGATCGACTGGATCAGCGGGCGCTTCCGCATCGTCACGCAGTCGATCTTCAGTGCCGGGAACGGCTCCTGCGGCGTGTAGAAGCCGGTGTGGTCGCCGAAGGGCCCCTCCGGGAGCGTCTCCCCCGGCTCCAGCCAGCCCTCGATGACGACCTCGGCGTTGGCCGGGACCTGGAGCGGGACCGTCTTGCAGTCGACCATCTCGATCCGCTTGCCCGCGACGAAGCCGGCGAAGAGGTACTCGTCGATGTCACCGGGCAGCGGCGCGGTGGACGCGTACGTCACGGCCGGCGGGCAGCCGAAGGCGATGGCTACGGGCAGCCGCTCGCCGCGCTTGGCGGCGACCGCGTAGTGGTTGCGGCTGTCCTTGTGGATCTGCCAGTGCATGCCGATGGTGCGCTTGTCGTGGCGCTGGAGGCGGTACAGACCGAGGTTGCGCACGCCCGTCTCCGGGTGCTTGGTGTGCGTCAGGCCGAGGTTGAAGAAGGATCCGCCGTCCTTGGGCCAGGTGAAGAGGGCCGGCAGCTGGTCCAGGTCCACGTCGTCGCCGGTGAGGACGACCTCCTGGACGGGCGCGGCGTCGCCCTTCACCTTCTTCGGCGGCACGTGCACCATCGAGCCGAGCTTGCCGAAGGCCTCGCGGACGCCGATGAAGCCCTGCGGCAGCTCCGGCTTGAGCAGGCCGCCGATCTTCTCGCTGATCTCGGCGTACGACTTCAGGCCCAGCGCCTTCAGCAGGCGGCGGTCGGTGCCGAAGACGTTCATGGCCAGCGGCATCGCCGAGCCCTTGACGTTCTCGAAGAGCAGCGCGGGGCCGCCCGCCTTGTTCACTCTGTCGACGATCTCCCCGACCTCCAGGTACGGGTCCACCTCGGCCTTGATGCGCTTGAGGTCGCCCTCCCGTTCGAGGGCCCGGAGCAGCGAGCGGAGATCGTCGTAAGCCATGCGGGCAATTGTGGCATCCCCGCTCCCGGGCCGGACCGCTGCGGGGGTCCGAGCCGCTGCGCCGGACGGATCGTCACCGGCGGCCCGTCCCCTCTACCCTGGAGGAGTCATCCTCGGCCCGTCCAGGGCCGTGCGTTTCCACTGGGGGTCGGTCCCACACCGTGCTGCGCTATCTGCCGTTCCTGCTGATCATCGCGCTGACCATCTACGCGTTCATCGACTGCCTGAACACGCCGGAGGAGGAGGTCAAGCACCTTCCCAAGGTGGTGTGGGTGATCATCATCCTCCTCTTCTCGATCGTCGGCCCGGTGGTGTGGCTGTTCGCGGGCAAGAAGCGGACGGCGACCGGCGGCGGGCGGGTGCGCCGCACCCAGTGGGTGGCGCCCGACGACAACCCGGAGTTCCTGAAGTCCTTGCGGGACGAGAACGACAAGGGCAAGGGCAAGGACGGCAAGGAAGGCAAGGGCAAGGACGCCGACATGTGATCACCTGTCGGCGGGGCTGCCCGCCAGGGCCGATTCCAGCAGCTCGAAGCGGTGCTGCCAGCCGGCGAGGCAGTCGAGGCGCTCCGCCTCCGTCCCGCCGCGCTCGTTGACGAAGCGCAGGACCGTCGAATCCGTCCCCACCGGCTCCAGGTGGAAGCGGATCCGCCCGTGCTCGGCCACCGTGTACTCCACGACCCGCTCGATGTCCCAGGCCGTGACGCGCCCGCTCACCGCGGTGCCGGTGTCCAGCCAGCGCAGCGTGACGGCCCCGCCGAGGCGGCGTTGCAGTACGTCGGCCGCCGCCAGCCAGCCGCGCAGCCCGTCCGCCGTGGACAGGGCGGGCCACAGGACCTCGTAGGCGTACGGCAGGTGCAGCTCGAAACGCAGCAGCCAGCGGTTCTCGCCGCGACCCCCGACGCGGCTCTCGCTGGTGCCATGGCTCACAGGAGGCATGACACCAGCGTCCCACTCCGGCCGGTCAGACGCCCGCGTACGAGTGCTTGCCGTTGAGCAGGATGTTCACGCCGTAGTAGTTCCAGATCCAGCAGGCGAAGGCGAAGAGCGCGAGGTACGCGGCCTTGCGGCCCTTCCAGCCGGCGGTGGCCCGCGCGTGCAGGTAGGCGGCGTACGCCACCCACGTCACGAAGGACCAGACCTCCTTGGGGTCCCAGCCCCAGTAGCGGCCCCACGCGTCGCCGGCCCAGATCGCGCCCGCGATGATCGTGAAGGTCCACAGCGGGAAGAAGGCCGCGTTGATCCGGTACGAGAACTTGTCCAGCGTGGCCGCGGCCGGGAGCCGCTCCATGACCGAGGTCGCGAAGCGGCCGGGCTGCGCGCCCCGCGCGAGCTTGGACTCGTAGCCGTCGCGGAAGAGGTACAGGACCGTGCCGGTCGCCCCGATGTAGAAGACGGCGCCGCAGATGATCGCGGTGGAGACGTGGATCCACAGCCAGTACGAGTGCAGGGCCGGCACCAGCTGGTCGCTGTCGGTGTAGAGCCAGGTGGTGGCGATGCCGAGGTCCAGCAGGACGCTGGTGACCAGGATCAGGCCCATCCAGCGGACGTTCTTCTTCAGCGCCAGCAGGAGCAGGTACGCGCCGACGGCCACCGTGGAGAAGGTGAGCGAGAACTCGTACATGTTGCCCCAGGGGGCCCGTTCCACCGACAGCGCGCGGGCGACGACGCCGCCCGCCTCGACGAGGAAGGCGAGCGCGGTCAGCGAGACCGCGATCCGCCCGTACAGGTCGCCCTGGACGGTGCCGCCGGCCGCGCCGGGGCCGTCCGGGACGTCGCGGGTGCCGGAGGCGGAGCGGGTGACGACCTTGGGCTTGTCGAGTACGGCGGTGCTCCCGCCCTTCGCCCGCACCTGCACGGCGGGGGCGTCGGCCGTCTTGGCGCCGGTCAGCGCGGCCGCCGTCCGGCCCACCTTGCTGCGGCTGCCGAAGATCCACTCGGCGATGTGGGCGAGGAAGGCGAGCGTGTAGACCGCCATCGACGAATAGACCAGGTTGTTGCTGATGTGCGCCAGATTCTCGTTGGCTGCGGCCGCGAGCGACATCATCCGCGCTCCCCTTCAGGTTCTACAGATTCGACAGGTTCGGATGGGGCTGCGGGCGCCGTCGGCGCCTGCCGGTGGAGCTCGGTGGCGAGCACCGACAGCTCCTGCGGGAGACTGGCGGACTCGCTGCGGCCGAGGCCTGCCATCTCGACGACGGTCACGCCGTCCTTGCCGGCCACCGCCCGGACCCAGATCCGGCGGCGCTGGATGAAGAGGGAGCCGGCCAGCCCCGCGATGGCGGCGATGGCGCCCGCGAGCGCGAGCCCGCTGCCCGGCTGGTGGGTGACCGAGAAGGTGGCCCAGCGCTCGATGCCCTCGAACTTCACGGTGCCCGCGCCGTTGGGCAGGACCATCGATTCACCGGGCAGCATCTTCTGCTTGAACAGCTGGCCCGACTCGTCCTTGAACGACTCCATCTTGGAGGTGTTCAGCTGGTACACGTTCTGCGGCAGGCCCGCATCCACGCCGAGGCTGCCGTGGTAGGCGCTGAGCATCAGCGCCGGATAGTTCAGCTCGGGGAACTGCGAGAACATCATGCCCTTGCCCTCGCCGGCGTACGTCGGCACGAACATGGCGTTGAAGCCGAGCTGCTCCTTCTTGCCGTCCTTGTCCTTGTAGCCGTCGGTGACCTTGACGGCCCCGCTGGAGGTGAGGTTCGCGTCCTGCGGGAGCATCGGCACGGCGTCCTTGAAGATCACCTTGCCGGTGGAGTCGGTCACCGAGACGACCGGCGCGTAGCCGTGGCCGAGCAGGTAGACCTTGGAGCCGTCGACCTCCAGGGGCTTGTTGACCTGGATCTCGCGCTTCTGCGGCTCGCCGTGCGCGCCGTTGCTGAAGGTGACGTACGCCTTGAAGTCGCGCGGGGTGCCCTTCTGCGGGCCGCTCGTCTCGTACGACGCGTCGAACTTGTCCAGGGTGAAGGAGAAGGGCGGCAGGTCGTCGGCGTCGAAGAGGGCGCCGGACTTGAAGTCGTCGTACTGGGTGAGCGTGTTCGAGAAGCCCTTGCCGCGCAGGACGAGCTTGCCGCCCTCGGACTTGAAGTACTGGCCCCAGGCGAAGGCCACCAGCATGACGATCAGCGCCACGTGGAAGACCAGGTTGCCGGCCTCGCGCAGGTAGCCCTTCTCGGCGGCGACGGAGTTCGTGCTCGCGCCGCCCGCGCCGGTGCGGAAGCGGCGTCCGGCGAGCAGGGTCCCCGCGTACGAGAGCACCTCGTCCGGGGACTTCTCCGTACGCCACGTCGTGTAGGCGGGCAGCCGGTCCAGGCGCCGGGGGGCGGCCGGCGGGCGGCCGCGGAGCTGGCCGACGAACTGCCAGGAGCGCGGCAGGATGCAGCCGATCAGCGAGATGAACAGCAGCAGGTAGATCGCGGAGAACCACACCGAGCTGTAGACGTCGAAGAGCTGGAGCTTCTCGGCGAGGGACACCCAGGAGGGGTTTTCCTTCTTCCAGACGGCGACCTTCATCGCGTCGACCTGGGTCTGCGGGATCAGCGAACCCGGGATGGACGCCAGGGACAGCAGGAAGAGCAGGATCAGCGCCACCCGCATGGAGGTGAGCTGACGCCAGAACCAGCGGGCCCAGCCGATCACGCCGATGCCGACGGCCGGTGCGGCGGGGCCGTCGTCCAGCGGGGCGGTGGACAGCTGCGCGCCGGCCGCGGTGTCGTCGGGGTCCGCCTGGACGGTGTCGTTCGGCGCCTCGGGGGACGCCTTGTCGGTCGTACTCATTGGTTTAAGTCCTCAGATCCCCACCGTGAAGTCCTGGGTCCAGCTCTGCGTTTCACTGATGAGGGTCCCCCACCAGCCTGTGACGAGCAGCAGACCGGTCAGGATCAGCATGCCTCCGCCGATGCGCATCACCCATGCATAGTGCTTCTTCACCCAGCCGAATGCGCCGAGCGCCTTGCGGAAGGCGATCGCGGTGAGGATGAAGGGCAGGCCCAGCCCGGCGCAGTAGACCACCATCAGCAGGGCGCCCCGGCCGGCGCTGGCCTGGTCGAGGGAGAGCGTGTTGACGGCGGCGAGGGTCGGGCCCATGCAGGGGGTCCAGCCGACGCCGAAGAGCACGCCGAGCAGCGGCGCGCCGATCAGGCCCGCCGTCGGCTTCCGGTGGAAGCGGAACTCGCGCATCGTCAGCCCGGGGATCGCGCCCATGAAGAACAGGCCGAGCAGGATCACCAGCCCGCCCATGAC
This sequence comes from Streptomyces sp. NPDC037242, assembly GCF_055604165.1. Taxonomy (NCBI): domain Bacteria; kingdom Bacillati; phylum Actinomycetota; class Actinomycetes; order Kitasatosporales; family Streptomycetaceae; genus Streptomyces; species Streptomyces sp. NPDC037242. The sequence continues at coordinate 205,350 of NZ_JBVJUY010000008.1, forward strand.
CTGGGAGATGATCTCCTTGTTCACGGCGAGGGTGTTCCCGAACTGCCCGAACAGCGCTCCGGTCGAGACGAAGACGGCCGTGAAGCCCGCGACGAACAGGCTCGCGCCGGCCAGCATCCGGCCGCGCTTGGCCTCGGCGAGGTCGGCACCGCCGACGCCGGTCACGTAGGAGATGTATCCGGGGACCAACGGCAGCACGCACGGGGAGAAGAACGAGACCAGCCCGGCGAGCAGCGCGATCGGCAGGGAGATCAGCAGTGCCCCGTTGAGGACCGTCTCGTTCACACCGGTCACCTCGGCGGCGAGGACGTACCCGACCACGAGGTCACTGCTCCGCGAGGAGCGGGTCGATCATCTTGTGCAGCTGCTCCTCGTTGACCGCGGCAAGGGTGCGGGCGGCGATCTTGCCCTCCTTGTCGAGGACGATCGTGGAGGGGATGGACTGCGCGTTGAGCGTGCCCTTGGGGAAGCGGAGCATCAGCTTGCCGTCGGGGTCGTAGAGGCTCGGGTAGGTGATCCCGAAGTTCTCTTCGAAGGACGCCGCGTTCTGCTTGCTGTTGTCGCGGGTGTTGAGGCCGACGAAGGCCACGTCCTTGCCCGCGTCGGCGAGGTCCTTCGAGACCTTCGCGAAGTACGGGGCCTCGGCGCGGCACGGCGGGCACCAGGAGCCCCAGACGTTGAGGACGACGACCTTGCCCTTGAGGGTGGTGGTGTCGAGGGTCTTGCCGTCGACGGTCTCGCCGTCGAGCTTGGGGGCCTGGTCGCGGCTGCCCTTGGCGACGGTGGAGATGCCGCCGGGGCCCGTCACGTAGTTGCCGCCGGCGGAGCCGGAGGACTTGCTGCCGCCGTCCGAGTCGCTGCACGCCGTGAGGGTCAGGGCGCTCACGAGGGTCACCGCGGCTAGCAGGGTGGCGCGGCCGCTGGGGCTAAGGCTCATGTGAAAAGTTTCGCATGAGCGATTTGCGGATCTTCCGCGCCCCCCGACGGTGTATTAAGCCCCTGGTCAGGTGCCGCGAGCGCTACACGAGATACGTGTGCCAGCCACCGGTCGGCGACTGGCCGGGCCCGAGCGCGCGCAGCTTGGTCAGGATCCTGCCGTCCTGGACGTCGAGCCAGTCGGTGAACTGCCGGAAGGATACGAGCCGTACATCCTTTTTGTCCGACATGCCCTTGATGGCTTCCTCGACGGCGTCCATGTAGATGCCGCCGTTCCATTGCTCGAAGTGGTTGCCGATGAAGAGCGGTGCGCGGTTGGTCTCGTACGCCCGCTTGAAGCCGCCGAGGTAGGCGGCCGTGGCCTGAGTGCGCCAGGCCGGGTAGTTGGAGGGGACGCCCCTGGTGGTGTTCTTCGACTGGTTGGCGAGGATGTTGTAGTCCATCGACAGCACCTCGAAGGAGTGCCCCGGGAAGGGCAGCGACTGGAGCGGCAGGTCCCAGATGCCGCCCTTGCGCGAGGGCCACTGCTGGAGGCCGCCGGGCGAGGAGGCGTCGTAGCGCCAGCCGAGCTTCTGCGCGGTCGGCAGCAGGTTGTCCTGGCCGAGCAGGCAGGGCGTGCGGGCGCCGACCAGCTCCTTGCGGTAGTCGAAGGGCAGCGGTTCGAGGTCGGTGAAGCCGGTGTTGGTCCGCCAGTTGGTGACGAACGACACGGCCTGGTCGATCTCGTTCTGCCAGTCCTGCGGGGTCCACTTGCCCACCGAGCCGGAGCCGCCGCAGAAGTGGCCGTTGAAGTGGGTTCCTATCTCGTGCCCGTCCAGCCACGCCTCGCGCACGCAGGCGAGGGTGTTGCGGACGTTCTCGTCCTTCAGGTACCCGATGTCGGAGGCGCCGACGGGGTTGTTCGGCGGGCGGTAGAGCTCCTTCTTCGACTCGGGCAGCAGGTAGATGCCGGAGAGGAAGAAGGTCATGGCCGCGCCGTGGTCCCTGGCCAGCTTCAGGAAGCGCGGGAAGAGGCCGTTGCCGATCTCGCCCGCGCCGTCCCAGCTGAAGACCACGAACTGGGGCGGGGTCTCGCCCGGCTGGAGCGGCACGGGAGCGGCCGGCTGACGGGGCTGCGGGCCGGTGTCCGCGGTGGAGCCGTCGCCGATCGGCCTGACCGCCGGCTTCTCGCCGGGCTTCGGGTTCTTGATCGGCCCGGGGTTGCCGGGCTCGGACCTGTCCGGGGAGCCGCCGCAGCCCGCGATTCCCATCGCGGCGGCCGCCCCAAGTCCGAGTCCCAGCACACCCCTTCGATTGAAGTCGCGCATGTCACCGTCCCCATCGTCACCCGCAAGGCTCACGTCGAAGTCCATATAAACGGACAATTCGGCGCGGCTTGCGGCACTGAGACGGTGATTCCCGGCGCAACTTGTAATTATTTAGGTAAAGCTGTAACGGTTCGTAACAGAGTGCCGGGCCGTCAGGCCCCGAAGGCCTTCGACCCGCCCTTCACCGGCTTGGCACCCGCCAGCAGGTGCGCCGGGACAAGATCCCGTGCCGGCTCGCTGTAGCCCACCGACACCAGCTTGTCCCCCTGGTACGTGAACGACGTCAGCGAGGCCAGCGTGCACTGCCGGCGCCGCGGGTCGTGCCACAGCCGCCGCTTCTCCGCGAAGCTGCGCACGATCCAGATCGGCAGCTGGTGGCTGACCGCCACCGCCTCGTGGCCGCGGGCCGCGTCGCGCGCCGTGTCCAGCGCGCTCATCATCCGCACGACCTGCTCGACGTACGGCTCGCCCCAGGACGGCTTGAACGGGTTCGTCAGGTGCTTCCAGTTCTCCGGCCGGCGCAGCGCGCCGTCGCCGACGCCGAAGGTCTTGCCCTCGAACACGTTGGCCGCCTCGATCAGGCGGGCGTCGGTGGCCAGGTCCAGGCCGTGCACCTTGGCGACCGGCGCCGCGGTCTCCTGCGCGCGCTCCAGCGGGGAGGACACCACGTAGGTGATGTCCCGGCCCTGGAGGTGTTCGGCGACCCGGTCGGCCATCTGCCGGCCCAGCTCGGAGAGGTGGTAGCCGGCGCGGCGGCCGTAGAGGACGCCCTCCGGGTTCTCCACCTCGCCGTGACGCACCAGGTGTACGACGGTGATGTCGCTCATGCGGTCGCCTCCGCGGCGGCTCGGGCGGCGGCGGGCAGGGCGGCCGCGATGCGCTCGATCGCCCGCTCGTCGTGGGCGCTGGACACGAACCAGGACTCGAAGGCCGACGGCGGCAGGTACACGCCCTGCGACAGCATCGAGTGGAAGAAGCCGTTGAAGCGGAAGGCCTCCTGCTTCTTGGCGTCGTCGTAGTTGCGCACCTCGTCCTCGGTGAAGAAGACGGAGAACATGTTGGACGCGGTCTGCAGCCGGTGCGCGACGCCCTCCTTGCTCAGCGCCGCGGTGACCAGGCCCTGGATCTCCTTCGAGACCGCGTCGACCTTCTCGTACGCCGCCCCGTCCAGCAGCCGCAGCTGCGCGAGACCGGCGGCGGTCGCGATCGGGTTACCGGACAGGGTGCCGGCCTGGTAGACGGGCCCGACGGGGGCGAGGTGGCCCATGACGTCGGCGCGGCCGCCGAACGCCGCGGCCGGGAAGCCGCCGCCCATGACCTTGCCGAAGGTCATCAGGTCGGGCTTGACCCCGTCGACCCCGTACCAGCCGGCGCGGGAGGTGCGGAAGCCCGTCATCACCTCGTCGGAGATGTAGAGCGCGCCGTCGGCGCGGCACAGGTCGGCGAGCCCCTGGTTGAAGCCCTCGGCCGGCGTGACGACGCCCATGTTGCCGGGCGCGGCCTCGGTGATCACACAGGCGATCTCGCCGGGGTGCGCGGCGAACGCCGCCCGTACCGCGTCGAGGTCGTTGTAGGGGAGCACGATCGTGTCCCCGGCCTGGGCGCCGGTCACACCGGGGGTGTCCGGCAGCGCGAAGGTCGCGAGCCCGGACCCGGCGGCGGCCAGCAGCGCGTCCACGTGGCCGTGGTAGCAGCCGGCGAACTTCACGACCTTGGCGCGGCCGGTGAACCCGCGGGCCAGCCGGATCGCCGACATGGTCGCCTCGGTGCCGGAGGACACCAGGCGGACCTGCTCGACGGGCTCGATGCGCGCCACGATCTCCTCGGCGAGCGCCACCTCGCCCTCGCCGGGAGTGCCGAAGGAGGTGCCGCGGGCGACGGCGGCCTGGATGGCCTCCACCACGGCCGGGTGGGCGTGGCCGAGGATCATCGGCCCCCACGAGCAGACCAGGTCGACGTACTCGCGCCCGTCGGCATCGGTCAGGTACGGACCGGTACCGGACACCATGAACCTGGGCGTTCCGCCCACGGCGCGGAACGCGCGCACGGGAGAGTTCACGCCGCCAGGCGTCACGAGGGACGCGCGGTCAAAGAGAGTCTGCGAGACTTTGGCTTCATACGGGTACGGGTAGCTCACACCAGCCATGGTCTCAGAGGCCGCGACTGACTTGCGGACGGGCGTTTCACCGCGCCGCCCCGGGGGAGGTCACTGCCATGATGATCAGGCTGCGTGGCGGGGGACGCTGCGGGGCCGGGGCAGGCAAGACCAGTCGGGTGGAGATATGCAACGCGGTGGTGGACCGGGCGAGGGCACGGACGGCCTGGACCCGCAGCGCGCCCGTGAATCCCGTCGCCGCGGCAAGCACCGCCGCCGGGCCACGGACGCGGCCGAGCACGTCCCGGGACCCGCGCAGGACTCCGACGGCCTTCCCAGGGGCCGCGGCATGGGCGTGACGTACAAGTACTTCGGCGCCCCCGACGGCGCGACGGCCGCCCGCGTCCCGGTGACGATGCGGCCCGAGGAGCTGGGCGGCGACGAGCTCGGCATGGGCGGCCTGTTCACCAAGATCAAGCCGGAGACCGTCGCCGCGATGGTCCTGACCGGCATCGAGGGCATACCTCTGCACAAGGTGCCCCCGCTGGAACTGGTCGTCCTGCACCCCGACTACGCGGTGGTCAAACTCCCGATGACGGTGGTCGACCCGCTGCGCGGCATCGGCGAGGAGTCCGTCGGCGCGGCGGCCTTCATCTGGTCCACGGTCCCCGACCGCGGCGGCCCCCGCGACGCCTTCAACGTCTACCAGCTGCTCCACGAGTGGCAGGACTTCTCCCACCGCCTCCACGAAGCCGGCCACCAGCCCTACTGCCTGGTCTGGCCGTGACCGGCGTCGTCGTCCTGACCCCCTGGTCCGCGGACGACTTCCCGCTGCTGCTGCGGGCCAACGAGCCGGCCATGACCGTGCACCTCGGCGGGCCCGAGTCCGCGGAGCGGCTCGCCGACCGCCAGCGCCGGTACGAGGCCCTGAGCGCGCGGGAGCCCGCGGCCGGCCGGATGTTCCGGGTGAGCCTCGCCCCTTCCGGGGAGGCCGCCTCCTCCGGGGAGGCCGCCAGCTCCGGCGAGGCCGTCGGCTCGATCGGCTTCTGGGAGCGCGAGTGGCGCGGCGAGCCGGTGTACGAGGCCGGCTGGGCCATCCTCCCGGAGTTCCAGGGCCGCGGTCTGGCGGTGGCCGCGCTGGCGGAGCTGATCGCCTACGCCCGCGCCCACGGGAACCGGCCCGCCCTGCACGCCTTCCCCGGCACCGACCACCCCGCCTCCAACGCGGTCTGCCGCCGCGCGGGCTTCGAGGACCTCGGCGAGGTCGACTTCGAGTACCCCCCGGGCACCAGCCACCCGAGCACCGACTGGGCCCTCCCGCTGCGGTGAGCCCGCGGGCGCAGCGCCCCGCGCGGCCCCACCGCCCCGCGCGGTCAGGGCAGCGTCAGGACGATCCGGCCGCGGGCGCCGCCCCCGGCCAGGCGGGCGTGGGCGCGGGCCGCGTCCGCCAGGGGGTAGGTGTCCGAGACGCGCAGCGTCAGCGCCCCCGCGTCGACCAGGGCCGCGAGGCGCGCCAGGTGCGCACCGTCCGCGGCGACCTCCTGCTCCACCACGCGGATCCCCCGCTCCGCGGCCGGCGCCGCGTGCGGGCGCAGCCCGACGTAGACCCCGCCGTCGCGGACGAAGCCCAGCGCGGGCTCTCCCAGCACCGCCGCGTCGAGCACCCCGTCCACCGGCCCGGCGGGAGCCGCCCCGCGCGGGACGAAGTCGGCCGCGCCCAGCCCCCGTACGAGCGCCTCGTCCTCGGCGCCGGCCAGCGCCGTCACCACCAGCCCGGCCCGCGCCGCGAGCTGCACCGCGAGTCCGCCCACCACGCCCGCCGCGCCCGTGACCAGCACCGTGGAGCCGGGGGCGAGCCCGAGCAGGTCCACCGCGCGGGCCGCAGTCAGCCCGCTCAGCGGGAGTCCGGCCGCGGTCACGTCGTCCACGGCCGCCGGGGCCGCCGCCAGCGCCGAGGCGTCGAGCACCGCGTACTCGGCGTGCGTGCCGAGCGGCTTCACGGGCCCGTAGTGCAGCCCGACCACCCGGTCGCCCGTCGCCCAGCCGGTGACGTCCGCGCCGACCGAGTCGACCTCCCCGGCCAGGTCCCAGCCGAAGCCGATCCGCTGCCCCTCCCCGCCGAAGACCCCGGCGCGCACCGCGCCGTCCACCGGGTTGATCCCGGCCGCCCGGACCCGGACCAGGACCTGTCCGGCGCCGGGGCGCGGGACCGGCACCCGTACGATCTCCACCTGCTCGGGGCCGCCGAAGCCGTTCACGACCGCCGCACGCATTTCCTTGTTCATTTTCTCTCCCCGTTCGCTCGTTCTTCCTGAGCACTAACCTAGAGAGAGGTACTGTCGTTTCGAAAGTACGTACTTCGAGGTGCGTACCCGACCCGGAAGTGGGCTCCCCATGGCCACCCGCACCGCCGCCGCCCGCCGCGAAGAGGCCCGCACCGCGTACGACGCCTTCCTCAAGGAGTGCCCCACCAGCCAGCTCCTGGCCCGCATCAGCGACAAGTGGGTCGGCCTCGTCGTCAGCGCCCTCGGCCAGGCCGACGGCGGCTCCATGCGCTACAGCGACCTCGGCCGCAAGATCCCCGGCGTCAGCCAGAAGATGCTCACCCAGACCCTGCGCTCCCTGGAACGCGACGGCCTCCTCACGCGCACCGTCACCCCCACCGTGCCCGTCCGCGTCGACTACCGGCTCACCGAACTCGGCAGCAGCCTCGGCTGCCTGCTCTCCGCCGTGAAGGTGTGGGCCGAGAACCACTTCGACGAGGTCAGCACCCACCGCGCGAGCTACGACGAGGCCGTCGCCGCCCCGTAATTCACCCGCACCGCCACCCCCGCAGTGGCATGCTGGCACCGTGAACGGACCCGGCATTCAGCTCACCCTCGCCCCCGAACTGCACGTGTTCGCCGCCCCCGGCCGGCGCGGAGAGCACGTACCGACGACCACCGACGGCGTATCCAGCGTCGGCCACGTCGTCGAATCGACCGGCGTCCCGCTCACCGAGGTCGGCCGCATCCTCGTCGACGGCACCGAGACACCCGTCTCCTACGTGCCCCGCGCCGGCGAGTCCGTCGAGGTGTTCGGGGTCGACCGCCCCCAACGCATCGCCGGGGCCCCGCTCCGCTTCCTCCTCGACGTCCACCTCGGCACCCTCGCCCGCCGCATGCGCCTGCTCGGCGTGGACGCGGCGTACGAGAACGAGGACATCGGCGACCCGGCCCTGGCCGCCCGCTCCGCCGCCGAGCAGCGCGTCCTGCTCTCCCGCGACCGCGGACTGCTGCGCCGCCGCGAGCTGTTCGCCGGCGCGTACGTCTACAGCGACAACCCCGACGAGCAACTGCGCGACATCCTCGGCCGCTTCGCCCCGGCCCTCGCACCCTGGACCCGCTGCACCGCCTGCAACGGCCCGCTCCACGAGGCCACCAAGGACAGCGTCGGCGACCGCCTGGAGGACGGCACCCACCGCTCGTACGACGTCTTCGCCCAGTGCACCGAGTGCGAGCGCGTCTACTGGCGCGGGGCCCACCACGCCCGCCTGGAGCGCATCGTCAACGAGGCCGTCGCCGAATTCGGCGGAGTCGGCGCGCCGTAGCCGCGGAGCCGGCACCCCGAGCCGGCTTCAGAACGCGTACGCGTCCCCGGTGTCCAGCGCCAGCACCACGTGCTCGTTGTTGCTGAGGTCGCGGTCGGTCGCGCCGCCGTTCCACCAGGTGTCGACCCGCACCACCACCTCGGGCGCGCTCTCCCGCAGGTCCAGCACCAGCCCGATGTGCCGCCCCCGTCCGTGCAGCGGCAGCGGCCCCGTCTCGCAGACCACCTCGCGCAGCCCGGCCCGCGCGCAGCCCCCGGCCAGCTCCTGCCGGTCGGCGAGGTCCACCGACAGCCGTACGCGCACGGTGGCGTTCGGCAGCTCGGACGGCCCCTCGTTCTGCGGGACCAGCCAGATGCGCAGCTGCCCTTGGGTCAGGGCGACCCGCCCGTGGTACGCCACATCGGCCTCGGCGGCCCCGGCATCCTCGGGCCCGGCCCAGGCCCCCGCCGGTCCGGCCCCGGCTCCGGCTCCGGCCAGTGCCATCACCAGCAACCCCACCACCACCACACTGCGTACGGCACTTCGGCGCACCGCCACCACCTCCTCGCGCGGACGTTAACCACCCCGCGCGCCTGCCAGTCGGACCATCACACGAACGAGGGCGAGCCGTCCCCCATTCGCCCCTCACCGGCCCGCACCTGCCCGCACCTGCCCGCACCCGCTTCCGTAGGCTTCGAGCCATGCTGATCGCCCGCTCCGCAGCCCTCTTCGCCCTCGCCGCCGTCCTGGAGATCGGCGGCGCCTGGCTGGTCTGGCAGGGCGTGAAGGACCACAAGGGCTGGGCCTGGATCGGCGCCGGGGTCATCGCCCTCGGCCTCTACGGCTTCGTGGCCACCCTCCAGCCACAGGGCGATTTCGCCCGCGTACTGGCCGCCTACGGCGGAGTCTTCGTCGCCGGATCCCTCCTCTGGGGCATGGCCGCCGACGGCTACCGCCCCGACCGCTGGGACGTCGTCGGCGCCCTCGTCTGCCTCGTGGGAATGGCCGTGATCATGTACGCGCCCCGGCGCTGACCCGACCTATGCTGGCGAGGAATCGCCCGTACGAACGAACGAGCAACAGCGAGGAGCCCGCACATGAGCACGGCCACCCGAACCGCCGTAGTCACCGGAGCGAGCAGCGGCATCGGCGCGGCCACCGCCCGGCAGCTCGCCGCCGCCGGCTACCACGTCGTCCTCACCGCCCGCCGCAAGGACCGCATCGAGGCCCTCGCCGCCGAGCTCACCGACGCCGGGCACGAGGCGACCGCCTACGCCCTCGACGTCACCGACCGCGGCGCGGTCGACGCCTTCGCCTCGTTCCTCGGCCGCTGCGACGTGCTCGTCAACAACGCCGGCGGCGCGATCGGCGCGGAGCCCGTCGCCACCGGCGACCCCGCCGACTGGCGCACGATGTACGAGGTCAACGTCATCGGCACCCTCAACGTCACCCAGGCCCTGCTGCCGGCGCTGACCGAGTCCGGCGACGGCACGGTGGTCGTCCTGTCCTCCACGGCCGGGCACTCCACGTACGAGGGCGGCGCCGGCTACGTCGCCGCCAAGAACGGCGCCCGCGTCCTCGCCGAGACCCTCCGCCTGGAGATCGTCGGCCAGCCGGTGCGCGTCATCGAGATCGCCCCGGGCATGGTCAAGACCGAGGAGTTCGCGAAGACCCGCTTCCGCGGCGACGCCGAGAAGGCGGAGAAGGTCTACGCGGGCGTCGCGCAGCCCCTGTCCGCCGACGACGTGGCCGACACCATCACCTGGGCGGTGACCCGCCCCAGCCACGTCAACATCGACCTCCTGGTGGTACGCCCCCGCGCCCAGGCCTCGAACACGAAGGTCCACCGCGAACTCTGACGCCGGACACGACCCAGCGGCCTCAGACCAGCCCGGCCGTCTTCAGGTGCGGCATGAGGGCCGCCGGCTTCAGCCCGGCGGCCTTCGCCGCGTCCAGGGCCCGCTGGAGGTCCGCCGCCAGCGTGGGCGTGAAGTGCAGCAGCACGATGTCACCGGCCTTCAGCCGGGGCGTCGGCGGCGTCTGGCTCCAGGTCGTGAAGTCGTACGTCCACGTCACCAGGGCCTTGACCCCGCACGCCTTCGCCGCGAGCCGCACCTCGTCGTTGACGGCCCCGTACGGCGGCCGCAGCAGCTTCGGCGTCCTGCCGAAGGCCGCGTCGAGCTGCTCGCCGGCCCCGCACACCTCGGCGTCCTTGCCGGCCGCGTCGAGCGCGGTCAGGTCGGGGTGGTTGACGGTGTGGTTCTCGACGGTGGCCCGGCCCTCGTCGACCAGCCGCGTGAAGTACCCGGTGTCGTACGAGGTCGCGCCCGGCAGCAGGAACAGCGAGACCGGCACCCGCTTCTCCAGGAGGATCCGGGCGGCCTCCGGGTCGTGGTTCCAGCCGTCGTCGATGGTGATGAAGACGACCTTCTCCTGGGTCGGCACATGCGACACGACGGGCGGCAGCCCCACCCCCGCCTGGGCCGACCCGGCGGCCCCGAGGGCGAGCGACAACGACGCGAGCGCGGCAAGAAGCGCGCGGGATCTCCACATGCCGCACACCTTGGTCTAGACCAACTCTGCCCGTCAATCCCCTAGCGCGGAGTTCCCTCACCCGAAAGCATCGGCGGCTTAAGGGAGTTGGCCCCCACCACCTCGGCGGGACCGGCCTGCGGCAGCTCGAAGGTCACCGTCACGCTGCGGCGTACGGTCGTGTTCCGCCACCACTTGTTCCCGCCGCCCACCATCGCGTCGAGGTCGTTGAACCTGCCGGTCCCGTAACGGAACGCCGAGTCCCTGCCCGACCAGTGGTCCGTCCGCACGTAGGAGCAGGTGACCAGGGACTTGCCGTCCGCCAGACGCACGACCGGCAGCACCTGGCCCACCACCTCGAAGTGGTAGCGCTTGCGGATGTAGTCCAGGTCCTCGTTCGCCCCGTTGTACGCCGTGACGATCCCGGACGTCAGATCGCCCGGAACGAAGTGCTCGCTCTGCGGCTCCCCGTCCGGTGCGGTGAAGGTCGTGTACTCCGCGTACCGCTCGCACACCTCCCGGTCGGCGCCGGCGGTCGGCGACAGGGTCACCACCCCGGCGGCATCCCGGACGACCTGGGCGATCTCCTGATGCCGCACCCCGAATCCCGAACGCCCGTAGGGCACCTCCTCCTTCGGCCCCTTCGCCGGCCCCTCGTTCACCCGCGAAGCCGCGGCCGCCTTCCACTCTCCTCCCGGCGCCTCCTGGACGAAGTAGTGCACGGCGGTCTCCCGGCCCCGGGGATCCCCGGACGGCTTGCTCAGCACCACGAAGGAGCGCGGGTGGCCGGGCTGGTCCCGTTCCGCGGGAATCAGGAACGACGGCTGGACGTAGCGGCTCTCCACCGCGACCCGGAACCCCTGCTTCAGCTGCCCGAAACGGGCCCGGCTCTCGTCCAGGAGCGGCCCGGTCTGCAGCCTGGCGGCCGCTTCCTCGTCCCGCCGCTCCTCGGCGGCGAAGCTCTCCACGGCGTACCGGTTGAAGACCTCTTCCGCCTGCTCCCTGCCGATCACCATCGGCACTATGGGCGCCGGCGTCGGCGCAGCCGCCACGGCAGCACCCGCATCCCCGTCACCCTTCGCGGAAGTACACCCGCCCACCCCGAGGACCACCGCCCCGACGACGCCCACCCACACACGCCGCCGACCGGCCCGAAACCCACCCACGAAACTTCCCCCCACAGCACGCACCCACCAGAACTCTGCCGAATGCAATCACGCCCGCGAACGCGGACACCGGGAGGGGCGTACGCGAAGGGGCCCGGACCGTGATCGGTCCGGGCCCCTTCACACCCCCGTCGTCCGCACCCCGGGCCTCAGCCCTTGATGCAGATGACCTGCTTGAGCTTGGCCACGACCTCGACCAGGTCGGTCTGCTGGTCGATGACCTGCTCGATCGACTTGTACGCGCCCGGGATCTCGTCCACGACGCCCGAGTCCTTGCGGCACTCCACGCCCTTGGTCTGCTCCGCCAGGTCCCGCGCCGAGAACCGCTTCTTCGCGGCCGTCCGACTCATCTTGCGGCCCGCGCCGTGCGAGGCCGAGTTGAAGGACTTCTCGTTACCGAGGCCCTTCACGATGTACGAGCCCGTGCCCATCGAGCCCGGGATGATCCCGTAGTCACCGCTACCGGCGCGGATCGCGCCCTTGCGGGTGACCAGCAGGTCCATGCCGTCGTACCGCTCTTCCGCCACGTAGTTGTGGTGGCAGCTGATCTCGTGGTCGAAGGAGACCTTCGCCTTGCGGAACTCCTTGCGGATCACTTCCTTGGACAGGCTCATCATCACCGCACGGTTGTACTTGGCGTAGTCCTGTGCCCAGAAGAGGTCCTCACGGTAGGCCCGCATCTCGGGAGTCGCCGCGAGGAACACCGCCAGGTCCCGGTCGACCAACCCCTGGTTGTGCGAGAGCGTGCGGGCCACTCCGATGTGGAAGTCGGCCAGCTCGTTGCCGATGTTCCGGGAACCCGAGTGCAGCATGATCCATACCGAACCGGATGCATCGAGGCAAAGCTCCCAGAAGTGGTTGCCTCCGCCCATTGTTCCCAATTGCCGCATGGCGCGCTCGTGGCGGAACTTCACCGCGTCCGCGAGGTAGTCGAAGCGCTCCCACAAGTCCCCGAACCCCGCGTCCGAGAACCCGTACAGCCGGCCCGGATCCACGGCCTCCCGGTGCATCCCCGCCCCCACCGGGATGGCCCGCTCGATCTTCGACCGGAGTCCCGACAGGTCCCCCGGCAGGTCGTTCGCCGTCAGGGAGGTCCGCACCGCCGACATTCCGCAGCCGATGTCCACGCCCACCGCCGCCGGGCAGACCGCGTCCTTCATGGCGATGACCGAGCCGACCGTCGCGCCCTTGCCGTAGTGGACGTCCGGCATGACGGCCAGACCCTTGATCCATGGCAGGGTGGCGACGTTGCGCAGCTGCTGCATCGCGCTGTCCTCGACCGACGCCGGGTCGGTCCACATCCGGATCGGGACCTGCGCCCCGGGAAGCTCTACATACGACATTTCGGCCTCAATACCCCGTTAACCACAGAAGAATCTCAATACGCAAAAAGCCTCGCTCTTGGCCCTAAAAGCGACAGAGGACCGGCGCCAGCACCAGCGTGTGCGATAGACATTGTGTCCATCCGCGCCCGAACCGCGGCAACGCATTTTTCGTGAGGGGAGCCAGTGGACGTGCAGCGCAAGGCGGTCCAGCAAGTCCTTCCGGGCATCGCGATGCTCACCGCGCTCGCGGTGGCCGGCCTCACCGGGTGCAGCGCGGGCAGCGGCGTCGGGATCACCTCCGACGCGAAGGCCGGCGACAGCGCCGGCACGGTCGCCCAGCCGGGCAAGTACCGCAGCCTGCCCTCGCCCTGCAAGGCCGTCGACGGCAAGCGGGTCAAGGCGATGCTCCCCGCCTCGGAGGGACTCACCGAGCAGCAGCTCGAACAGCTCTACGCCGGAGTCGCGGACGCCTCGTACGACGGCGACCGGCACGTCGGCTGCCGCTGGAGCGCGCAGACCCCCGAGGGCACCCGGCTGCTGTCGGTCGCCTTCGAGCGGGTGGTCTCCTACGACCGGGCCACGACGAGCGACGACGACAAGGCGCGGCAGGTGTTCGTACGCCGCCTCACCGACGCCCACCTGCCCTTCCCCGGGGTGGTGACGTCGCCGTCGTCGACCCCGTCCCCGTCCTCGTCCCCCTCGTCCCCCCCCGCCTCGCCCCCCGGCGCCTCCGGTTCCCCCTCCGGGTCCCCGTCCCCCTCCGCCCCCGCCGAACTCGGCTCCCGCGTCCTGGAGGGCCTCGGCGACAACGCCTTCCTGGAGGACAAGCTCAGCCCGGCCGGCGCCACCGCCGCGCAGTCGCGGACCGTGCGGATTGTGTTCCGTACCTCGAATGTCATCGTCACCGTCGAGTACAGCGTGCAGCCCGCACTGCCCGGCGCGGTCCCGCCCAGCGGTGAAACCCAGGACAGGGCGCGCCAGTTGGCGCAGGCCCTGGTCGACCGTTTCGACGAGTAGCCGCACCCGCCATCGAGGGGCGTACGGGGCCTGCGTGACGGCGCGCACAGCAGGCGGGCGCCGGGTCGGGCTACGGTTGTTCCGGTCCCGCGCCCGAAAGAGCAGTCCCCCAACGTCTGAAGGAACCATGCACCGATCAGCCTCGCGCCTCACCCGCGTCCTCGCCTGCGCAGCCGTCCCGGTGGTCCTCACGCTCGCCGGCTGCTCCTCCGACTCGGGCAAGGACTCGAACGCGGACGCCGGCAAGAAGTCCGACTCGTCCTCTTCGTCCAAGCCGAGCTCGAAGCCGTCGGCCGCCCTGGAGAAGGCGGCGTACGCCACGCTGCCGGACCCGTGCAAGGCGGTCCAGACGAAGACCATCGAGTCGCTCGTGCCGAAGGCGAAGGACAACAACGGCACCTCGGCCAAGTCGAACGACCTGGCCAGCCGCGCCAGCTGCTCCTGGAACGGCTTGGACGAGGACGGTCTGAAGGGCTCGCAGTACCGCTGGCTCTCGATCTCCATGGTCCGCTACGACTCGCTCGCGTCCGTCGGCCCCGGCAACAAGCGCGCCGAGGACGAGCTCAACAAGCAGGTCGAGAAGGCGAAGGTCACCGAGGGTGCCTCGGACGTGAAGTCCGAGCAGGCGGGCGGCGTCGGCGACCAGGCCGTGTCCGTCGTCTTCACCACGAAGAAGGACGGCGACTTCTTCAACAACACGGTCATCGCCCGCACCCAGAACGTGGTCGTCACCCTCGACTACAACGGTGCCGCCTACGAGGGCGCCGGCGCCCCGGACCAGGGCAAGCTGCTCCAGGACGCCATCGCGGCGGCGAAGGAGGCCGTGGCCTCCGTGGACGCGGCCAACCAGCAGAAGCAGCCGGAGCAGCAGGCCTCGCCGTCCCAGTCCCAGTCGTAGCACCCGAACCGCGACCGGACCGCCGACGTCCGTTCCCTCGTACGCGCGTACGCTGTGCCTGCCGTAGCTCGACAAGGGGAGGGGACCGCGGGTGGCCGCGATGCAGCTGACTCGTACGCACCGGATACTCATCGGTGTCGTGGTCGCCGGAGCCGTCGTCATCGCGGGGATCGGTTTCGCGGGTTCGTACGCCGCCGTCCGCGCGCTCGCCCTGCAGAAGGGGTTCGGCAGCTTCTCGCTGGTCTTCCCGATCGGCATCGACGCCGGCATCTGCGTGCTGCTCGCGCTGGACCTGCTGCTGACGTGGATCCGGATCCCCTTCCCGCTCCTGCGCCAGACGGCGTGGCTGCTGACGATCGCGACGATCGCGTTCAACGGCGCCGCGGCCTGGCCGGACCCGCTGGGCGTCGGCATGCACGCCGTGATCCCGGTGCTGTTCGTGGTCACGGTGGAGGCGGCCCGGCACGCGGTGGGCCGGATCGCGGACATCACCGCGGACCGGCACATGGAGGGCGTGCGCATCACGCGCTGGCTGCTCTCCCCCGTGCCCACCTTCAAGCTGTGGCGCCGGATGAAGCTGTGGGAGCTGCGCTCCTACGAGCAGGCCGTCGGCATGGAGCAGGACCGGCTGATCTACCAGGCCCGCCTCCAGGCCCGGTACGGGCGGGCCTGGCGCCGCAAGGCCCCCGTCGAGGCCCTGATGCCGCTGCGCCTCGCCCGCATCGGCGTCCCGCTGTCCCAGACGGCCCCCGAGGGCCTCGCGGCGGCGGGCATCGACCCGGTGCTGCTGCCCCCGGCCGCGGCCGTACCGGTCGCGGCCACGGCCACGGCTCCGGCCCTGCCTGCGGGCGGGGCCGAGCAGCAGGAGCCGGCGGAGCCCTGGCAGGACCAGCAGCCCGTGCAGCAGGCCCCTGCCCAACCCGAGCCGCAGCACGCCCCCGCGCCCTTCGCCGTCGACCCGACGGCCATGCCCGCGGCGCACAACAGCGCCTGGTTCGCGGCGCCGCTGGCCCCGCAGGCGGCGTACGAGGGCGGCTACAACCCCCAGTACGTCGACGGCCTGGAGCCGACCCCGGTCATGGCCCCCTCGGGCCCGCAGCCGCAGCAGCCGCAGCAGCCGCAGCAGCAGGAACTGCCGATCCCGGCCCCCCGCCAGGAGGAGACCGAGGAGGGGGCCGAGGAAGAGCCCTCGCCGATCGACGAGGTCAAGTTCGCCGAGACCGCGTACGAGGTCTTCCGCGCGTACATCGACGAGCACTCGCAGTTCCCGACCCCGGAGCAGGTGGACATACACCTGTCGGACCGTCACGGCGTCGTGCACCCGCGCAGCGCGTCGATGATCCGCAAGATGATGCCGGACCTCAAGCAGCGCTACCAGCGCGACCTGGAGAACGAGCACATCGCCTAGGACGACGGTGGTGTCGACCGTTTCGGCTCCGATACGGGCTTCGGCAGGTAGAAGACGTGCTCCGGGCTCACGATCTGCGTGATCGCCTGCCCGAAGAGGACGCTCGGCTCGAAGCCGTTGTCCGAGATGTCGGTGTTCGACAGGAGCACCAGGGTGGCCTTCGGCCCGGGCAGATGGATCGTCAGCGACTGGTAGCCGGGCAGTGAGCCGTTGTGGCCGATCCAGCCCTGGACGTTGAAGATCCCCATCCCGTAGCCCGCGCCCTCGATGCCGGTGGGCTCGGTCTTCAGGCGCTGGGCCTGCGTGGCGGGCGTCAGGAGCGTTCCGTCGGCCAGGACCGAGGCCCAGCGGCGCAGGTCCTGGAGGTTCGAGATCATCGCACCGGCGGCCCAGCCCCAGGAGGGGTTCCAGTCGGTCACGTTCTCGACCTTGCCGGTCTCCGTCTGGTTCGAGTAGCCCTGGGCGTGCGGCTCGGGGAAGGCGGCGTCCGTGGCGAAGACGGTGCGCTTGAGGCCGGCGCGCTTGACGACGTCCTGTTCGATGACGTCCTTCAGCGGACGCCCGGTGATCTTCTCGACCACCAGCCCCAGCAGGATCAGGTTGGTGTTGCAGTAGTCGAAGCGCTCGCCGGGCTGGAACTGCACCCCGGGGCGCTTCCATGCGTACGCCAGGAGCTCCTGCGGGGTGAAGCTGCGCCCGGGGTCGGCGAACAGGTCCTTCGTGAAGGCATCGTCGGTGGTGTAGCTGTACAACCCGCTGCGCATCTCGGCGAGTTGGCGCAGGGTGATCTTGTCGCCGTTGGGGACGCCGTCGATGTACTTGGCGATGGGGTCGTCGACCGCGATCTTCTTCTGGTCGACGAGTTGGAGCAGGGCGGTGACCGTGAAGGTCTTCGTCTCGCTGCCGATGCGCGAGTTGAAGTCGGTGGCCATCGGCTTCCCGGTGGCCTTGTCGGACACGCCGAAGGTGCGTACGTACTCGCCCTTGCCCGGCGCCCACACGCCCACGATGACCCCGGGGACCTGGGTCTCGCGCAGCACCTTGCGGATCGCGTCGTCCAGTTTCCGCGCGATCTCCGGTGTCAGTTGCGGAAATTGCGCGTCCCCGGCGCTCGCGCTGCCCGTCGTCGCCACCGACGGGTCCGGCGCCGCGTTCGCGGCCCCCGCCGATACCGGTACGGCCAGTAGCCCTGCCGTGGCCACGGCCACCCAGGTACGGCGCAGTCGGCTGTTCCAGCAGCTCACGGCAGGCTCCTCCCACCAGGGGACGGGAATCTCCACCCACCACCCTAGGCACGGCACTCGGAAGGCCGCACACGGAAGGGCCCGCACCCCCGGGGGTGCGGGCCCTTCCGTACGCGTGCGCGGCCTTACGCGGCCAGCAGCTTGCGCACCCGGTCCGCCCCGACCGCGAGCAGCAGCGTGGGCAGGCGCGGCCCGGTCTCCCGGGTCACGAGCAGCCGGTACAGCAGCGCGAAGAAGGTGCGCTGGGCGACCTTGAGCTCCGGCGTCGGCTTGGCGTCGGGCTCCAGGCCGGCCATCACCTTCGGCACGCCGTAGACGAGCGTGGTCAGCCCGTCGAGCGACCAGTGCGAGTCCAGGCCGTCCACGAGCATCCGCAGCGACTCGCGGCCCTCGTCGTCCAGCGAGGACAGCAGCTCGGTGTCGGCCTCCTCGCGTACGAGGGTCCGCTGGTCGGCCGGGACCTGGGTGGTGATCCAGTTCTCGGCGCGGTCCAGGCGCGGGCGCACCTCGTCCAGGGAGGCCAGCGGCTTCTCCGGCTCCAGGTCGCTCAGGATGCGCAGGGTCTGCTCGTCGTGCCCGGCGGTGATGTCGACGACCGAGGCGAGCGTGCGGTAGGGCATCGGGCGCGCGGTGCGCGGCAGCTCGTGCGAGGCGACGCGGACGGCGCGGGCGTGCGCGGCGGCGTCGGCGGGCAGCACGGAGCCGTCGGCGACCTTCGCCTCCAGCTTGTCCCACTCGTCGTAGAGCCGCTGGATCTCCTGGTCGAAGGCGATCTTGAAGGACTGGTTGGGGCGGCGGCGGGCGTACAGCCAGCGCAGCAGCTGCGGCTCCATGATCTTCAGCGCGTCGGCCGGGGTCGGGACCCCGCCCTTGCTGGAGGACATCTTGGCCATGCCGCTGATGCCGACGAAGGCGTACATCGGGCCGATCGGCTGCTCGCCGCCGAAGATGTGCACGATCTGCCCGCCGACCTGGAAGGACGAGCCGGGCGAGGAGTGGTCGACGCCGGAGGGCTCGAAGACCACGCCCTCGTAGGCCCAGCGCATCGGCCAGTCGACCTTCCAGACCAGCTTGCCGCGGTTGAACTCGCTGAGCTTGACCGTCTCGGTGAACTCGTCCTCGGTGCAGACGTAGGTCAGCTCGGTGGTCTCGTCGTCGTACGAGGTCACCTTCGTGAAGTCCTTGCCGCACTCGCCGCAGTACGGCTTGTACGGGAAGTACCCGCCCTCGGTGCTGCTGCCGTCGTCCTCGGCGGCCGCGCCGGAGCCCTCGGCGGCCTCCAGCTCGGCCTCGTCGACCTGCTTCTGCTGGGGCTTCTTGCCGCCCGGCTTCTGCTTGGTGCGGTATTGGTCGAGCACGGCGTCGATGTCGCCGCGGTGCTTCATCGCGTGCAGCACCTGCTCGCGGTAGACACCGGTCGTGTACTGCTCGGTCTGGCTGATCGGGTCGTACTCGACGCCCAGCTCGGCCAGCGCCTCGACCATGGCGGCCTTGAAGTGCTCGGCCCAGCTCGCGTACGCCGAGCCGGCCGGGGCCGGGACGGAGGTCAGCGGGCGGCCGATGTACTGGCCGTAGGTCTCGGGGTCCACGCCGGGGATGCCGGCGGGCACCTTGCGGTAGCGGTCGTAGTCGTCCCAGGACAGGACGTGGCGTACCTCGATGCCCCGGCGGCGGATCTCGTCCGCGACCAGGTGCGGGGTCATGACCTCGCGGAGGTTGCCCAGGTGGATCGGGCCGGAGGGGGAGAGTCCGGACGCGACGACGACGGCTTTGCCCGGGGCTCGGCGCTCCGCCTCGGCGATGACCTCGTCCGCGAAACGGGAGACCCAGTCGGTCTCGGTGCTGCTCTGGGCGCTCTGAGCCACGACACGTCCTTCTATCTCGAATGCTGGCTGATGCCATTCTCCCAGACGGAACCGGGGGCTCCGAGGTTGTTTTCTCCCGTGAAAGCGAAGGCACCCGCGTGGGATACTCGGCTCTTGTCGGAACAACCAAGTGCACGCTCAGGCACGACCTCACAGGAACGGCAGCTCATGGCCTCGGTCCCTTCCCTCGCTTCTTCCGTCAATCAGCGCGTCGCGGACGCCCTCGCCTCGGCCCTGCCGGAGGCCGGTGGCGCGGACCCGCTGCTGCGACGAAGCGACCGGGCGGACTTCCAGGCCAACGGCATCCTGGCGCTCGCGAAGAAGGCCAAGGCCAACCCGCGCGAGCTGGCGACGACCGTGGTCGAGGGCATCCCGACCGGTGACCTGATCCAGGAGATCGAGGTCTCGGGCCCCGGCTTCCTCAACATCACGATCACCGACAAGGCGATCATCGAGACCCTCGCGGCCCGCGCCGCCGACGACCGCCTCGGCGTGCCGCTCGCCGCGCGGCCGGGCACCACGGTGATCGACTACGCGCAGCCGAACGTCGCCAAGGAGATGCACGTCGGGCACCTGCGGTCCGCCGTGATCGGCGCCGCGATGGTCGAGATCCTGGAGTTCACGGGCGAGACCGTGATCCGCCGCCACCACATCGGCGACTGGGGCACCCAGTTCGGCATGCTCATCCAGTACCTGCTGGAGCACCCGCACGAGCTGGACCACAAGTCGGACGAGGAGGTGTCCGGCGAGGAGGCCATGTCCAACCTGAACCGCCTCTACAAGGCCTCGCGCGCGCTCTTCGACTCCGACGAGGAGTTCAAGACGCGCGCCCGGGCTCGGGTGGTCGACCTCCAGGCCGGCGAGCCGGAGACCCTTGCCATGTGGCAGCGGTTCGTGGACGAGTCGAAGATCTACTTCTACTCCGTCTTCAACAAGCTGGACATGGACATCCAGGACCCCGACGTGGTCGGCGAGTCCGGCTACAACGACATGCTGGTGGAGACCTGCAAGCTGCTGGAGGACTCGGGCGTCGCCGTCCGCTCCAACGGCGCGCTGTGCGTCTTCTTCGACGACGTCAAGGGCCCGGACGGCAACCCGACCCCGCTGATCGTGCAGAAGTCGGACGGCGGTTTCGGCTACGCGGCGACCGACCTCTCGGCGATCCGCAACCGCGTCGCCGACCTGAAGGCGTCGTCGCTCATCTACGTCGTGGACGCCAGGCAGTCCCTGCACTTCAAGATGGTCTTCGAGACGGCCCGCCGGGCGGGCTGGCTGAACGACGAGGTCAAGGCCGTGCAGCTGGCCTTCGGCACGGTCCTCGGCAAGGACGGCAAGCCGTTCAAGACCCGCGAGGGCGAGACGGTCCGACTGGTGGACCTGCTGGACGAGGCCGTCGACCGGGCCACCGCGGTCGTCCGCGAGAAGGCCGCGAAGGCCGAGCTCACCGAGTCCGAGATCGTCGAGAACGGGCAGCAGGTCGGCATCGGCGCCGTGAAGTACGCCGACCTGTCGACCTCGGCCGCGCGCGACTACAAGTTCGACCTGGACCAGATGGTTTCGCTGACCGGCGACACCTCTGTGTACCTCCAGTACGCGTACGCCCGGATCAAGTCCATCCTGCGCAAGTCGGGCGACCGCAAGCCGGTCGCGCACCCGGAGCTGGAACTGGCCCCGGCCGAGCGGGCACTGGGCTTGCACCTGGACCAGTTCGGCGAGCTGATCGAGGAGGCGGCCGCGGAGTACGCCCCTCACAAGCTGGCCGCGTACCTCTACCAGCTGTCCTCGCTGTTCACCACGTTCTACGACCAGTGCCCCGTCATCAAGCCGGAGCCGGAGCTCATCGTGGGCGAGAACCGCCTGTTCCTGTGCGACCTGACCGCCCGCACCCTCACCAAGGGCATGTCCCTCCTCGGCATCCGCACCCCCGAGAAGCTCTGACGCTCCACCCGACGGCCCCCGGCGCACCCGCCCCGGGGGCCGTCGCGTTTCCCGGACCGGGCCCGAAGAGGACGGCTAGGGTGGAGGGCGTCCGATCCGAGGAGGAACCGGAAATGACGACCGCGACGCCTGCGCCCGGTGGATCAGTGCCGCCGATGCCGGAGTACACGCCGAAGGCCGTGCGTGCCGCCATAGCCGCCCACGCCCCGGCCCTCCTGCCGGACTTCGACGCCGCATGGCGACAGCAGATCGCCGACGCGTACGACATCGGGCCCGTCCCCGCGTTCATGGCCCGCTGGTGGGGCGAGTACGCCCTCGCGCGCGACCCCGAGCTCGACCGCCGCGTCAAGGATCTCGAAGCTCGGGCGGCCGGAGCCACGGACGCCGAAGCGGCCCGCAAGCTCCTCGACGAGGCCTCGCGCATCCGCCACGCGCTGCGCGAACTGGAGCCCGGCGAGTGAGCGAGGAGTTCACCGGACCGCCGTGGGCTGTGGACTGCACGCAGGACGCCGAGAAGTACCGGCTCGCCCTTGCCGACGGGGCCCGCGAGGCGCTCTGGGAAGCCCTCTTCGAGCTGCGGACCGCCCACAACCCCTACCGGGGAGAGAACGTGGAACCCGCGCGGTCCACCGTGCCCCGAGGCCCGCACATCGCGTACTTCGACGGCTATCGCGGGTGGATCCTGTTCACGTTCCTCCCCCGAGTGGCCGAACCCCAGATCGTGGTGGAAGAGATCTTCTGGCAGTAACCCCGGCTTCCCGGCGCCGGTGGCGTACAGGCTCGACGCCCCGGGGCGCGGTGGTGCGACCGGCCCTGGTCCTCCCGGGACCGGGACACAGCACCACACCGGCCCCGACAACCGGGCTTCACCCGTACGGCCCGGTTCGGGGCGTACGGGCCGGGTAGGGGACGGCCCGTCCTTCCCCAGCGGTACGCACCCCGGAGGCATCCGTGCCCGATATGAACGGCCCGTACAAGCCCGGCACTCCGTGCTGGATCGACCTGATGGTCCCCGACCAGCAGGCGGCCCTCGACTTCTACTGCGACCTCTTCGGCTGGCAGGGCGAGATCGGCCCGGACGAGACCGGCGGGTACTCCGTCTGCACCCTCAAGGGCAAGCCGGTCGCCGGGATCATGAAGGCGATGAACCCGGACGGGACGACGCCCGACCCGATGCCTCCGACGGTGTGGACCACGTACCTGTCGACCGACTCCATCGACTCCACCGTCAAGGCCGTCACCGACGCTCACGGCACGGTCATGATGGGCCCGATGGACGTCATGGACCTCGGCCGCATGGCCGTCGTCAGCGACCCGACCGGCGCCGTCTTCGGCCTGTGGCAGCCCGGCACCTTCGACGGCGCCGGCATCGTCAACGAGCACGGCGCCCTCATCTGGAACGAGCTGACCACCAGCGACGTCCCGGCCGCGGCCGCGTTCTACACCGCCGTACTGCCGGTCACCACGACCGCCTCCAAGGAGCCCGGGGCCGAGGGCTACACGGAGTTCAAGGTCGGCGGCCGCGCGGTGGGCGGGATGATGGACATGAGCAAGCTGCCGCCCGGTGTCCCGCCGCACTGGATGCCGTACTTCCACGTCGACGACGTCGACAGCATCCAGGCCGCCACCGTCCGCGCCGGGGGCACGGTCCTCGCCCCCGCCTTCGACATGGTGGCGGGCCGCATGGCCGTCCTCGCCGACCCCCAGGGCGGCGGCTTCTCGGTCATCACCTCGACCGTCCAGGAACAGCCCGCCTGATCGCCTGACCTCCTGGTCCGCTTCTACTCCCCCCGTCCCGCGCCCACCGCGCGGCACAGCGCCTCCCCTTCCGTGTCACCGGCCGCGGCGCAGAGGTCCGCCGCCCGGTCGAAGGCCTCCGCCGCCTCGGCCGGGCGGCCCAGCGCCGCCAGCGCGACCGCCAGGTTCCGTACCGCCACGGACTCGTTCGCGCGGTCGCCCGTACCGGCCAGCAGCGCGCAGGCCCGCTCGTGCGCCGCCAGCGCCTCGGCCGGGCGGCCCGCCTCGCGGTGGAGCCGGCCGAGGTTGGTCAGGGTCGAACCCTCGCCGTGCCGGTCGCCGGCCGCCGCGAAGAGGGCGAGGGCCTCCTCCAGCGGCTGGAGCGCCTCGTCGGTCCGCCCCTCGTCCAGCAGCGTTGCCGAGATCCCGTTGAGCACCCAGGCCTCCATGCTCCGGTTGCCCAGCTCCCGGACCGCGGCCAGCGCCTGCTGCCGTACGGCCCTGGACTCCTCGCGGCGCCCGGCGGCCAGCAGCGCGTCCGCCAGGTGGTCCAGGCCGAACGCGGTGCGGTGGCGGTCCCCCACCGCGGCCACGAGGGCGACCGACTGCCGGTAGGCGTCGATGGCCTCGTCCTGCCGCCCCAGCCGTTCCAGGACGTTGGCGAATCCGGCCAGGGCCGTGCCCTCGGCGTGCGGGATCCCGAGCTCCCGGAAGATCTCCAGCGCACCCTCGAAGGCCGCCCTCGCCTCCTCGAACGAGTGCGCCATCCGGTACAGGGTGGCCAGCAGGTTCAGCGCCTTGCCCTCACCCCTGCGGTGGGAGCCCGCGCGGAAGATCCCGAGGGCCTCTTCCAGCCGCTCGGCGGCCTCCGCCAGCTCGTACGCGTCGATGAGGACGAGCCCGAGGTCGTACAGGGCCGCACCGACGGCCTCCCTGTCCCCGCCCTCCCGGGCCACGGCCAGCACCTGCCGCGCCACGGCGACGCTGTCCTGCGCGTGCCGGTAGAGGTGGAGGTACGGGCCCAGCAGCCCGGCCAGCTCCAGGGCCGCATCCCGACGGCCGCACCGGGCGGCGAAGCCGACGGCGGCGGTCAGCGTGGCCCGCTCGCTGTCGAGCGCGCGCACCGCCGCCTCCGGCGAAGGCAGCCCCGGGCCCGTGGCCTGCCGGCCGTCCAGGCCGAGGACGTCCGCCGAGGCGCGGGTGTCGTGCACCAGCCCGGCGAGGAAGGCGTCGATGACCTGCTCCCGCCCGTCGTGCTCCGCGTACTCCTCGCCCCGCTCCGCCGCGTACAGCCGCACCAGGTCGTGCATCCGCCAGCGCCCCGACCCGAGCGGCTGCTCGGCCAGCAGGCTGGCCCTGACCAGCGCCGCGAGCTTGCGCCGCAGGCCCACGGACTCGCCGGTGAGCAGCGTGGCGTGGGCGGTGGAGCAGTCCGGCCCCGGGTTGACCGTCAGCAGCCGGAAGATCCGGGCCTGTTCCCCGGGCAGCCGCGCGTACGAGAGGTCGAAGGCGGCCCGCACCCCCAGCGGTACGTCGCCGTCCTCGAAGGTCAGCGTCTCCAGCCGGGTCCGGGTCTCGGCCAGCTGCCCCGCCAGCTCGGCGGCCGGCAGCCCCGGGTCGCCCGCCAGCAGGGCGCCCGCCACCGTCAGCGCCAGCGGCAGCCGCCCGCAGTGCTCGGCGATGCCCGCCAGCGCGGCGGGCTCCCGCTCCGGGCGCGGATCGCCCCGCCAGGTGCTCCGCAGGGCGCCCGCGAGGAGCTGCGCCGCGGGTCCGGCCGCCAGCTCGTCCAGGCCGACCAGTTGCGCCGCGAAGCCCGGGGCCACGAGCCGGTGCCGCGAGGTCACCAGCAGCCGGTGCCCGTCCCGGGCCGGTACGAGGTCGCGCACCTGCTCGACCGATCCGGCGTCGTCCGCGACGACCAGCACCCGCTGCCCGGCCCTCGCGTACTGCGCCAGCCGCGCCCGGTACAGCGCGAGGCGGCCCTCCGGCGACGGCGGCTGGTCCGCGTCGCGGACGCCGAGGAGCCGGAGCATCTCCTGGACCGCCCGGGCGCCGGTGAGGCCGCCGTCGGGGGCGTAGCCGCGCAGCGGGAGGGAGAACACCCGGTCCCCGAACCAGCCCAGTTCCACGGCCCGGTGGGCGATCGTGGCCGCCAGGGCGGTCTTGCCCACGCCCGCGAGCCCGGCCACCACGACCACCGGCACCCCGCCGTCGGCCCCGTCGGCGCCGCCGCCGTCACCACCGTCGGCGAGCAGCGCCAGCAGCTCCTCGACCGCGGCCTGGCGCCCGAACAGCACCTCGGGCGCCTCGGGCAGCCCCAGCAGCGTCGGGGGCAGCGGGCCGGCCCCGGGCTCGTAGCGGACGTAGTCCCCGGCGACCTGGGTGATCCGGGCGCTCCCCTCGGCCTGGGCCCACTGCCCGGACTTCGGCTTCCGCAGCGCCATTACGGGGTGTCCTGCCCGCCGCTCTGCCGCACCCGGGCCGCGTCCTCGGCGCGGGCCCGCTGCTCGACGTCGGCGGCGCCGCCGCCCGACTGCGTGACCTCGGAGGTCCCGGAGGCCTCGGCGTACTGCCGTACGGTCCCCCGCGGGCCCGGGTCCGCGGCGGCCACCGGTGCCGAGGCGGCCCACCAGCCGCCGGCCAGCCCGAAGGCGGCGGCCATGGCCCCGCCGAATCCGGCGGCCGCCGCGACCTTGTCCGAGTCCTTCTCCGGCAGCCATCCGAACGGGTCCCACAGCCCCAGCCGGAACCCCAGCAGGAACACGACGGCCGTGCCCCCGAACACCACAACCCACCGCAACGGACGCGACATTGGCCCCCCAGACCGAACTTGCGAGCAGCCAAACGTAGCAAACCCGGCGCCGTGGATCCCGTCCGTACTACCGCCCCGGTCAGCGGAACTCGCACCAGACGACCTTGCCCGGATGGCGTGCGAGCACCCCCCACTCGTCGGCGACGGCCGCCACGAGCATGAGGCCCCGGCCGGTGGTGCACTCGCCGTCGAACCGCCCGGCACCTCGCGGGCTGCCGGGGCCGCTGTCGTGGACCTCGATCCGTACGGTCGTATCGAAGGTGATCAACCGCAAGAGGTACCCCCGTCCGGGCGGGACGCCGTGCAGCAGGGCGTTGGTGGCCAGCTCGCTCACGCAGAGCAACATGTCGTCCCGCCGGGCCACCACCCCCCACGCGTGCAGGGTGTCACGGGCGAACTGGCGCGCTGATCTCACGGTTTGGCGTGACCGCAGGTAGAACTGATCCCGCAGCAGGGCCGGCTGATTATGCAGGTTCACCGACCCATGGTGGCGCAGAGTGATCACGATGTTCATCAGCGTCAACCCGTACTCACCAAGGAGTACGGGTCGGCCCCGGGGTATTTCACGCGCACGGGTGGCGGGTCCGCAGGAGCGGCCCCGCCGCCGGGCCGGACCCGTTCAGTGGGTCAGCGGATAGGAGTGGCGGCCCGTCGCCGCGTCGATCTCGGTGTGGGCCTTCTGCAACAGCTGGGACGAGAGATCCATCAGCGCACGCGCGCCCGCGATCTCTTCGCCGACCTGGAGCTGGTCCGGGTCGGACGGGTGACGCATGGCGTAGCCGTGCGCCCTGATCTCGGAGCCGTCAGCGAGCCTGACCATGCATGCCGCACTGGTGCGGTGGCCTTCCTCGGTGAATTCGAGCTCCACATGCCACCCGACGAGCGTAGGCATGGTGCACCACCTCCAGGGGGATCGCCCTGCCTCCAGGGTGCTCCTCCGGCGCCCGCCCCGCACCCCGGGGCCCGAGCCCCTCTCCGGGTCCTCCCCTGTGGGACCCGGAGGGGTGCCGCCCGCGCTGCCAAGTCTGGCGCGCACCGCGTCGATTGTGGAAGTTTTTCTAGAATGATTTTTTAGAACCGGCGGGAAATCACTCCGGTCTCAGCGATCTCCAGACCGCGTCCGGCAGCACCTTGGCGACCTCGTCGAGGTCGAGATCGTACGTATTGGACAGCCAGCGCCGCGCCGCCTCGCACGGCGGCCCGATCACCAGGACCTCCACCACGGACCCGGGCAGCGGCCTGATCTCGCCCTTCTCCATGCGGGTCCACATCCACACCGCCATGGGGGCCAGCTTCTCCTCCTTGGCCGCCCGGATCTCCGCCTCGTGCACGGCCAGGTACCCCGAGTAGGCGGAGGCGTGCAGGAACACCGAGGCGTCCCGGTTCTCCCGAGTGAAGTCCAAGTAGGCCTGGACCAGGGCCCGTACACCCGTCCGGGCGGTACGGGACCGCTCCAGCGCGGCCATCATCCCGTCGAAGAGACGGCCCATGCAGCGGATGTACAGGGCGGCGGCCAGCCCGTCGAAGCTGCCGAAATGGTGGTACAGGCTGCCGAGGCTGACCCCGCTGGCGGCCGTGACGGCGTTGACGGTGAAACCGTGCTGGCCCGACTCGGCGTACACCCGCAGCGCGGCGGTCAGGAGCTGCTCCACGGTGGCCTCGCCACGCTGCTGCTTCACCATGGCGTCAGCGTAAGCGAGCGGGCGCAATCCCCCGTACGTGAGAACAGGAGAGGGCCCGGGCGCCGTACCGCGCCCGGACCCTCCCCTTCCGCACCGCGGTCAGCGCTCGGCGCGCAGCCAGCCCGCGACCTCGGTCGCCCAGTACGTCAGGATCGTGTCGGCACCCGCCCGCTTGATGCCGAGCAGGGCCTCCAGGATGGCCCGTTCGCGCTCGATCCAGCCCTTCTCCGCGGCCGCCTCGATCATCGAGTACTCGCCGCTGATCTGGTACGCGGCCACCGGCACGTCCACGGCCTGCGCGACCCGGTGCAGGATGTCGAGGTAGGGGCCGGCCGGCTTGACCATCACCATGTCCGCGCCCTCCTCCAGGTCGAGGGCCAGCTCCCGCAGGGACTCCCGGGCGTTCGCCGGGTCCTGCTGGTAGGTCTTGCGGTCGCCCTGGAGAGAGGAGCCGACGGCCTCGCGGAAGGGGCCGTAGAAGGCGGAGGAGTACTTCGCCGTGTAGGCGAGGATCGCGACGTCCTCGTGCCCGGTCTCGTCGAGCGCGTCGCGGACGACGCCGACCTGGCCGTCCATCATCCCGCTCGGGCCGACCACGTGGACGCCCGCGTCGGCCTGGACCTGCGCCATCTCGGCGTACCGCTCCAGGGTCGCGTCGTTGTCCACGCGGCCGTGCTCGTCCAGCACCCCGCAGTGGCCGTGGTCGGTGTACTCGTCCAGGCACAGGTCGGACATGATGACCAGGTCGTCGCCGACCTCCGCCTTCACGTCGCGGATCGCGACCTGGAGGATCCCGTCCGGCTCGGTGCCCGCCGTACCCAGCGCGTCCTTGTTCTCGTCGGCCGGGACGCCGAACAGCATGATCCCCGAGACCCCCGCCTCGACCGCCTCCACGGCGGCCTTCCGCAGCGTGTCCCGGGTGTGCTGGACCACGCCCGGCATGGCCGAGATGGGGAGCGGCTCGCTGATGCCCTCGCGGACGAACGCCGGGAGGATCAGGTCCGAGGGGTGCAGCCGGTACTCCGCGACCATCCGCCGCATCGCCGGGGTGGTGCGCAGCCGCCGGGGCCGCGAGCCGGGGAAGGATCCGTACGCGCTCATCTTCAGTCGCCTCTTCGAGCATCGACAGCAGTCGGCACCCAGCCTAGGCGGTGCCGGAGGGCCGGTCCGCGCCGGACTCACCGACCGCGAACTCGCACCACACCACCTTCCCCGGCACCCGCAGCCCGACCCCCCACCGGTCCGCGACCGCCGCCACCAGCAGCAGCCCCCGCCCGCCCTCGGCCGCCGGATCCCGCCGCTCGGCCACCCGCGGCCACCCGCGTCCGCTGTCGTGCACCTCGACCCGGACGACCCCCTCGAAGCGCAACAGCCGCACCCGGTACCCACGGCCGGGCGGCACCCCGTGCAGCAGGGCGTTGGTCGCCAGCTCGCTCACGCAGAGCGACACGTCGTCCCGGCGGCATGTGACACCCCACGCGTGAAGTGTTATGGCCGTGAACTCCCGCACTGAGGCGACGGTTTGGCGGCTGCGGGGGAAGACCCGCTCGCACAGCAGGGCCGGTTGGATTTCCAGATTCACGGAACGATCGTCGCGTTGCGTGACTAGCGTGAGCTAGCCCAGCGACCCGTACTCCTTCATGAGTACGGGTCGACAGCGGTATCCATCCGGTGCACTCGGGGAGTTCACAGGTATGCCACCACGCAAGAGGCCTCGGCCCAACGAGACGGCGATGAAGATGGTCGGCGCGCTGGTCGCCGCCGCCCGCATCGCCAAGGGACTCACCCAGCGCGCCTTCGCCGACGCACTACACATCAACGTCGAGACCGTCGCCTCGATCGAGCAGGGCCGACGGACCCTCATGTCCGAGGTCGCCGAGGAAATGGACCGCATTCTCGGCCTGCCGGGACTGTTGACCATCGCGGCGAACAAGATGCCAGCGGTCGATGTCACCCCTCCTTGGGTGGAGGAATACTTCGCCAGCGAGGCCGAGGCCCTCGCCATGTGCTGGTACGAACCCGGGATCGTGCCCGGCCTGCTCCAGACCGAGGAATACGCCCGCGCCCTTTTCGATTGCCGTATCCCCTATATCGGCGAGGAGGAGATAGAGCTCCAGACGGCGCTCCGCATCAGGCGACAAGAGATCCTCCACCGCCGCATCCCACCCACGCTGAGTTTCATCGTCGGGGAAGCAGCACTGCGTGACCGTCTCGGCGGCGACCATGTACGACATCAGCAGCTACGCCACCTGCGCGAATGCGCTGACCGGCCCGCGATCTCACTCCAGGTACTCCCCCTCGGCCTCACCGCACACGCAGGTCTCGCGGGTTCGTTCATCGTGTTGGAAACACCCGATCACCAACATGTCGCGTACTCCGAGAATCAGCGCGTCAGCATCGTCATGCGGTCTCCCGACGAAGTCAGCATCTTCGCGCAGAAATATGCGATGCTGCGGTCCCAGGCCCTCAACGTTACAGAGACAAAGGGGCTGTTGGACCGGTTGCTAGGAGAGTCATGACCACCCCGATGAAGTGGTTCAAGTCCAGTTACAGCAGCGACGAGGGCGACACCTGCGTCGAGGTCGCCACCTGCCCCGCCCACCAGGTCCACATCCGGGACTCCAAGGTCACCGACGGGCCCCAGCTCACCCTCGCGCCCGCCGCGTGGGCCGGGCTCACCCGGTGGGTCTCCGCCTAGCCGTACCCACCGGCGGTCCGGACACGCCGCGGGGCCCGGGCGGCACACGCCACCCGAGCCCCGTGAGGAAACGCTCCGCCTGTCAGGTCGTGCGGCGACGCCTCGCGCCCGGACGGCGCTCGCTCGGCCGGAACACGCTCTCCCCGGCCTCCTTCGCCGCCTCGCGGCGGGCCGCGCCGTACTCGGCGAGGGCCTCCGCCAGCTTCGAGACCGACGGCTCCGGCGACAGCACGTCGACCCGCAGGCCGTGCTCCTCGGCCGTCTTGGCCGTGGCCGGGCCGATGCAGGCGATGACGGTGACGTTGTGCGGCTTGCCGGCGATGCCGACGAGGTTGCGCACGGTCGAGGACGAAGTGAAGAGCACGGCGTCGAAGCCGCCGCCCTTGATCGCCTCGCGCGTGTCCGCCGGCGGCGGCGACGCGCGCACGGTCCGGTAGGCCGTGACGTCGTCGACCTCCCACCCGAGCTCGATCAGGCCCGCGACCAGCGTCTCGGTGGCGATGTCGGCGCGCGGCAGGAAGACGCGGTCGATCGGGTCGAAGACCGGGTCGTACGGCGGCCAGTCCTCCAGCAGCCCGGCCGCGGACTGCTCGCCGCTCGGCACCAGGTCCGGCTTCACGCCGAACTCCACCAGCGCCGCGGCGGTCTGCTCGCCCACCGCGGCGACCTTGATCCCGGCGAAGGCGCGGGCGTCGAGCCCGTACTCCTCGAACTTCTCCCGGACGGCCTTGACGGCGTTGACCGAGGTGAAGGCGATCCACTCGTAGCGCCCGGTGACGAGGCCCTTGACGGCCCGCTCCATCTGCTGCGGGGTGCGCGGCGGCTCCACGGCGATGGTCGGCACCTCGTGGGGCACCGCGCCGTACGAACGCAGTTGGTCGGAGAGCGACGCGGCCTGCTCCTTGGTGCGCGGTACGAGGACCCGCCAGCCGAACAGCGGCTTCGACTCGAACCAGGCCAGCTCCTCGCGGCGCGCGGCGGCGCCGTGCTCACCGACCACGGCTATCACCGGCCGGGCGCCCTCGGGCGAGGGGAGCACCTTGCCCTGCTTGAACACCTGGGCGATGGTGCCCAGGGTCGCGTTCCAGGTGCGCTGGCGGGTCGTGGTGCCCGCCACGGTCACCGTCAGCGGGGTGTCGGGCTTGCGCCCGGAGCTCACCAGCTCGGCGGCGGCCGCCGAGACCGTCTCCAGCGTCGCGGAGACGACGAGGATGCCGTCGCTGGCGCCGACCTCGGTCCAGCAGCGCGCGGAGGCGCTCTTCGCGTCCACGAACCGCACGCCGTTGTCGTCACCGCGCTTGTCGCGCAGCGGGACACCCGCGTACGCCGGCACGCCGACGGCGGTCGGGATGCCCGGGACCACCTCGAAGGGGATGCCCTCGGAGGCGCACACGAGCATCTCCTCGGCCACGCTCCCGTCGAGCCCGGGGTCTCCGGTGACGGCACGGACGACCCGCCTGCCGGAGCGCGCGGCCTCCATGACAAGATTGGCCGCGTCCCGGATCACCGGGACTCCGGCGGCTGCTGACACTTCGTCAGCCACCGTCAGCTGTGGCGTGTCCACGCCCGCGCGCGCATGCGTACGTACGACGTCGAGCACATCGGGCTCGGCGATCAGCACGTCCGCCGCGGCGAGCGCCTCGACGGCACGCAGCGTCAGCAGGCCCGGGTCACCGGGGCCGGCACCGAGGAAGGTGACGTGCCCGTGCGCCGCGAGCGCCGCGAAAGCGGGAGTGGTGGGACTTTTGGGGTTCAAAGCGACCGCTCCCCCATCAGACCGGCCGCACCCTTCGCCAGCATCTCGTCCGCGAGTTCACGGCCGAGAGCCATGGCCTCGTCGTACGACTGGGGTACGGGACCGGTGGTGGACAGCTGCACCAGCGTCGAGCCGTCGAGCGTGCCGACGACGCCGCGCAGGCGCATTTCATTGACAGTCTGCCCATCGGCCAACAGGTCGGCGAGCGCCCCGACGGGGGCGCTGCAGCCGGCCTCCAGGGCGGCGAGCAGGGCACGCTCGGCGGTCACGGCGGCCCGGGTGTACGGGTCGTCGAGTTCGCCGAGCGCGGCGATCAGGTCCGCGTTGGACGCGAGGCACTCCACGGCGAGGGCGCCCTGGCCCGGAGCGGGCAGCACGTTGTCGACGGAGAGCAGGTCGGTGGCTTCGTCGCTGCGGCCGATCCGGTTCAGGCCGGCGGCGGCCAGCACGACCGCGTCGAGCTCACCGCTGCGCACGTAGCCGATCCGGGTGTCGACGTTGCCGCGGATCGCGACGGTCTCGATGACCTTGCCCAGAGCCTTGGCGTACGCGTGCAGCTGGGCCGTGCGGCGCGGCGAACCGGTACCGATCCGGGCGCCGTCGGGCAGCTGCTCGAAGGTCAGGCCGTCACGCGCGACGAGCGCGTCCCGGGGGTCCTCGCGCAGCGGCATGGCCGCGATCACGAGCTCGTCGGGCTGCCCGGTCGGCAGGTCCTTCAGCGAGTGCACGGCGAAGTCGACCTCGCCGCGCACGAGGGCGTCGCGCAGGGCGGTCACGAACACCCCGGTGCCGCCGATCTGCGCGAGGTTCTCGCGGGACACGTCACCGTAGGTCGTGATCTCCACGAGCTCGACGGGCCGGCCGGTGACCGCCCGTACCGCGTCGGCGACATGCCCGGACTGGGACATGGCCAGCTTGCTGCGCCGCGTGCCGAGCCGCAGTGGCTGGTCGAGACGTGGATTCATGATGCCCGTCCTGAGTCGTGGTTCTTGTCAGCCTCGTCGGCCCGGCTGACGGAGGCCACCGTCTGCGGGTCGAGATCGAAGAGTTCGCGCAGCGCCTCCGCGTACCCGGCGCCGCCGGGCTCGCTCGCGAGCTGCTTGACGCGCACGGTCGGCGCGTGGAGGAGCTTGTCGACGACGCGCCGCACGGTCTGAGTGACCTCAGCCCGCTGCCGCTCGTCGAGGTCGGGGACCCGTCCGTCGAGCCGCGCCACTTCCATGGCGACGACCTCGGCGGCCATGGCGCGCAGGGCGACCACGGTGGGCGTGATGTGCGCGGCCCGCTGGGCGGCCCCGAAGGCGGCCACCTCGTCGGCGACTATGCCGCGCACGGCGTCGACGTCGGCGGCCATCGGCGCGTCCGCGGACGCCTCGGCCAGCGACTCGATGTCGACCAGCCGTACGCCCGGGATCCGGTGCACGGCGGCGTCGATGTCGCGGGGCATGGCCAGGTCCAGCAGGGCGAGCCGTACGGGCGCGCCGTTCTGGCTGCGTACCGTCCTGCGGGGCTGCCGCTGCGCGGCGGCCTCGCCCTGGTCGGCCCATGTCCCGTGCAGTTCGAGGGAGTTGGCGTCGACCCCGGTCAGCGCCGCCCGCCCGTCGGCGGTGCGCGCCGGATCGGCCGCCAGCGCGTCGAGCCCGACGGGGCAGCCGTCGCGCTCCCCGGCCTCGACGGCGGTGAGCGTCCGCGCGGCCCCCGCGTCGGCCAGCCGGCCGCCGGCCTGGGCAGCAGCGGCAAGCCGCGCGACGACATCGGCATCCAGTCCGGCGGGCACATCCAGGCCGAGGGGGGCCAGATCCAGCCCCGCCCGGGGGCCCCTCCCAGCGGTAGCTGGGGGAGTTTGAGGCGCGGGGTCCGGGGCGGAGCCCCGCTCCCCCGCCGGCGCTCCGAGCACGGAGCCCACGGTGGAGCGCACGGCGCCGCGGACGTCATCGGCCGTCAGTACGAGCCCGGTCGCGCCGGTGCACGAGACGACCACGTCGACTCGTGTCAGCTCATCGGCGACCGAGGCCATCGGGACGGCCCGCGCGGCCACACCCGTGCCTGAGGCAACCAGAATCTCGGCCAAACGCTCCGCCCGGTCAGCGGTCCGGTTCGCCACGACGACCTCGGCCACGCCGACCCGCGCCAGCGTCGCCGCCGCGAGGGAGGACATCGACCCGGCGCCGATCACCAGCGCCCGCTTGCCCGCGGCCCACTCCCCGACGGGCGCGTGCACGGCCAGCTGCTCCAGCCCGAAGGTCACCAGCGACTGCCCGGCCCGGTCGATCCCGGTCTCGGAGTGCGCCCGCTTGCCAACCCGCAGCGCCTGCTGGAAGAGGTCGTTGATCAGCCGGCCGGCGGTGTGGAGCTCCTGCCCCAGCGCCAGCGCGTCCTTGATCTGCCCGAGGATCTGCCCCTCGCCGACCACCATCGAGTCCAGCCCGCACGCCACCGAGAACAGGTGGTGC
Source organism: Streptomyces sp. NPDC037242 (assembly GCF_055604165.1). Classification (NCBI taxonomy): domain Bacteria; kingdom Bacillati; phylum Actinomycetota; class Actinomycetes; order Kitasatosporales; family Streptomycetaceae; genus Streptomyces; species Streptomyces sp. NPDC037242. The sequence continues at coordinate 239,787 of NZ_JBVJUY010000008.1, forward strand.
ACCGCCCGGTCCTCGTAGTGGACGTACAGGTACGGGGTGAGCTCCTCCAGCGCGACACCGCTGTGCTGCGCGAGCAGCGTCGACAGCTCGGCGACACCGGCGTGGAACTTGTCCACGTCGGCGTACAGCTCGATCCGGTTGCAGGTGGCGAGCACGGCCGCCTCCGCCGCCGGTTCCGCGGCCAGCGTGTCGTGCAGCAGCTTGACCTTGGCGTCGGCGGACAGCGACGCCCGCTCCAGGACGCTCACGGGCGCGCTGCGGTGGCTCAGCCCTACGACGAGCAGACTCATGCCGGCATCACCGCCGGGACGTCGCCCTCGGGGTTGCCCTTGCGCGCGACGGCGGTGGCCCGCCCGGCCGGGGGCACGACGGCGGCGGCCGGAGCCGCACCGGAGCCGGAGCCGGGCGCGGGGGCGGCGGTGGCAGCGGCCGCGGCGGCTTCCTCGCCGGCCTTGCGCTGCTCGTGGAACGCGAGGATCTGGAGCTCGATCGACAGGTCGACCTTGCGCACGTCCACGCCCTCGGGCACGGACAGCACGGTCGGGGCGAAGTTCAGGATGGAGGTGACACCGGCGGCGATCAGCCGCTCGCTGACCTGCTGGGCGGCCCCGGCCGGCGTCGCGATGACGCCGATGGAGACGCCGTTCTCCTCGATGATCTTCTCCAGGTCATCGGTGTGCTGCACGGGCATCCCGGCGACCGGTCGCCCCGCCATCGCGGGGTCGGCGTCGATGAGCGCCGCGACGCGGAACCCGCGCGCGGAGAAACCGCCGTAGTTGGCCAGGGCGGCGCCGAGGTTGCCGATGCCGACGATGACTACGGGCCAGTCCTGGGTCAGCCCGAGCTCGCGGGAGATCTGGTAGACGAGGTACTCGACGTCGTAGCCGACGCCGCGCGTCCCGTAGGAGCCGAGGTACGAGAAGTCCTTGCGCAGCTTCGCGGAGTTGACTCCGGCGGCGGCCGCGAGCTCCTCGGAGGACACCGTGGGCACCGATCGCTCGGAGAGCGCGGTGAGGGCGCGCAGGTACAGCGGAAGCCGGGCGACAGTGGCCTCGGGAATACCTCGGCTGCGGGTCGCCGGTCGGTGAGTTCGGCCAGTTGCCACGATGCTCCTGCGGGATGAGCGGGGCTGCAGGCGGTCACTTGTCCCAAGACCGCCCCGTCGGAAGCAGGCTATGCCTTTGTGAACGCGTGCACAAAGATTGTGTCCGCTTTGTCCGAGCAAAGTGACCGGGGTCACGCGGCCTGACCGCCGTGAACGGGAACCGGAACTACACCGAACCCGTTCAAATCCCGAAGGGGGCAAAACCGTACACACTCCTCATCGATACGCCCCCGAACCCCACAAATCGCCCACGATGGTAACTGGCGGAAGGGTCAGGCCTCCAATGCCCGCTTGAGCCGGTCAGGGTTCACCCTCCAGAAGGTGTGCTGCTCTCCGTCCACCAGCACCACGGGGATCTGCTCCCAGTGCAGCCGGTAGAGCTCGGCGTCCTGCGAGATGTCCTTCTTCTCCCATTGCGCTCCGGTCTCGGCGCACACTTTCTCGATCTCTTCCTGGGCGGCATCGCACAGATGGCACCCCGGCTTCCCGATGAGCGTGACCATCCGATCCTCGGGACGCTTCTTTTCCTTGCGGCGCAGCAAAGGGCTCATGCCCCCATTCTCCCGCGCCCCGGTCCGCCGCCCGGCCGCTCCTTAACACCGGCGCCCCGAAGAGTTCACACCTCCGCATCCCATCGGTTCGGGAACTCCCGAACACAATGGCTATGCTCGCGTCATGGCCGCTCTGGGATGGCTCACCCCCCGTAGGCGCTCCGCCACCGCGCGGAGCGTGCTGGCAGGCGAGGCCTCGGCCGAGGCCGCCCGCAAGACCGCGCAGGCCGACGCCCCGCCCTTCACCGAGGAGCCGGCCGCCTCCGCGCCCGCCTCCCTGGAGGAAGCGGAAGAGGCCGAGGTCGAGTTCCCCGTGGCCGGCGACGACCTCGCCGCCGCCTTCTTCGACCTCGACAACACCGTCATGCAGGGCGCCGCGATCTTCCACTTCGGCCGCGGCCTCTACAAGCGCGAGTTCTTCCAGCGCCGCGAACTCGCCCGCTTCGCCTGGCAGCAGGCCTGGTTCCGGCTCGCCGGGGTCGAGGACCCCGAGCACATGCAGGACGCCCGCGACAGCGCACTGTCCATCGTCAAGGGCCACAAGGTCTCCGAACTCATGGCCATCGGCGAGGAGATCTACGACGAGTACATGGCCGAGCGGATCTGGCCGGGCACCCGCGCCCTGGCCCAGGCCCACCTCGACGCCGGCCAGAAGGTGTGGCTGGTCACCGCGGCGCCCGTCGAGACGGCCACGATCATCGCCCGTCGGCTCGGCCTGACCGGAGCCCTGGGCACCGTCGCCGAGTCCGTGGACGGCATCTACACCGGGCGCCTGGTCGGCGAGCCCCTGCACGGCCCCGCCAAGGCGGAGGCGGTGCGCGCCCTGGCCGCCGCCGAGGGCCTCGACCTCGAACGCTGCGCCGCCTACAGCGATTCGCACAACGACATCCCGATGCTGTCGCTGGTCGGACATCCGTACGCGATCAATCCCGACACAAAACTGCGCAAGCATGCCCGCGCCCACGACTGGCGGCTGCGCGACTATCGCACCGGCCGCAAGGCCGTGAAGGTCGGCGTCCCCGCGGCCGCCGGAGTCGGCGCCATCGCGGGCGGCGCGGCCGCCGCCGTCGCCCTGCACCGCCGCCGCAAGTAGTCCGCGACACCCCGCCGGCGGGTCACCGCCCGGCCGCCGCCTGCGCCGAAGCCGCCCCGCGGCCCGACGGCCGGCCGCCCGCACTGCGCCGACCCGCTGCGGAGCGGGCATTCCCCTGCTCTACCCCCGCGCCCCGCGCGGCATTCCCGCATGCCCGGATCGGTCGCGAGCCACGCTGGAAGCCGCCATTCCGCGCACCCAACCGATCAAGAAACGATCACCAACTGCGACTGAATATGCCCTCGACACGCAACAGAAGTGTCGGAACCGGTGATTTGAGCAACTGGGTGTAGCGCTGCCTGTACGAAGCGTTATTCTCCTCAAACGCATGCCACCGGCCATCTGTCGCCACGACGGGTGAACGGTCCCGCACTGCACGTGATGGAAGCTCTGCCTCTGGGAGTCCCGTGTACCCACCTGTCGGGGTTGACGCCTCGGGCCTGGCTACGCTGCGCGCAACGGTCCTCGACCACCTGCGCGGCTTCGTCCCCACCGCGTACGCCGTCCCCGCATTCGCCACCGCGGTCCCTGCCGGCCACGGTCCGGCCGGTCCTTGCTACGCCCTGACCGACGGCGGAGCGACGGTGGGCAGACGCGGTCGCCCGTCCTCGGGCACCGGCTCCGCCGGCACCACCGCGCCGGCCGCCCCCCGCCGCCCCACCGCGGACAGCGACCAGGCCCGCATGATGGACCTGGTCGAACGCGCCCAGGCCGGAGAGGCCGAGGCCTTCGGCCGGCTCTACGACCAGTACAGCGACACGGTCTACCGCTACATCTACTACCGCGTCGGCGGCAAGGCGACCGCGGAGGATCTCACCAGCGAGACCTTCCTGCGCGCGCTGCGCCGCATCTCCACCTTCACCTGGCAGGGCCGCGACTTCGGCGCCTGGCTGGTGACGATCGCCCGCAACCTGGTCGCCGACCACTTCAAGTCCAGCCGCTTCCGCCTGGAAGTGACCACAGGCGAAATGCTGGACGCCAACGAGGTGGAACGCTCCCCCGAGGACTCCGTCCTCGAATCCCTCTCCAACGCGGCCCTGCTGGAAGCCGTACGGAAACTCAACCCGCAGCAGCAGGAGTGCGTGACCCTGCGCTTCCTCCAGGGCCTCTCGGTCGCGGAGACGGCACGCGTCATGGGAAAGAACGAGGGCGCCATCAAGACGCTCCAGTACCGGGCGGTCCGCACCCTGGCCCGCCTCCTCCCGGACGACGCCCGCTGAAGCTGCTCACCATCCACACAACCGGTAGCCCCTGTCGATGACTCTGATGACGCTGTGGTCCGATCATCCTTCGTCCGTAACCCAAGTGCCGCGCCGCTCGTTGTGCGGGATGCAGGCTCCCTGTGGACACGCTTTGCCCGAAGCCGCTCACTCGAAAGGGTGGATGTGCTCAAGGAAGGCAACCTTCCGGACACCTTGGGGAGTCGATCGTCATGACGAGAGGAGGTGCCGCCAGTGATCGCGAACGTGACTCCGCACCGGCGGGCGAACGCCTTCGCCCAGGCCCTGGAGGAGCGGACCCCGTCCGACCTTTCGGAACCGGACCCGGCGGCCGAGCAGTCCGAGGCACCTGCCGAACCTGCCGACCACGACCGGTTGTTGGCCCTGGCGAGCGTGCTCGGCGAACGTATGCCGCGCCCGGTGCTGGACCCCGAGGTCAAAGTGGTGCAACGAGCCCAGCTCGTTGCCGCCATGGAGGCCAAGGTGATGCAGGAGAGGGCCGGAGGCGGTGCCGCCGACCCTCAGGTGCCCGAACAGCGGACCGGCCGCGGCGCCCACCGGGCGACCTCGCTCCGGAAATTGCGGCCCCGCTCCCGCTGGTCCAAGGGCATCGCGGCAGGCGGCCTCACCGTAGGTGTGGCCGCGGGGGCCTTCAGCGGAGTGGCCGCTGCCAGCACGGACGCCCTGCCGGGTGACCACCTCTACCCCGTGAAACGGGGCATGGAGGACATCAGGCTCGGGATGGCCGACGACGATTCCGACCGGGGCGAGCTCTATCTCGACCAGGCCGCGAACCGCCTGTCGGAAGCCCGCAGGCTGATGGAGCGCGGCCGTACGGGCGTGCTGGACCACGAATCCCTGGGCGATATCCGCCGCGCACTGGCGGGCATGAAGCACGACGCCACGGAGGGCCACCGGCTCCTCCAGGCCGCGTACGAACGGGACGGCTCGCTCGGCCCGATCGCGGCACTGTCGTCGTTCTCCCAGTCCCAGGGCAACGCCTGGAGCCGGCTCCGCCAGAAGCTCCCGGCCCAGCTCACCGACGTGGGCGGCGAAGTCGACTCGGTCTTCCAGGCCATAGACGATGACGTCGCGCCGCTCCAGGGCCTGCTCCCCAAGCCGCCCGAGCAGACCCGCGGCCCGGGTGCCCCGGCCAAACCGAGCACCCCCGCGGGCAAGCAGCAAGCGGCCCCCACCCCGGGCACGCCGTCCGCCGCACCCGCCCCGAGCGCGTCGGACTCCGGCAAGCCCCCCGCCCCCGGCGGCGGCCTCCTGGGCGGTACGGGCAACCTCCTGAACCCGCCCGCGGGCGGCCAGTCCACCCCCGCCGCCTCCGCATCCCCGGACCACCCCAAGCCGGAGATCACCCTCCCGCCCCTGCTCCCGGGACTCCTCCCGGGCCTGGGCATCAATGCAGAGGACGCGGAGTAGCCGTCAGAACAAACGCCGGCGAGGCACATTCAGCCTCGCCGGCGTTCAGGCACGGGATCCGGGGCGGAGCCCCGACTCTCGACGGTCAGAAGAAGACGGACCTGCGCTGCACCAGCAGCTTGTACAACGTGTGCTGGATCTGCTCCCGCACCTGATCCGTCAGGTTGAACATCAGCATCGGATCCTCCGCGGCCTCCGCCGCGTACCCGTCCGTCGGGATCGGCTCACCGAACTGGATCGTCCACTTCGTCGGCAGCGGCACCGCCCCCAACGGCCCCAGCCACGGGAACGTCGGCGTGATCGGGAAGTACGGGATCCCCAGCAGCCGCGCCAGCGTCTTCGCGTTGCCGATCATCGGGTAGATCTCCTCCGCCCCCACGATCGAGCACGGAATGATCGGCGTCCCCGCACGCAGCGCCGTCGACACGAACCCGCCCCGACCGAACCGCTGGAGCTTGTACCGGTCCCCGAACGGCTTCCCTATCCCCTTGAAGCCCTCCGGCATCACCCCGACCAGTTCCCCGGCCTCCAGCAGCCGCTGAGCGTCCTCCGCGCACGCCAGCGTGTGCCCGGCCTTCCGCGCCAGCTCGTTGACCACCGGCAGCATGAACACCAGATCGGCCGCCAGCAGCCGCAGGTGCCGCTGCGCCGGGTGGTGGTCGTGCACCGCCACCTGCATCATCAGGCCGTCCAGCGGCAGCGTCCCCGAGTGGTTCGCCACTATCAGCGCACCACCCTCCTTCGGGATGTTCTCGATGCCCTTGACCTCGACCCGGAAGTACTTGTCGTACAGCGGCCGGATCATCGACATCAGGACCTGATCGGTCAGCTCCTTGTCGTAGCCGAAGTCGTCGACCTCGTACTCGCCGGTGACCCGCCGCCGCAGGAAGGCCAGCCCGCCCGCGATCCGCCGGTCCCAGCCGCCCCCGGCCGGCGCGGGCGCCGGCTCCGGCACGGCCTCCACCACGGGCTCGGCAGCCGCCGTCGGCTCCGGCTCCACCGGCGGAGCGGCCCGCACCCGCCGGGGCCGCCGGCGCGACCGGTCCTCGTCGAACGGAATGACCTTGGCGTCCGCCACTATCGCTTCGCTCCCTCAGCCGCAGGCTCTACGTTCAACAGGTCCGCCTTCACCAGCCCCGCCACCCGGTCCACGGCCCGCGCCGCCCGCTCCGGCGGCAGCAGCCCGGTCCCCCGGCTCCGCGCGAAGTCCGCGAACGTCTCGGTGGTCGTGTACATCGGCTCGAACCCCAGCACCTCCCGCATCTGCGTGGTCTGCACGACCCGCCCGTGCGTGAGGAGCCTTATCTGCTCGGGCGAGAAGTCCGTGACCCCGACCGCCCGCAGCGCGGACCCCACCCACGTCACCGCGGGCAGCAGCAGCGGCACCGTCGGCCGCCCCAGCCGCCGCGAGCACTGCGACAGCAGCAGCACCCCGTCGCCGGCGATGTTGAAGGTCCCGCTGTTGAGCGTGCCGCTGCGGGGATCCTGCGCCGCCAGCCGCAGCACGTCCAGTACGTCGTCCTCGTGGACGAACTGCAGGCGCGGGTCGTAGCCCAGCACCGTCGGCATCACCGGCATCGAGAAGAACTCGGCGAGCGCCGAGTCCGCGAAGGGCCCCAGGATGTTCGCGAACCGCAGGACGCACACCGCCACGTCCGGCCGTCTTCGCGCGAAGCCCCGTACGTACCCCTCGACCTCCATGGCGTCCTTCGCGAACCCGGCCGACGGCAGCGACTTCGGCTGCGTCGTCTCGGTGAACACGGCGGGGTCCCGCGAGGTGCCCCCGTAGACGCTCGTACTGGACTTCACCACGAGCCGCCGTACCGTCGGCGACTTCTGGCACGCACCGAGGAGCTGCATCGTCCCGATGACGTTGGTTTCCTTGACCGTGCTGTGCGAGCCCCCGCCCGCCCCCGAACTGCCCCCGGTGACCGCCAGGTGCACCACCGTGTCGACGGCGTGCTCGGCGAGCACGCGGGCGATCGCCGACTGCCTGATGTCAGTACGGATGAACTCCGCCGATCCCAACCGGTGCGGCGGAGCCACCGCGTCCACCGCGATGACCCGCTCGACCGCCGGATCACGCTGGATCCGCCGTACGAAACGGCCTCCCAGCTGCCGGGCGGCCCCGGTGACGAGCACGACCTTCCCCACGAGCTCAGCGCCTCCCTGTTAGGAACAACCCGTCCCCGGCTACACCGCAGCCCCTCCACCAGAATGGTGGAGGGGCTGCGGAGAACACGTACAGCTGCCGTTTACTTCTTGTTACGGCGCTGGACGCGGGTGCGCTTGAGCAGCTTGCGGTGCTTCTTCTTAGCCATCCGCTTGCGCCGCTTCTTGATAACAGAGCCCACGACTACCCTCGCTCACTTCTCTTCATTCGGTGCGGGGCGTCGGGGCCCACACGACCTGTGTCGGCCTAGCCTACCCGCCCGAGCTCTGAGCTTGTAATCCGAGTGCACGCGAGGGGTGACACAGGGGGCCCGACAGGCCCCCGAGGCCCGTTCTCAGGCCGACTCCACCCCCACAAATGACTCGCGGAGGTACTCGTGCACCGCGTTCTCGGGGACCCGGAAGGACCGGCCCACCCGGATTGCGGGCAGATGGCCGTTGTGCACCAGTCGGTACACGGTCATCTTCGACACTCGCATCACCGAGGCGACCTCCGCCACGGTCAGGAACTGAACCTCACTGAGAGGCCTCTCGCCAGCAGCCATGACACACCTTGACCTTCCGCGCATGACGGGCACCGGCTTCCCCTCCGGTTACACCCCGTCGTCGCACGCTCACTCCCCAGAGTAGGGGCGTGTGATACGAGTGGGGAAGAGGAGCTACAGCCACTCCTGGCGACCCGACAGGTTCGCCCGGCCCAGCACATAGCGAGTGAGCGGACCGTAGTAGTCCGAGCGCACCGCGTCATCAAGCGGAACGGCCACCGAGACCCGCCCCTCGGCCTCCCCGACGAACAGCGCCGGATCATCCGTATCCGCCAGCCCAATCGCCTCCACACCGAGCTGACCTGCACCGCAGACCCACCCGTGATCCCCCACCACCAGCCCCGGCAGCGGCCCGCCGGCCTCCGCGAGGGCCGCGAGGGCGATCCGAACCGGCAGCGGCGAGTGGGTGTGTGCGCCGGTTGCACTCCCGGGCGGGCGCGCGCCGCCTTCCCGCACCAGTGCGACTCCCCGTACGTAATCGATGTTGTACGGGCGTACGCCGAACCGGGTCTGCATGTCCACAGCCACCCCCTGCGCAGGAGTGAGAACAAGACATCCCGCCGCCGACAGCGCCTCCGCCAAACCTGCGTAGAAGCCCAGGAGCCGATGCGGGTGACCGGTCCCGAACAGCACCGGCGCCCGCGCCCGCGCCGCCGCCCGCAACCGCCCCGCGAAGGCCTCCAGTCCCGCGAGCGTGAGCTCCGGGTCGATCACGTCCGGCCCGCTGACGTGCGCCGGGTCCGCCGAGACCCCGCACTTGTCCGCCATCAGCCGCAACAGGTCCCGCTCGCCCCAGCACCACTCCGGATCCAGCCCCAGCAGCACCCGCGGATCACGCGCCGCGAACAGCCGGTAGCTGCGCAGGCTCTCCTCCCGGGAGGTCGCGACGGGCCCGGCCAACCGGGCGGCCAGCAGATGCGCTCGCAGCGCGGCGGTGCTCAACACCCTCCGATGCTGCCGCACGGGACCTGGCGGTTCATCAATTACACGGATGAGCCCCACAGTTGGCGTAACACATGGCATGCCCGCGCCCGCCCACGGCTCACGGATCACGACTCACGGGCGGTCGCTACACGAGCATCCCGCGCAGCGGGAACACCGCCCGCCGCGTCGCCAGCACCGCCTGGTCGATCCGGTCCGCCGGGTCGTAGCCGCTCTCCCACTCCCGCCACACCGGCGTCCGCCCGTCCGTCATCCGGGCCGGCGCCAGCTGCCGCGTACGCGCGTACACCTCGTCCCGCCACGACGCCGGTACCGCGCTCTGCGGATCGATCGGCCTGTGCCCGGCGATGGCCACCAGATGCGTCCACGACCGCGGTACGACGTCCACGACCTCGTACCCGCCGCCGCCCAGCGCCAGCCACCGCCCGTCCGCGTACTCGTGCGCGAGCCGGTGACAGGCCTCCTGGACCGCCCGCTGCGCGTCCAGCGACACCGCAAGGTGCGCGAGCGGATCCTCGAAGTGCGTATCGGCCCCGTGCTGGGTCACCAGCACCTGTGGCCGGAAATCCTCCAGCAGCTCCGGCACGGTCCCCGCGAAGGCCCGCATCCACCCCTCGTCACCGGTCCCGGCGGGCAGCGCGACGTTCACCGCCGAACCCTCGGCGGCGCCCCCGCCGCCCGTCTCCTCCGGCCAGCCCGTCTGCGGGAACAGCGTCCGCGGGTGCTCGTGCACCGACACCGTCAGCACCCTGGGGTCGTCCCAGAACGCCGCCTGCACCCCGTCCCCGTGGTGCACGTCCACGTCCACGTACGCCACCCGCTCGGCCCCGAGCTCCAGCAGCCGCGCGATGGCCAGCGACGCGTCGTTGTACACGCAGAAACCGGCCGCCCCGCCCGGCATCGCGTGGTGCAGCCCGCCGGCGAAGTTCACGGCGTGCGCGGCCTCCCCGCGCCAGACGGCCTCCGCCGCGGCCACCGACTGCCCGGCGATCAGCGCGGACGCCTCGTGCATCCCGTGGAACGCCGGATCGTCCATGGTCCCCAGCCCGTACGAGCCGTCGGCGACCCCCGGGTCGGCCGAAACCTCGCGCACGGCGGCGACGTAGTCCGCCCGGTGCACCAGCCGCAGCGTCGAGTCACCGGCCGGCTTGCCCGCCCGTACCTCCAGCTCCCGGTCCAGCCCGAAGGCCCGTACCAGGCCCATCGTCAGCGCCAGGCGCACCGGATCCATCGGATGGCTCGGCCCGAAGTCATACTTCGTTACCGCCTCGTCCCACATCAACAGCCCGGTCATCGGCTCGCCGCTCATGCCGCACACCGTATCCGGCCACATCCGAGCCGAACGAGCGGGCGTAGAACAACGTCACCAGCACCAGCGCCATCGGCACGAACATCGCGCCCCGATAGCTCCACGCGTCCCCGATCCCCCCGACGAGCGGGGACCCGATCAGGAACCCGACGTAGTTGAAGATGTTCAGCCGCGCCACGGCCGTGTCCGAAGCCCCCGGGAAGAGCCTCCCGGCCGCCGCGAAGGTCTGCGGCACGATCACGCACAGCCCGATCCCCAGCAGCGTGAACCCGAGCATCCCCACCCACGGACCCGAAGCCACCGCCACCACGGCGAAACCTCCCGCCGCCACCAGCGTCCCCATCCGCACCACGGCCGCGGCCCCCAGGCGCCGCACCCCCAGGTCGCCGACGGCCCGCCCCAGGAGCGTGGTCACCATGTAGACGTTGTACGGGACCGTCGCCAACTGCTCGGAGCTCCCCAGCACGTCCTGGAGGTACTTGGCACTCCAGTTCGCCACCGTCGAATCCCCGATGTACGCGCACGCCATCACCAGGCAGAGCGGCAGCAGCAGCTTGAACCCGCCGGCGCCCAGCCCCTTCTGCGCGCCCACCACCGGCACGGAACCCTCGTCGACGTAGAACCGGCTGGCGAAGAGGGCCGCCGGCAGCAGCACGACCACGGCGGGCAGGTACGAGGTGAACAGCGACAGGTGCCAGTGCGCCCCCGCCCACGCGGCCGACGCCCCCAGGATCCCGCCCAGGCTGTAGGAGGCGTGGAACCCCAGCATGATGCTGCGCCCGTACGCCCCCTGGAGCCGCACCCCGAGCATGTTCATGGAGGCGTCCAGCGCACCCACGGACAGCCCGAACGCCCCGAGGGCCAGGGCCACGTGCCACATGTCCGTACCGGCACCCGCACCGAGGAGCGCGAGCAGCACCAGGGGCTGCGCCCACCTCAGCACCACACTGGGCGGCACCCGCTTCACGAGGTGCTCGGTCGCGACGCTCGACAACCCGGCGAGGATCGGAACGGCGGCGAGGAAGGCGGGCAGCAGCCCGTCGGATATCCCGTACCGGTCCTGGATGGCGGGGATCCGCGTCACGAGGAGGGCGAAGGTCACGCCCTGCACGAAGAAGCTGAACCCCAAGGCCCCCCGCCCGTGGCGAAGCCGCACGTCTGCTGTCATGGCGGCACAGCGTAGGCCCCGTGGCTACCGGTGGGTAGAGAGATCACATGGTCAATCCTGCAGGCCGAGCAGCCCGAGCAGCTGCGCCATGTCCCCGAAGTACCCGGTGGCCCCGGGCAGCCGGTCCGCGGGCAGCATCCCGGTGAATGCGTACACGTCCATCCCTGCGGCGACCGCGGCCTGGATCCCGAGCGGGCTGTCCTCGACGACCACGCACCGGGCCGGCTCCGCGCCCATGGAGCGAGCGGCGTGCAGGAACAGGTCCGGGGCGGGCTTCCCCTTGCCCACGTCCTCCGCGCTGAAGATCCACTCCTCCTCGAACCACTCGTCGAGCCCGGCGGCCCGGTGCCCGACCCGGATCCGCTCGTGGCTCCCGGAGGAGGCCAGACAGTACGCCGTGCCGCTCTCGCTCAGCGCACCGAGCACCCCTTCGACACCGGGCACGGGCTTGAGCTCCCGCTCGAACGCGGCGAAGGTCCGGGCGTACAGGGTCCCGTCGAACTCCGCCGGCAGCTGCTGCCCGGTCCTCTCCTGCACGAGATCGTGCACCCGGTGCAGGGCGGCTCCCATGTAGTCGCGGAGCGACTCCTCGTACGAGGTCGGATGCCCGAGCTCGGTCAGGTACCCGGCGAGGATGCTGTTGGCGAGCGGCTCGCTGTCCACCAGCACGCCGTCGTTGTCGAAGATGACGAGGTCATAGCCCATGCGCTAACCCTACGATCCGTCAGGCCGGATCCATCCGGACACCATGCCGGGCATCCGCAGGACACCTGAAGGGCCGTACGTAAGGGCCGTGCGTACCCGGCCCGTAAACGCAGAAAAGCCCCGCACCATAAGGTGCGGGGCTTTCCCACAATGATTGTTCGGCGGCGTCCTACTCTCCCACAGGGTCCCCCCTGCA
>NZ_JBVJUY010000009.1:0-149167 GCF_055604165.1 Streptomyces sp. NPDC037242
AAGGCCATCGCGCAGCGACGCGACCGCAGGGAGCGCCCTTGACAGGGCGGACCGACACGGAGAGACGATGGGACTGACGGGAAACCCCCAAACCCTTCAACGCCCCCGGCCAAGACCACCCCCGCAAACCCACCCCCGACCCGCCCCTCACACCCCCGCCCCCGCCCCCACCCCCGCCGTGATCGTCGTTTCCGCCGGGTCGCGGGCGTCGGCTTCGCGTTGGCGTTCCGCGCTGTCGCTGATGCGTAGGAGCAGGGCGATCATGACCCAGTTGGCCAGCAGGGACGAGCCGCCCTTGGCTAGGAACGGCAGGGCCTTGCCCGTCAGGGGGATCAGGCCCGTCACGCCGCCCGCCACCACGAAGACCTGGAGGGCCAGCGCCGCGGCCAGGCCCACCGCCAGGAGTTTGCCGAACGGGTCGCGGGCGTCGAGCGCCATCCGCAGGCCCCGCTGCACGAGGAGCCCGTACAGGATCAGTACGGCCATGACCCCGGCCAGGCCGAGCTCCTCGCCGACCGTGGTCAGGATGAAGTCGCTGCGCCCCGCGAAGGCGATCAGCTCGGGGTGCCCGCCGCCGAGGCCCGTGCCGGAGACGCCGCCGGTGCCGAAGCTGAACAGGGCCTGCGCCGACTGGTCCGAGATGACCCCCGGCGGCCGGTCCTTCCAGTAGTACGACAGCGGCTCCAGCCAGGCGGCCACGCGGGCCTTGACGTGCGGCTCGGTCGAGCCGACCACGAAGGCGCCCATCGACGCCATCAGCACGCCGAAGACCACCCAGCTGGTGCGCTCGGTCGCGACGTACAGCATCACCACGAAGACGCCGAAGAAGATCAGCGAGGTGCCGAGGTCGCGCTCGAAGACGAGCACGAGCATCGAGACGATCCACACGGTGATGATCGGGCCGAGCTGGCGCATCGGGGGCAGCCGCATGCCCAGGAACTTCCGGCCGGTCAGGGCCAGCGAGTCCCGGTGGATGACCAGGTACCCGGCGAAGAAGACCGCGATCGTCAGCTTGACGAACTCGCCGGGTTGGAAGGACAGCGCGCCGAGTTTGATCCAGCGCTTGGCGCCGTACGCGTCCGCGCCGAAGAGCGCCGGGGCGATCAGCAGCACCAGCGAGACGGCCATCGTGATGTAGATGAACCGCTGGAGCAGCCGGTGGTCGCGCAGCAGCGCCACCACCACGATGCAGGCCGCGACCCCGATCACCGTCCACAGCAGCTGCCCCGGCGCGTTCGCCACCGAGTTGTAGCGCTCGATGTACCCCTGGTCGAGGCGGTGCAGCAGCACCAGGCCGAGCGAGGTCAGCAGCATGGCCAGCGGGAAGATCAGCGGATCCGCGTACGCCGCGAACCGGCGGATGCCCAGGTGCCCCACCAGGGCCAGCAGCGACAGGCTCACGGTGAAGCCGGTCAGGTTGGGCGGCAGCGCGTCGTTCATCGCCAGGCCCGCCGCCGTATGGCCGAAAACAGCGATGCCGACGACGAAGACGAGCAGCAATGCTTCGGTGCGGCGGCGGGCGCCCGACGTCGTGATGGGCCTCAGTCCACGCACGGGACGCCGCCGCCGTCGATGGCGGGGGTTCCGCTGCTCTTCTGGGACGGGGCGGGGGCGGTGCTCGGGGCGTCCGAGGAGCCGCGCGAGCTCGGTGAGCCGGCGGTCGGGGGCGGTGCGGGCGTCCCCGGTGAGGAGGGAGCGGCGCCCGGTGCGCTCGGGCTCGCGGTGCCCTTGGGTCCTATCTGCTCGGCAATGAGGCGCTTTATCTTCATATCGTCTACGACGTTTATCTCGGCGCCATGGTTCCTGTCGAACCCCTCGATGGGCAGTGTCGTGAAGTCCACATTGCCCCCGGACAGGTTCTTCGCCTGCTTGATGAAGGACAGCAGATCCCATCCCTCATCGGTCACGACGTCCTCCTTCGCCGTGTTGACCAGCTTGAGCAGCTTCACCGGATCCGTGAACGTCCCGGCCTGGTTCAGCTTGTACGTCGCCCCCGCCAGGAAGGCCTGCTGGCGCTTCGTCCGGTCCAGGTCGCCCATGGTCAGACCGTGCCGCTGCCGGACGAAGGCCAGGGCCTGCTGGCCGTTCAGGGTCTGCTTGCCCGCCGGGAAGTCGGCCCCCGAGTACGAGTCCTTCGTCGCCTTCTTCAGGCACACCGGTACGCCGTCCAGTGCGCTCGCCAGGTGGTAGAAACCGGCCAGGTTCAGCTCGGCGAAGTGGTCGATCGGGACGCCCAGGAAGTTGCGCACCGTCTCGATCTCGGCCTTGCGCCCCGCCTCGCGCCCCTCGTGCTCCAGCTGCCGCTTGTCCTTGACGCCCCGGGCGGCGAGCTGGTCCTCGACCTTGGCCTTGGCCAGCCCGTACGCCTCCTTGATCTTGCTCTTCCCGGTGAACCCGGGCACCCCGTACAGCGTGACGAAGTCGTCGCGCGGGATCGAGAAGGCCTTCGCCTTGCCCCCGTCGCCGGGCACGTGCAGCAGGATCAGGGTGTTCGTGTTGTACCCGCCGACGTCCGAGCTGGCGCCGGCGTGCAGCTTGTCGAGGATCTCCTTCGGCAGGTCCTCGCCGTTCTGGTCGCGGCGGCTGTCCAGGCCCATCAGCAGGATGTTCGTATCGCCGTGCTTCGACTTCTCGGCGCCCTCCAGCGCCTTGGAGCTGCCGATGCTGGAGACCAGGTCCTTGTAGACGTACCAGGCGCCGCCGCCCGCCATCACGGTCAGCGCGCAGCCGGTGATCAGCAGCGTGCGGCCGAGCCGGCGCCGGCGCGTCAGCGGCTTGCGGCGGCTGGTCTTCCTCCGTTGCGCAGTCATGCCTGTCGATGGTGGGGGCGCGGTGCTGAAGAAAGGCTGAAGGTCCTGAACCCGCCTTCAGACCCCGGGCGCGGTGGCGCCACCGGGCGGGCGCCCCGGCAGCCGCAGCAGCAGCCGCGCGCCCCCGGACGGCGCCGGCAGCGCCCGTACGTCGCCCCCGTGCGCCCGCGCGATCTCCCGGGCGATGGCCAGGCCCAGCCCGGTCCCGCCGCTGGCCCGGCCCCGGTCCGCGTCCAGCCGTACGAACCGCTCGAAGACCCGGTCCCGGTCGGCCTCCGGGATGCCCGGGCCGTCGTCCGTGACCTCCAGCAGCGCCCAGCCGTCCTCCTGCGCCGCCCGTACGACGACCTCCGCGCGGGCGTACCGCAGGGCGTTGTCCACCAGGTTGGCCAGCGCCCGCTCCAGCCGCGCCGGGTCACCGGCCGCCGGTACGGGCGCCCGCGCGTCCAGCCGTAGCCGCGCCCGGGGGTGCGGGCGCCGCGCCGCGTCCTCGGCGGCGAGCAGCGCGAGGTCCACCGGCTCGGTGCGCGGCGCCGGCCCGCCGTCGAGCCGGGCCAGCAGGAGCAGGTCGGCGGCGATGCGCTGGAGCCGCTCGGTGTCGGCCAGTGCGGCCGCCACAGACTCCCGGTCGGGGCGGTCCATGGCCAGCGCCACTTCCAGCCGTGACCGGACGGCCGCGAGGGGGTTGCGCAGCTCGTGCGAGGCGTCGGCGGTGAACTGCCGCTGCCGGGCGTCGCTGCGCTCCAGCCGGTCGAGCGTGTTGTTGACCGTCCGGGCCAGCTGCGCGATCTCGTCGGCGCCGCCCGGGTCCGGGACGCGCCGGTCGAGCTCGCTCGCGGTGACGGCCGCCAGCTCGGTGCGGATCGCGGTGACGGGGCGCAGCGCGTGCCCGGCCACCCACCAGGCCAGGCCCGCCGCGAAGGCGATCAGCGGGGGTGAGCCGGCGAGCAGGCCGACGGCGGCCGCGCGGGTCGCGTCGTCGACGTCGCCGAGCACGGTCATCGCGTACACGAAGTGCGGGTCGTGCGCCCCCGGCGGACCGGGGGCCTCGACCACGACGACCACGCGCCGTTCGGCGCCGGGGCGCTCGGGCGGCAGGACCGCCGACCGGGAGTCCGTCCCGGCGCCGGGGCGCAGCTCGCCGAAGTCGGGGGAGTCCTTGGCGGTGCCCGCCGTGCCCGCCGTGCTGTTGACGGTGCGCCCCTGCCCGTCCCGTACGAGGACCAGGTCCACCCCGCTCTCGGGCACGGGCAGCCGGCCACCCGGCTGGAGGGCGCGGGCGTCGAGCTGGGCGGCGACCTTGCGGGCGGCGAGCTCGGTGCGGCCCGTGGTGTTCTCCAGGAGGTTGGCGCGCAGCAGGGTGTACAGCCACAGCCCGCCGGTGGCGAGTACGGCGGCCATCGCGAGGGCGGCGGCAGCGGCGGCGCGGGCACGGACGGTCCTAACCACCGTCGGGAGCCATCCGGTAGCCGGTGCCGTGGACGGTGAGGATCGAGCGGCGGCCGAAGGGGGCGTCGATCTTCTTGCGGAGCGAGGAGACGTAGACCTCGACGATGTTGGGGTCGATGCCGTGCGGGGTGTCCCAGACGACGTCGAGGATGTCCTGCTTGGCGACGGCCCGGCCGGGCTGCTCCATCAGGCAGGCGAGTACGCCGAGCTCGCGGGCGGTCAGCTCGATGTCCTGCGCGCCGCGGCGGCAGCGGCGGCCCCGGGGATCGAGGACGAGGTCGCCGGCCTGGAGGGTGGTGGCGCGTTCGGGGGCGCCGGCGCGGCGGGCGAGTGCGCGGATCCGGGCGGCGAGGACGACGAAGGAGAACGGCTTGGTGAGGTAGTCGTCGGCGCCGCAGTCCAGGCCCTCGGCCTCGTCGTACTCGCCGTCCTTGGCGGTCAGCATCAGGACGGGGGTGCGGTCGCCGTGGGCGCGCATCCGGGTGCAGATCTCGTAGCCGGTGAGACCGGGGAGCATCAGGTCGAGGAGGACGACGTCGTACGGTCCGCCGGCGGCTCCGGGGGAGGCGCCGCCGGTGAGGGCGAGTTCGAGGCCGCGGTGGCCGTCGTGGGCGACCTCGACCCAGTGGCCGTCGGCGGCCAGGCCGCGCCGCAGGGATTCGGCGAGGCCGGCTTCGTCTTCGACCACGAGGATGCGCATCGCTCAAGCGTCACATATCGGACGCGACTGCCGCGGCGGGGACCCCGCGCCCCGTACGCCGGCGGGCCAGGACGTCGCGGCCGGCCGCGGTCAGGGCCCGTGCGGGGAAAGCGAGGGCCGGCAGGCCCGGGCCCATGGGGCCAGCGAGGTGACGGCGCCCGGGCGCACGGCCTTGTCGGCCGACGGGCCGCTGACCCGGGAGGCGACCGGTCCGGTCGGCGGGGTCTCGAACCAGCCCTCCGCCCTGATCCGGCTGATCGTGAAGGACCCGTCGGATGCGGTGAAGGACCCCGTGCACGCCGCCTCCAGGTCTTCGGCCGAGACCTTCTCCCAGGTGCACCGCTCCGCGCGGAAGGTGCCGTCCACCCCCGTCGGCCGGGTCGCGAGCCTGGGTACGGCCAACGGGAACGCGCAGATCCCGCATGCGAGACCGACGGCGATCGGGATCGCGTGCACCCGTCGAAGGCCGGAGTTCTTCCTGGTCATGGCGCGGGCAGTAGTGGGCCGGAGTCGCTCGCGCGTGCGGATTCCACGGACCGGGCGGGCCGGTTCGCGCAACGCCCACGGCGGTGAATTGGCACTCCGCTTGACCGAGTGCTAATCACCGGAATAGTCTCGCACCTGGCACTCGCCCCCGGTGAGTGCCAACACAGCGACAGGCAGGTCCGGCACCCGCGACGACGGATCGACCTGGTCGCCACCTCAGACAGTTAACCCCGGATCTCCGAAGGGGGAGGTCGGATCGTGACGACCGCCAGCTCCAAGGTTGCCATCAAGCCGCTCGAGGACCGCATTGTGGTCCAGCCGCTCGACGCCGAGCAGACCACGGCCTCGGGCCTGGTCATCCCGGACACCGCGAAGGAGAAGCCCCAGGAGGGCGTCGTCCTCGCGGTCGGTCCGGGTCGCTTCGAGGACGGCCAGCGTCTCCCGCTGGACGTCAACGTCGGCGACATCGTGCTGTACAGCAAGTACGGCGGCACCGAAGTGAAGTACAGCGGCGAGGAGTACCTCGTCCTCTCGGCTCGCGACGTGCTCGCGATCGTCGAGAAGTAATTCACCTAAGCACTGCTTTGAGCTGCGCCCCTGGTCACCCCGCTGATTGCCGGGCGGCGAGGGGCGCAGTTCGTTAAACCCGAGTTATCGAGAGGGCTGAACCGCTTCCATGCCGAAGATTCTGAAGTTCGACGAGGACGCCCGTCGTGCCCTTGAGCGCGGCGTCAACAAGCTTGCCGACACGGTCAAGGTGACGATCGGCCCCAAGGGCCGCAACGTCGTCATCGACAAGAAGTTCGGCGCCCCCACCATCACCAACGACGGTGTCACCATCGCCCGCGAGGTCGAGCTGGACGACCCGTACGAGAACCTGGGCGCGCAGCTCGTGAAGGAGGTGGCGACCAAGACCAACGACATCGCGGGTGACGGCACCACCACCGCCACCGTGCTGGCCCAGGCGCTGGTCCGCGAGGGTCTGCGCAACGTCGCCGCGGGTGCTTCCCCGGCCGCCCTGAAGAAGGGCATCGACGCCGCGGTCAAGGCCGTCTCCGAGGAGCTCCTCGCGACGGCCCGCCCGATCGAGGACAAGTCCGACATCGCCGCCGTGGCCGCGCTCTCCGCGCAGGACCAGCAGGTCGGCGAGCTCATCGCCGAGGCGATGGACAAGGTCGGCAAGGACGGTGTCATCACCGTCGAGGAGTCCAACACCTTCGGCCTGGAGCTGGAGTTCACCGAGGGCATGGCCTTCGACAAGGGCTACCTCTCCCCGTACATGGTCTCCGACCAGGAGCGTATGGAGGCCGTCCTCGACGACCCGTACATCCTGATCAACCAGGGCAAGATCTCCTCCATCCAGGACCTCCTGCCGCTGCTGGAGAAGGTCATCCAGGCCGGCGGCTCCCGCCCGCTGCTGATCATCGCCGAGGACGTCGAGGGCGAGGCGCTCTCCACCCTCGTCGTCAACAAGATCCGCGGCACGTTCAACGCCGTGGCCGTCAAGGCCCCCGGCTTCGGCGACCGCCGCAAGGCGATGCTCCAGGACATGGCCACCCTCACCGGTGCCACCGTCATCGCCGAGGAGGTCGGCCTCAAGCTCGACCAGGCCGGTCTGGACGTACTGGGTTCCGCCCGCCGCGTCACGATCTCCAAGGACGACACGACCATCGTCGACGGTGGCGGCAGCCACGAGGAAGTCCTCGGTCGCGTCAACCAGATCAAGGCCGAGATCGAGTCCACGGACTCGGACTGGGACCGCGAGAAGCTGCAGGAGCGCCTGGCGAAGCTCGCCGGCGGCGTCTGCGTCATCAAGGTCGGCGCCGCCACCGAGGTGGAGCTCAAGGAGAAGAAGCACCGCCTTGAGGACGCCATCTCGGCGACCCGCGCCGCGGTCGAGGAGGGCATCGTCTCCGGCGGTGGCTCCGCGCTCGTCCACGCCGTCAAGGTCCTTGAGGGCAACCTCGGCCTGAGCGGCGATGAGGCCACCGGTGTCGCGGTCGTGCGCCGCGCCGCCGTCGAGCCGCTGCGCTGGATCGCCGAGAACGCCGGTCTTGAGGGCTACGTCATCACCTCGAAGGTCGCCGAGCTCGACAAGGGCCAGGGCTTCAACGCCGCCACCGGCGAGTACGGCGACCTGGTGAAGGCCGGCGTCATCGACCCGGTCAAGGTCACCCGCTCCGCGCTGGAGAACGCCGCTTCCATCGCCTCCCTGCTGCTCACGACCGAGACCCTGGTCGTCGAGAAGCCGGCCGAGGAAGAGGCCGACGCGGGCCACGGCCACGGTCACGGCCACAGCCACTGATCGCGCCACGCATGGGGAAGGCCCCGTTCCGCATCTGCGGAGCGGGGCCTTCCCGTATGTGCGGGGCCTACATCGCGCCCAGTTGGCGCATCAGGGCCATGGCGTCGTAGTGCCACCAGCCTTCCTTGATCATGCCGTCCTCACATCGGAAGACCGTCGTGCCGGTCATCGTGCAGGTCTTGCCGGTCGGCGCGACGCCCATGAACTCGCCCTTGTGCTTGCCGGTCCAGGTCCACAGGGTGGTGACGTAGTCGTCCTGTGCCATCTGGGCGTCCTTCGTGAAGCTGAAGTCGAAGGCGCCCCGCCACCCCTCCACGTCCTCGCGGATGCCGGCGGGCCCGACCTTGTCCTCGGGGTTGCTGATGTCGTGGTCGCGGTAGTCCGTCGCGAAGATCTCGGGGATGACGGACATGTCGCCCTTCATCGCGATCTCGTCGTACATCCGGTTCACCAGCATCGTGTTGAGGTGCTCGTCCCGGACGACGTCCAGGTTGGTGAAGCTGGGCATCCCGTCGCAGAGCGCCACCATCTCCTGGAACATCTTGTCCGTCTCCGGGAGGTGAGAGTTCTTCATGGCCTCTTCGTACGACGGGAATTCGACCACGTCCACGTAGTGGTTCTCGTTCTCGCGGTCCTTGCCCACGATGCTGTGGGTGACGGTGCGCTTGCCCTGGCTCTGCGAGACGTACCGGTCGAGCAGCTGGTTGAGGTCGTCCTGCCGACTGGTCTTGTAATCGATTATCTGTACGAATGTCATGGCGTCTCCCGGGCTGGATGGACGTGTCCACTAAAGACGTGTCCATTTTAGGGAGATTTCGCCCATTTGGCGGATCGGGTGGCGCGCCTACTGAGGCCCGTACTTGCGGCCCGTACGCGAGGACACCCCGCCCAGCAGCCCGCGCGGCGTCAGCTTCACCACGCCCATCAGCGCCTTGTACCGGGCGTCCGGGACCGACACCGTCTTGCCGCGCGCCAGGTCGGCCAGTGCCGAGGCCACCAGCTTGTCGGCGTCCAGCCACATCCAGCCGGGGATGTTGTCCGTGCCCATGCCCGCCCGCTGGTGGAACTCGGTGCGCACGAAGCCCGGGCACAGCGCCATCAGCCGCACCCCGGACCCGCCCAGGTCCTTGGCCGCGCCCTGCGTGAACTGCACGACCCACGCCTTGCTCGCCCCGTACGTACCGCGCGGTACGAAGGCCGCCACCGACGCCACGTTGATGACGCCGCCGCGCCCGCGCGAGCGCATGGACTCCGTGGCCGCCGAGGTCAGCCTCAGCACGGCCTCGATGTGCACCTTCAGCATGGTCAGCTCGTCGGCCATGGAGACTTCCAGGTACCGGCCCTTGTTCCCGAAGCCCGCGTTGTTGACCAGCAGGTCCACCGGGTGCTTGCGGTCGCCGAGGCGTGCCTCGACCGCCGCGATGCCCTCGTCGGAGGAGAGGTCGGCGGTCAGTACCTCGGCCTCGATGCCGTGCCGGTCATGCAGTTCGGTGGCCTGCTCGCCGAGCCGCTTGGTGTCCCGGGCCACCAGTACGAGGTTGTGGCCCTGGGCGGCGAGCCGCCGGGCGAAGGCGGCGCCGATGCCCGCCGTGGATCCCGTAATCAACGCAGTCGTCATACGCGCAACCTAGCCGCCCGGGTGGCGGGCCGGCGCGGTGTCCCGCCACCGGCGCCGCCCGCGGCTACTTCCCGCCGTGCGAACCGTACTTCTCCACGTACGCCCGTACGGTCTCGTGCGCCGCCGGCTCCATCGCCGCACCCGCCGCCAGTGTGCGCGGGAGCAGCGCGCGCTCGGTGGTGAAGGCCCGGAACCAGAACTCCACCGTCACCTCGTGCTCCGGACGGTGGATCACCTCGATGGCGTCACCGGCCGAGACCGAACCCCCTTCGACCACCCGCAGGTACGCGCCCGGGCGGGCGGCCTGCGTGAACCGCTTGACCCAGGCCTTCTCGCCGACCGCGCCCTGGAAGGTCCGGCAGGGGATGCGGGCCGAAGCCACTTCGAGGACCACGTCCGGGCCGATGCGCCAGCGCTCGCCGAGCCGCGCGCCGCTCACGTCGAGGCCGGAGGTGGTGAGGTTCTCCCCGAAGATCCCGCCGGCCAGCTCGCGGTCCAGTTCGCGCTCCCACCAGTCCAGGTCCTCCCTGGCGTACGCGTACACGGCCTGGTGCTCGCCGCCGTGGTGGCGCAGGTGGCAGATGTCGTCGCCCTCGACCCCGCTCCCGCCGACGCCCTTGGGGCCCGGGGCGAAGACGCGGACCGGACCGGCCGCGGGCCGCTTGCCGATGCCGGTCAGGCCGCTCGGGGCGTCGGTGTAGTCGACGGCGGTGGCCCGGCCGAGGTTGACGGAGAGGAGGTGCATGGGTGGCATGCCCCCACGCTAGCCCAGCCGCCTCAAAGTGGCATCGGGATATTTCCCCGCCAGTCAAAGTAGGCCTTATGCTCGCAGGGTGATCGAGGCACGTCATCTCCGGGTTCTGCGCGCTGTCGCCGGGACCGGGTCCTTCTCCGCCGCCGCCCGCGAGCTCGGCTGCACCCAGCCCGCCGTCTCCCAGCAGATGAAGGCGCTGGAGCAGTCGGCCGGCACCCCGCTGCTGATCCGGACCGGGCGCGAGATGCGCCTCACCCAGGCAGGTGAGGCGCTGGTCCGGCACGCCGCCGGGATCCTCGCCGGGCTCACGGCCGCCGAGGAGGAGGTCGCGGCCATCGCCGGGCTGCGCGCGGGCCGGGTCCGGCTGGTGTCCTTCCCCAGCGGCAGCTCCACCCTGGTGCCGACCGCGCTGGCGGCGATGCGCGCCGCGCACCCGGGCACCCGGATCTCGCTGGTCGAGGCGGAGCCGCCGCGCTCGGTGGAGATGCTCCGCGAGGGCGACTGCGACGTGGCGCTGGCGTTCCGGTACGGCGGGGACGCCGACGGGCGGGGCTCCGCGGCCGAGTGGGAGGACCTCGTGGTCCGGCCGCTGCTGACCGACCGGCTCGTCGGGCTGGTCCCCGAGGGCCACCGGCTGGCCGGTGCCGGGCGGGTGGGCATGGCGGAGCTGGCGGACGAGCCCTGGATCGCGGGCTGCCCGCGGTGCCGCCGCCACTTGGTGGAGGTGTGCGAGGGGGTCGGTTTCACCCCGCGCATCGACTTCGCCACCGACGACTACCCGGCCGTGGTCGGGCTGGTCGGGGCCGGGCTCGGGGTCGCGGTGCTGCCGGAGCTCGCGGTGGAGTCCGTACGGGCCAAGGGCGTCAGCGCGCTGGCGGTGGAGCCGGCCGTGGAGCGCGAGGTGGTCGCGCTGACCCTGCCGGACCTGGCCCGGGTGCCGGCGGTGGCCGCGACGATGGCCGAGCTGGAGCGGGCCGCGGCGCGCTGAAGCCGGTGCGCGGGAGCCCGTGCGCGTGCGACGCGCCGGCGACGCGCCGGGTGAGGTGCGCCCGTACGAGTGATGCGTACGGGTCCGGATGCGCGCATGCACCGGGCGGGGCCGCCACGCGAGGGGCCGTACGGCGGTACGGCCGATCGGGTGGCGCCCCGGGCCCGGGACGCACGACGGAGAGAAACGTTCCTTCGGACGTTTCGACGGCTGCTAGTGCGGAGCGATCGGTCCGATCGCACTCGACGCGGGGATCAGGCGGTGCCTGGCGCGGCCCATCAGCTCTTCGCGCTCGTCCTCGGTGAGGCCGCCCCACACCCCGTAGGGCTCGCGGACGGCTAGTGCGTGCGCGGCGCATTCCGAACGCACCGGGCAGCGCATGCAGACCTCTTTAGCCGAGGCCTCGCGCGCGCTCCTGGCCGCGCCCCGCTCGCCTTCCGGGTGGAAGAAGAGGGAGCTGTCGACCCCGCGGCAGGCAGCCAGCAGCTGCCAGTCCCAGAGGTCGGCGTTCGGTCCGGGGAGCCGGGAGAAATCTGCCATTGGTAGTCCTCTTGGTGCCGGTACTGAGGCGGATACGGTCCATGTCTCCACACCTACTGTCGTAGTAGATGTAAATATGACTCATTGGGAATCTAGCCTCAGACACATGCCAAACGGAAGGAAAGCCGCCAAATAGGGCATAGCTCCAGATGGAGGACACGCGGCGAGTGGTGCCTGCGCCGTGATCGCTTCCTCACGTAGAGTGCCGAAGGTGTCCGTCCGACCCGTAACTCTTTCGAGTGACCATCGTTGAGAGAGCGAGTGCGGTTGAACCAAGAAGTTCTCGGACAGATGTCCGGGGGCATCGATCGCACAGGTGACGATACGTACCAGCCTGGAGGCTCAAGGTGACGCGCATCAGCAGCTGCGGAGGGCGGTCATGACTTCCGTCCTCGTCTGCGACGACTCCCCGCTTGCCCGAGAGGCGCTCCGTCGCGCGGTTGCCACCGTGCCCGGCGTCGAGCGTGTGACGACGGCTGCCAACGGCGAGGAAGTCCTCCGCCGCTGGGGTGCCGACCGCTCCGACCTGATTCTGATGGATGTACGGATGCCCGGGCTCGGCGGTGTGGAGACGGTCCGCCGCCTGCTCTCGGCCGACCCCGGCGCCCGCATCATCATGCTGACGGTCGCCGAGGACCTGGACGGCGTGGCCCTCGCGGTCGCCGCCGGCGCCCGGGGCTATCTGCACAAGGACGCCTCGCGCGCCGAACTGCGGGCCACGGTCACCCAGGCCCTCGCCGACCCGACCTGGCGACTGGCCCCGCGCCGGCTCCGCTCGGCCGAGATGGGCGCCGCGCCCACGCTCACCGCGCGCGAGATCCAGGTGCTGGAGGGCATGAGCCACGGCCGGTCCAACGCGGAGATCGGGCGCGAGCTCTTCCTCTCCGAGGACACGGTCAAGACCCACGCCCGCCGCCTCTTCAAGAAGCTGGGCGCCTCCGACCGGGCGCACGCCGTGGCGCTCGGGTTCCGCTGGGGCCTGGTCCGCTGACCCGCGGCCGGCCGGCCCCCGGCCCCGTCGCCCCCGTCCGCTGACCGAGGGCCGCCCCGGAGCAGTCCCGTCCGCCACCGGCGGACGGGGCGGCGGGCTGGTGCCGCGCTCGGGTCCGCCCGGTGCCGCCCGGCTGTCCTGTCGTACCCGGTGCGCACCCGGGATCGGCGGGGCACAATCCAAGGGACGTGTCGCTTCGTGCGCGATGCCGCATCCTTGAGGGTGTGGGGACAGTTCGGCCGAGCGGGAGGGGAGGCGCAGACGATGGGTACCGGCGCACCCGCTCCGCATAACGCTTCGATGCACAACACGGGCCGCAGTGCCGCGAATACTCCGGCGCCAAGGCACCATGGATTGATGCGCGACGACGAGGCCCTGGGGTCACCCGCGGCCACAGGCCCCACCGGCTCCGCCAAAGGCGGCAGTGCCGGGGCCGTCAGCGCGCTCGTACGCCGTGCGGTGGACGGTGACGAGCAGGCCACGCACGACCTGCTCGCCTTCGTGCACCCCCTGGCCATCCGCTATTGCCGTACGCGGCTGTCGCGACTTCCGGGTGATGCTCGTCACTTCGTCGAGGACCTGGCCCAGGAAGTCTGCGTCGCCGTCCTGATGGCCCTGCCGCGCTACCGGGACACCGGGCGCCCCTTCGAGGCCTTCGTCTTCGCCATCGCCGCGCACAAGGTCGCCGACCTGCAGCGGGCCGCCATGCGGCATCCGGGCAGTACGGCCGTGCCCTCCGACGAGATGCCCGAGCGCCCCGACGACTCGCTCGGCCCCGAGGAGCGGGCGCTGCTGAGCAGTGACGCCGCGTGGGCCAAGAAACTGCTGGCCAACCTGCCGGAGAACCAGCGCGAGCTGCTCGTGCTGCGGGTCGCCGTCGGGCTGACCGCCGAGGAGACCGGGCAGATGCTCGGGATGTCGCCGGGCGCGGTGCGCGTCGCCCAGCACCGGGCGCTCAGTCGGCTGCGCGCGCTGGCCGAACAGTAGGCGAGCGGCAGGCATCGTCGTAGGAAACGACGAAACTTCTGCTTGACCTTGCTCGTGGAATGAGACGCGTCGGGATCCCGTTAGCATGGACATCCGCGCTGAGCAAGACCATTTGGGAAGGTGTCATGACCGACAGCGGTTCGACCGGAGTACCCGACAAATTCGCCAC
Source organism: Streptomyces sp. NPDC037242 (assembly GCF_055604165.1). Classification (NCBI taxonomy): domain Bacteria; kingdom Bacillati; phylum Actinomycetota; class Actinomycetes; order Kitasatosporales; family Streptomycetaceae; genus Streptomyces; species Streptomyces sp. NPDC037242. The sequence goes on from NZ_JBVJUY010000009.1 coordinate 13,798, forward strand.
GCTCGGACTGACCTACGACGACGTGCTGCTGCTGCCGGGCGCGTCGGACATGTCGCCTGACGCCATCGACACCTCCTCCCTCATCTCGCGCAACGTCCGCGTCAACGTGCCGCTGCTGTCCGCGGCCATGGACAAGGTCACCGAAGCCCGCATGGCCATCGCGATGGCCCGCCAGGGCGGCGTCGGCGTCCTGCACCGCAACCTCTCCATCGCCGACCAGGCCAACCAGGTCGACCTGGTCAAGCGCTCCGAGTCCGGCATGGTCACCGACCCGATCACGGTGCACCCGGACGCGACGCTGCGCGAGGCCGACCAGCTCTGCGCGAAGTTCCGCATCTCCGGCGTCCCGGTCACCGACCAGGCCGGCAAGCTGCTCGGCATCGTCACCAACCGCGACATGGCCTTCGAGTCGGACCGCAGCCGCCAGGTGCGCGAGGTCATGACCCCGATGCCGCTGGTCACGGGCAAGGTCGGCATCTCGGGCGTGGACGCCATGGAGCTGCTGCGCCGCCACAAGATCGAGAAGCTTCCGCTGGTCGACGACGCGGGCATCCTCAAGGGCCTCATCACGGTCAAGGACTTCGTCAAGGCCGAGAAGTACCCGAACGCCGCCAAGGACAAGGACGGCCGGCTGCTCGTCGGTGCCGCCGTCGGCGTCGCGGGCGACGCGTACGACCGTGCCCAGGCCCTGATCGAGGCGGGCGCCGACTTCATCGTCGTCGACACCGCCCACGGCCACTCCCGCCTGGTCGGCGACATGGTCGCCAAGATCAAGTCGAACTCCGGCGTGGACGTCATCGGCGGCAACGTCGCCACCCGCGACGGCGCCCAGGCGCTCATCGACGCCGGCTGCGACGGCATCAAGGTCGGCGTCGGCCCCGGCTCCATCTGCACCACCCGCGTCGTCGCCGGCATCGGCGTCCCGCAGGTCACCGCCATCTACGAGGCCTCGCTGGCCGCCAAGGCCGCGGGCGTCCCGGTCATCGGCGACGGCGGCCTGCAGTACTCCGGCGACATCGCCAAGGCCCTGGTCGCGGGCGCGGACACGGTGATGCTCGGCTCGCTGCTCGCGGGCTGCGAGGAGTCCCCGGGCGAGCTGCTGTTCATCAACGGCAAGCAGTTCAAGTCGTACCGCGGCATGGGATCGCTCGGTGCCATGCAGTCCCGCGGGGAGCAGAAGTCCTTCTCCAAGGACCGCTACTTCCAGGAGGGCGTGGGCGGCGACGACAAGCTCATCCCCGAGGGCATCGAGGGCCAGGTCCCGTACCGCGGCCCGCTCTCCGCGGTCGTGCACCAGCTCGTCGGCGGCCTGCGCCAGTCGATGTTCTACGTCGGCGGCCGCACGGTGCCCGAGCTCCAGGAGCGCGGCCGGTTCGTCCGGATCACCTCGGCGGGCCTCAAGGAGAGCCACCCGCACGACATCCAGATGACCGTCGAAGCCCCGAACTACTCCCGCAAGGGCTGAGCGGTGTGATCGTATGAAGGGGCGGGTCCGGTGCGGGCCCGCCCCTTCGGCGTGCCCGGACGTGCGTCCGTACAGCGGTCACCGGAACGCGGGCCGCCGGGGTTCGGGGATACTGGACGGGCAGACCCAGAGGAAAGGCCACCACACGTGACTGAGATCGAGATCGGGCGCGGCAAGCGCGGCCGCAGGGCGTACGCGTTCGATGACATCGCCATCGTCCCCAGCCGCCGCACGCGAGACCCGAAGGAGGTCTCGATCGCCTGGCAGATCGACGCCTACCGCTTCGAGCTCCCGTTCCTGGCCGCCCCCATGGACTCGGTCGTCTCCCCGCAGACCGCCATCCGCATCGGCGAGCTCGGCGGCCTCGGCGTGCTGAACCTCGAAGGCCTGTGGACCCGCTACGAGGACCCGCAGCCGCTGCTCGACGAGATCGCGGAGCTGGAGGAGGAGTCCGCCAACCGCCGCCTCCAGGAGATCTACGCCGCCCCGATCCAGGCGGACCTGATCCGCCAGCGCATCAAGGAGGTGCGCGACGCCGGTGTCGTCACCGCCGCGGCGCTCTCCCCGCAGCGCACCGCCGAGTTCTCCAAGGCCGTCGTCGACGCGGGCGTGGACATCTTCGTGATCCGCGGCACCACCGTGTCGGCGGAGCACGTCTCCGGCGCCGCCGAGCCGCTGAACCTCAAGCAGTTCATCTACGAGCTCGACGTCCCGGTCATCGTGGGCGGCTGCGCCACCTACACCGCGGCCCTGCACCTGATGCGCACCGGCGCCGCGGGCGTCCTGGTCGGCTTCGGCGGCGGCGCCGCGCACACCACGCGCAACGTGCTCGGCATCCAGGTCCCGATGGCCACCGCCGTCGCGGACGTGGCCGCGGCGCGCCGCGACTACATGGACGAGTCCGGCGGCCGCTACGTGCACGTCATCGCCGACGGCGGCGTGGGCTGGTCCGGCGACATCCCCAAGGCCGTCGCCTGCGGCGCCGACGCGGTGATGATGGGCTCCCCGCTGGCCCGCGCCACCGACGCGCCCGGCAAGGGCCACCACTGGGGCATGGAGGCCGTCCACGAGGACGTGCCGCGCGGCAAGAAGGTCGACCTCGGCACGGTCGGCACCACCGAGGAGATCCTCACCGGCCCGTCGCACACCCCGGACGGCTCGATGAACATCTTCGGCGCGCTGCGCCGCTCGATGGCCACCACCGGCTACAGCGAGCTCAAGGAGTTCCAGCGGGTCGAGGTCACGATCGCGGACTCGCAGCACAGCCGCTGATCCGTTCCGCTCCACCGCACGTACGGAGGGCCGGTACCCCACGGGGCGCCGGCCCTCCGGCGTGTTCCGGGCTCTCAGCCCTTGCGGCGCCGCTCGCGGAACAGGCGATGCCACACGGCGGCGCAGGCTCCGGTCAGCAGGACGAGGCCGCGGACCATGGTCCAGTCCGGGCCCTGCGGATTGATCGCGCGGTCGGTCTCCTCCAGGACGATCAGGGCCGTGACGGCGGCCAGGACGACGCCGAGGACACCGAGGGCCCAGAAGACGATGGTGCCCGCGTTCCGCCCGAGCCAGGCGGAGCGGGGCCTGCCCGGGTTCTGCGGCTGCGGGATCCGGGCCGGGTCGCGCGGCGGCATGCGGACCACGACCGAGTCCGGAACGCCGGCGTCCAGCGGGGCCAGCTCGGCCGCGGTGATCCCGTACAGGGTCGGCTCGACGGTCACGGTGAACCCGTCGTGGCCGACGAGGTGGCGGGCGCCGTCCGGGTAGACCTGGAGCAGGGAGCACTCGGCGTAGCGGACGGTGACCTGGCTGGCCGGCGAGAGCAGGCTGATGCCCTCGGCGGCCACGATCAGCTCGACCTCGGGGTCCTCCACGGCGGGGTAGCACAGTCCGCTGACGGCCTCCGCCGAGTCGGCGGGCGCGGCCGTGAGCCCCGCCCAGTCCACGCCGCGGCCGGGCACCTGCACCAGGGCGTCGGCCCAGACGGCGCGCGCGACCCGGTGGAGGTCCTCGACGGTGACGGCCTCCAGCTCGGCCCTCGCCTCGGCGACGGTGAGGTCGCGGTGGCGCATCAGCAGGTTCATGGCGGTGCCCGGGAGCATGCGGGCCGCGAGCTCGGGGGTGTCGAACCGGGCCAGCGAGGAGGCCCGTACGGCGTCCAGGTCGGCCTGCTCGATCCGTCCGGCGCGCAGTTTCGCGAGTACGTCCACGAAGGCGCCGACCATCGCGTCCTGCTTCTGCGGGAGGGCGTCGGCGTACGCGATGAGGGTCGCGGCCTCGGTGTCGCGCGGGGAATAGTCGGCCGCGGCCGTGTAGGAGTAGCCGCCCTTCTGGCGCAGCTCGCGGAACAGCTCCTTGCCCAGGACCTCGGTGAACAGGCTCGCCTCGGTGGAGCGGGGCAGTACGGCGGTGAGGACCATGCCGCCCTCCTCGCCGTGGAAGTAGGCGGGGGTGGCGGGCAGTGCGGAGGTGGCCGCGGGCGCCGGGCGCCACTCGCCGGCGGGGAGGGTGAGGTCGAGGCCCTCGGGGACGGTGTCCGAGGTGATCCACAGGACGGCGTTGGCGGCGGTGAACCAGGTCTGCGCCCAGTCGCGTACGTCGTGCTCGGTGATCCTGTGGAGGCCGGCCTCGGCGTAGCTGGTCAGGCCGTAGGAGCGTGATCCGTAGCGCCACACGGCGGAGGCGTGGGCCGGGCCGGGGCCCTTCCCGGCGGCCTCGGTGCGCAGGATCTCCTTCTCGGTCTCCAGCCGGTCCATGGGCAGGCCGCGCAGGGACGAGCAGACGCCGTTGAGGTACTCGACCACGTCGGCGGGGGAGCCGGTGACGTGGAAGTGGGTGTACGCGGCGGCGGTGGCGCCGTTGTAGTGCAGGTCGCTCAGGCCGTGGCGGTGGAGGGCGAGGTGCTCGACCAGGTGGGTGATGCCGCTGGTGGCGAGCGTCTCGTCGGCGCGGCCCACGCGGAAGAGCAGGCCGGCGGTGACGGGGCCCGAGCGGGGGGCGAGGACGGTGCGGATGCCGTTGACGGTGGTGTGCGTGATGCCGTCGGCGTCGGTGGTGGTGTCGGCGTGGGTGGTGGTGCCGGTGTCGGCGGCGGTGTTGATGTCCATGTGGATTCCTCGGCCCTCAACCCTTGGCCAGTGCGGTCTTGCGGTGGCGGACGAACGCGGCCTCGTGGTCGGTGTCGAGGTAGCTCCACGGGAACTCGGTGGCGCGGTCGCCCAGCGCGCGGAAGTGCGGGGCGGCCTCGGCGGGCCGGCCGGCGGCGCTGTGCGCGGCCGCGAAGGCGCTGTGCGCGCCGACGTGCATGTACGCGTCGGTGCGGGCGGCCGGGTGCAGCGCGGAGTCCGCGGCGGCGGCGAGGAGCCGCTCGTGGTTCTCCGGAGTGCGCAGATACGTTTCTGCGGCGCGCTTGCCCTCGTTCTGCACCAGGGTCAGGTACTGCTCCATCTGCGCGATGGCGACCAGCGCGCCGTTCGGGGCACCGGCCGGTGCGGCCTTCGCGCACTCCTCGGCGAAGCCGTGCGCGGCCTCCCAGGTGCCGCCCCACTTGGGGCACAGCTGCTGGAGGAGCTGCTGCTGGCCGGAGTAGTGGTGGGGGTGGTGCTCGGCGAGCCGGTCGTAGCGGCGCCGGGTCTCGCTCAGGCCCAGCTGGAGGCCGCGCGAGGTGATCGTGCGCAGGTACCAGGCGAGCGCGTACTCGGGGTGCTCGGCGCAGACCTCGATGAGCAGCCCCTCGGCACGCCGCAGGTATGCGTGGAACTCCTGGAACTGCCGCTGCGAGACGTGCTCGACTTCGTAGTCGGAGCGGATCTCCCAGCCGACGTGGATCAGCCGGTCGGCGAGCAGGCTCCGTACGAGCGGGTCGCGGGGGTCGGCGCCCGTGATCTGCCGCAGGAAGAGTTCGGATCCGCTCCGCCCGGCGATGACCCGGCAGGCGACGGCACGGTCGTCCTCGTCGGGGAGCGCTTCGAAGACGGCGAAGAGCGCGTCCCGGTCCTTGAGCCGGACGGCGTCGCGCAGGGCGGCGAGGGCGGGGATGCGGTCGGCGGGTTCGAACACGGGCCGGCCGAGCGGGGGATGAGCGGACACGCGCGGATCGTATGGCTGGCGGCTCTGGCGTCAAAAGGGGTTTCTGCCGCCTTGCCGATCACGATCGTGCCTGCTCAGAGCCCCTTCGGGCCTATCGCGGCGAAGTGCGCTCAGGCTGCGGTCTTGCGGGCCGTCTGGAAGGCCGCGTAGCCGCCGACGGCGAGGAAGACGAAGGTGAGCGGGTCCGAGTCTTCCTTCCAGGCGTCGAAGAGCAGCGAGAGGCCGAGGTCCAGCACGTCGAGGGTGCTCACGCCCAGCTCGTCCGCGCCGATCATGGCGATGCCGAGGATCTGGCCCCCGAGGACGGCGACCAGGGAGAGCAGGGCGCTGAGGACCGGCAGGACCGGGTTGCGGCCGCCGAGCTTGCCCGCGGCGAAGCCGACGAGGAAGCCGACGCCGACGGCGGCGTAGCCGACCTGGTACTTGGTCGCGCCGATGATCCCGCCGTAGATGCCGGCGGTGACCAGGGCCGCGACGACGGCGGCGACGATGCCGAGGCCGATGTTGCCGGTCGCGGCCGGGGCCGCGACCGGGGCGGGGGCCTCGGTGAAGGAGTCGGGCGCGGGCGGCTGGAAGTTCTGGCTCACGGGAAATCCCCCCCAGGGATTCGGACGCACGTATGTCCGTAGGTCATAAGTGCTGGATAAGTGACGCCGCAGGCTAGCAGCCGTGCCGGACATCCACAGGGGGGATTTCCCGGTGCTCAGAGCCGGTGGGCCGCGCCCACGGGGCTGGCGCCGCGGGTGTCGAGCAGCAACTGTGCCTTCACCGCGAGGCCTTGCAGGTCGTAGGTGCGGTGGTGCTGGAGCAGGATCGTCAGGTCGGCGTTGGCGGCGGCCTCGTACAGCGATTCGGCGCGGGGGACGGGCCGGTCCCTGACGCGCCATCCGGCGATGAAGGGGTCGTGGTAGCTGACCAGGGCTCCGAGGTCGAGCAGGCGGCTGGCGATCTCGCGCGCCGGGGAGCCCTCCTGGTCGGCGAGGTCGGGCTTGTAGGTGACCCCGAGGAGCAGGACCCGGGCCCCGCGGGCGGATTTGCCGTGCTCGTTGAGGAGGGTGGCGGAGCGCTGGATGACGTACTGCGGCATCCGGTTGTTGATCTCCTGGGCCAGGCCGACCATGCGCAGGGGGTGCCCGGGGGTGCGGGTGGTGTGGGGGAGGTAGTTGGGGTCGAGGGGGACGCCGTGGCCGCCGACTCCGGGGCCGGGGCGGAAGGCCTGGAACCCGTACGGCTTGGTCTCGGCGCAGCGGATGACGTCCCACAGGTCCACGCCGAGGTCGTGGCACAGGACGGCCATCTCGTTCATCAGGGCGATGTTGACGTGCCGGTAGTTCGTTTCGAGCAGCTGTACGGTCTCGGCCTCGCGCAGGCCGCGGGCGCGGACCACCTTCTCGGTGAGGCGGGCGTAGAAGGCGTGCGCGGACTCGGTGCAGGCGGGGGTGAGGCCGCCGATGACCTTGGGGGTGTTGGAGATCCCGTGCGTACGGTTGCCCGGGTCGAGGCGGCTGGGGGAGTAGGCCAGGTGGAAGTCCCGGCCGGCGCGCAGCCCGGAGCCGCTTTCGAGGATGGGCCGCAGGTAGTCCTCGGTGACGCCCGGGTGGGCGGCGGATTCGAGGATGACGGTGGTGTGGGGGCGCAGCCGGGCGGCGAGCGTACGGCCGGCCTCGCCGACCGAGGAGAGGTCGAGCGCGCGGTCGGCGCCGAGCTGGGTCGGGGCGCAGATGACGGCGGTGCGGACCCGGCCGAGTTCGGCGGGGTTGGTGGTGATCCGGAAGCCGGCCGCCGACATGCGGCGGATCTCGGCGGCGGTGAGGGTGGAGTCCGTGGCCGGACCGCTGTCGTAGCCGACCGTCTCGATCCCGGCGGCAACGGCTGCCTGGGCGAGCGGGAGACCGAGATGGCCGAGTCCGATGACGGCGAGATCTGCGGGCATGGGGGTGCCGTCCCTTCCCTTCCCTGACATGCACGAGGGGGCGGTGCGCGCAAGTCCTGTGGACGACTGGAGCTGGCGCAATGTCAGACTAGGCGTATATATGACAGATATGTCGCATTACGGGGCGGTGGTCGCCGTTGTGTTGTCCACAGGCGGTGGCTGATGTCCGTGCGGCCGGTCAGAATCATGAACGGGTGATGTGAGCGGGATCACCCGCATCGGGCGGGAACATCCGCAGCAACGGGAGGCAGCCGTGAGGACAGCGACACTGGGGCCGGCGCAGCGGTCGGAGGCGCTCGCCGCGATGGCCGAGCGGGAACTGGACGTGCTCGTGGTCGGCGCGGGCGTGGTGGGCGCCGGCACCGCGCTCGACGCCGTGACCAGAGGCCTCGCGACGGGGCTGGTGGAGGCGCGGGACTGGGCCTCGGGCACCTCCAGCCGCTCCAGCAAGCTGATCCACGGCGGGCTGCGCTATCTGGAGATGCTCGACTTCGCCCTGGTGCGGGAGGCGCTGAAGGAGCGCGGCCTGCTCCTGGAGCGGCTCGCCCCGCACCTGGTGAAGCCCGTCCCCTTCCTCTACCCGCTCCAGCACAAGGGCTGGGAGCGCTTCTACGCCGGCTCGGGCGTCGCGCTGTACGACGCGATGTCGGTGTCCAGCGGCCACGGGCGGGGGCTGCCGACGCACCGGCACCTGTCGCGGGGGCGGGCGCTGCGGATCGCGCCGGCGCTGCGCAAGGACGCGCTGGTGGGCGCCCTGCAGTACTACGACGCCCAGATGGACGACGCGCGGTACGTCGCGACCTTGGTCCGGACGGCCGCGGCGTACGGCGCGCACTGCGCCAACCGGGCGAGGGTGGTCGGCTTCCTGCGTGAGGGCGAGCGGGTGGTCGGGGCCCGGGTGCAGGATGTGGAAGGGGGGCGGGGGGCGACGGGGGAATTCGAGATCCGCGCGAAGCAGGTGGTGAATGCGACCGGGGTGTGGACGGACGACACCCAGGCGCTGATCGGGGAGCGCGGGCAGTTCCACGTACGGGCCTCCAAGGGCATCCACCTGGTCGTGCCGAAGGACCGGATCCATTCGAGCACCGGGCTGATCCTGCGGACCGAGAAGTCGGTGCTGTTCGTCATCCCGTGGGGGCGGCACTGGATCATCGGCACCACGGACACCGACTGGGACCTGGACAAGGCCCACCCGGCGGCGTCGAGCGCGGACATCGACTACCTGCTGGAGCACGTGAACTCGGTGCTGGCGGTGCCGCTGACGCGGGACGACGTCCAGGGGGTGTATGCGGGCCTGCGGCCGCTGCTGGCCGGGGAGTCGGACGCGACGAGCAAGCTCTCGCGGGAGCACACGGTGGCGCACCCGGTGCCGGGGCTGGTGGTGGTCGCGGGCGGCAAGTACACGACGTACCGGGTCATGGCCAAGGACGCGGTGGACGAGGCGGTGCACGGGCTCGACCAGCGGGTGGCGGCCTGTGTGACGGAGGACGTGCCGTTGGTGGGGGCGGAGGGGTACCGGGCGCTGTGGAACGGGCGGGCGAGGATCGCGGCGCGGACCGGGCTCCATGTGGTGCGGGTGGAGCACCTGTTGAACCGGTTCGGGTCGCTCACGGAGGAGCTGCTGGACCTGATCGCACAGGACCCGGGGCTAGCCGAGCCGCTGTCGGGCGCGGACGACTACCTGCGGGCCGAGGTGGTCTACGCGGCCTCGCACGAGGGCGCGCGGCACCTGGACGACGTGCTGACGCGGCGGACGCGGATCTCGATCGAGACCTTCGACCGCGGGACGCGGTCGGCGCGGGAGTGCGCGGAGTTGATGGCGCCGGTGCTGGGGTGGGACAAGCAGCAGATCGAGAAGGAAGTGGAGCACTACGAGAAGAGGGTGCAGGCGGAGCGGGAATCGCAGCGTCAGCCGGACGACCAGACGGCGGACGCGGCGCGGCTGGGGGCCCCTGACATCGTTCCGTTGTAACTCCGCGATGCGGAAGGCGGAACCGTCGGACCCGGGGCTCCCGTCCGTTGCGGAGTGAGGGACAATGAGGGTTCTGCCGGGGCGGGTTACCGCGCGGGTTCTGCCGGGTCTGCCGGAGCTGCCGGGGCAGCGCGGGAGCCGGAGCAGGCGGCACGATCGCAGAGGGGACGCATGTCGAAGCCGGAGCACACCGAGTCGCCTGCCGAGTCGCCTGCGGCGAAGCAGGTCCGGGCGAAGCCTGGGTCGGCGGCGCCGGAGTCGTCCGAGTCGCCTGCGGGCACGCCTGCGGGCACGCCTGCGGCGAAGCCGGGGGCGCCTTCAGTGGCGCCCGAGGGCACGTCGGCCGGGTCGCCTGCCGGGTCGCCTGCGGCGAAGCCTGACGTGGCGAAGCCTGCGGGGCCGCCTGCGGCGAAGCCTTCCGGGTCGCCTGCGGCGAAGCCTGCCGGGGTGTCTGCGGCGAAGCCGGGGCTGGGCAAGGCTGTGGCGGTGGAGCCCGAGGATGCGAAGCCTGCGGCGGCGAAGTCGCCTGCCGTGGCGGAGCCCGAGGACGCGAAGCCTGCGGGCAAGGCCGACCTGGCCAAGCCGGTAGGCGTGCCGGCGGCGCGCAAGCCTGCGGCCCCGGCGGAGCCGGCGGCGGTCAAGGCCGGGACGAACCCCGTCGTGGAGAAGGCCGACGCGGTGGCGGCAGCCGTCAAGGCGGCCGCGGCCAAGGCCGCCGAGGGCGGGAAGGACGAGGGCCGACTGCTCGCGCGGCGCTACCGGTTGCGCGAAGTGCTCGGCAAGGGCGGCATGGGCACCGTGTGGCGTGCCGAGGACGAGATGCTCGGCCGTACCGTCGCCGTCAAGGAACTCCGCTTCCACTCCGGCGTCGACGAGGACGAGAAGCGCCGGCTCATCACCCGTACCCTCCGCGAGGCCAAGGCCATCGCCCGGATCCGGAGCGGAGGCGCCGTCACCGTCTACGACGTCGTCGACGAGGACGGCCGGCCGTGGATCGTCATGGAGCTCATCGAGGGCCCCTCGCTCGCCGAGTTCATACGCGAGCAGGGTCCGCTGACCCCGCGCCGCGCCGCCGAGGTCGGCCTCGCCGTCCTCGACGTACTGCGCGCCGCGCACGGCCAGGGCATCCTGCACCGCGACGTGAAGCCCTCCAACGTACTCATCGCCGACCACGGCAACGGCCGCGTCATCCTCACCGACTTCGGCATCGCGCAGGTCGAGGGCGACCCCTCCGTCACCTCCACCGGCATGCTCGTCGGCGCCCCCTCGTACATCTCCCCCGAGCGCGCCCGCGGCCAGAAGCCGGGCCCGCCCGCGGACATGTGGTCCCTCGGCGGGCTGCTGTACGCGGCCGTCGAGGGCGTGCCCCCGTACGACAAGGGCTCCGCCCTCGCCACCCTCACCGCCGTGATGACCGAACCGGTGGACCCGCCCAAGAACGCCGGTCCGCTGACCGAGGTCATCTACGGCCTGCTCGCCAAGGACCCCGCCCACCGCCTCGACGACGGCCGCGCGCGGGCCATGCTCACCGCCGTCATCGACGCGCCGGAGGAGCCGGCCCCCGTGCCGACCCCGGCCGCCGAGGAGACCCGGCAGATATCGCTCGCCGAGGCCAACGAGGCCGCGGAGAAGGCCGCTGCCGAAAAGGCCGCGAAGGCGGCCGAGCGGGCGGCCGAGAAGGCCGAGAAGAAGGAGCGCGACCGCCGTGAGCGCGAGCAGCGCGAACGGGCGCGCGCGGCGCTGAAGTCGGCCCGCAAGGCGGCCGCGGCCGCCGCGGCGACGGCGGCCGCCGCCACGGCCGCCGAGGCCCCGGCCTCGCGGCCCTCGCCCACCCCGGCGCCGCTCACCGACGTCATGCAGCGCCGCACCATCGCGCTGGCGATAGCCGGGGTCATCGTCGTGCTCGCGGTGATCGGCTCGCTCATCGCGTACGCGGTCGGCGGCGACGACGAGGACGGCAAGAAGGACGGCAAGGACGGCAAGGGCGGCAAGAACCCGACCGCGGCCGGCACCCCGTCGCCGGGCGGCGGTTCCGCGAAGACGCCCGAGGCCAACGGCGCCTCGGGCGGCGGCAGCACGCCGGGCCAGGCGCAGACGCCGAGCGGCAACCCGAGCCAGGACCAGGGCCAGAGCCAGGGCCAGGGCCAAGGGCAGGGCCAGACCTCGGGGCAGAGCAGCCAGGGTCAGGGCGCGACGCCCGGCGGCCCCGGGGCCGGCCTCCCTCCGGGGTACTCCGTCGTGACGGACCCCGGGTTCCACTTCTCGATGGCGATGCCCGAGGGCTTCAAGCCGGGGGACATAGTCGGGGAGAACTCGGGCCGGATATACAACCGCGACGGCGGTTTCCCGCGCATCCAGGTCGACTACAACCCCAAGCCCGGCGACGACGCCCGCAAGGCGTGGGCCGAGCTGGCCCCGTCCACGGCGGGGAGCAGCAAGAACTACCACCAGATCCGCATCGACGTGGTGGACTACCGGGGCTACCCGACCGTCGCCGACTGGGAGTTCGAGCGGGACCAGAAGGGCCAGAGGATCCGTGTGCTCAACCGCGGGTTCAAGCTCGACGCCACGCACGGCTACGCCATCATGATGAGCTGCGTCGCCGACCAGTGGGACGGCCCGGAGTGCACGCAGATGCGGAACACGGCCTTCCAGACCTTCCACCCCCTGGCCTGACGCGAGCCTTGTCAGGCCCGGGACGCGGGCGGCCCCGGCGACGTATCGTGGCAGCGGGGCCCATGGGGGAACACCCACCGCACTCGGGGGAGGCGAAGTGGACGACTATGCGGGCCGGATCCTGGCCGAGCGCTACCGTCTGCCGCTGCCGCCGTCGGACGAGTACGAGCTGGTCGAGACCCGGGCCTTCGACACGCGCAGCGGACAGGAAGTCCTGGTACGGCAGGTCCCGTTGCCGGAAGTCGTGGACGCGGAACTGCTGGACGGGACGCGTGGCCCGGTGGCCGGGCGGCGCCCGGCGGGGGAACTGCCGGCCGTGCGGCGGGCCATCGCCGCGGCGCAGGCGGCCGCGTCCGTGCCGGACCATCCGAGGCTGGACCAGGTCTTCGACGTGTTCGCCGAGGGCGGGTCGCTGTGGATAGTGAGCGAACTGGTCCCGGCCAGGCCGCTGGCGGCGCTGATCGCCGATGAACCGCTGAGCCCGTACCGCGCGGCGGAAGTGGCGTCGGACGTGCTGACCGCGCTGCGGGTGCTGCATGCGCACGGCTGGACGCACCGGAACATCACGATGCGGACGGTACTGATCTGCGAGGACGGGCGGGTCGTCCTGACCGGCCTGGCCGCGGGCGCCGCGGAGGAAGCCCTGTGCGGCTACGACCCGGTCCCGCCCGCGCCGGGCGACGAGGCGAGCTGGGGCGGTGGCCCGGGCCCGGACCGCGACGCCCCGCCGGGCGGCTTCGCCGCAGGTACGGAGCAGCCGCGCGGCCTCGCCCCCGGCGCGGCGCCGGCCGGGCCGTGGCTGCCCGGGGCTGTGGAGCGCGGGGCGACCCAGGACGGGTTGCCCGGCGCGGGCCCCGGCACTTCTGGCGGTGGCGCGGGCTGGTCCGGCGCCGCGGGCGGCTTCGCCGTGGGTACGGAGCAGCCGCGCGGGCATGCCCCTGGCGCGGCGCCGGCCGGTCCGGAGTCGGCCGGGGGCGCGGAACGCGGGGCGGGACCGGACGGGTTGCCCGGTGCGGGACCTGGGGCCTCTGGCGGTGGTGCGGGCGGGGCCGGGCCGCAGTTGGCCGGGGGCGCGGAGCGCGGGGCGGGGCCCGACGGGGTGCCCGGGGCGGGGTACGCGCCGCTCGTGGCTCCGGGGTACGACACCGGGCCGCGGTACAGCGACCACATCACCCCCGGGAGCGCAGAGGGCCGGCCCGAACTGAGGGCCGCCGCGCGGGCCGGGGCCATCGCCGCGTACCGGGCCGGGGCGCAGGCCGCCGCCCGCATCGCCGAGCAGCGCAAGGGCGAGCCGGAGCCGGGGTCCGGGCCCGAGCCGCGCCCCGAGGGGTCGACCCTCCCGCAGGGGTACTCGTACCCGTACGGCGGCCCGGAGACGGGCACGAGCTGGCACGGCGCCACCCCGCGCCGCCAACCCGCGCCGGAGCTCCCGCAGGGCCGGCCCCCGGCACCGGGAGAGATCCCGCCCCGCCCCGCGCTGCCCGCGCAACTCGCCCTCCCGCAGGGCTACCGGCAGGCGCAACCCCCGCCGCCGGCCCTCCCGGACGACGCCCCGGGCCGCCACTCCTCTCCCGGCCCGGCCGGGACCCCCGGCGACGGCGAGGCCACCGTCCCAGCGCCCGGCGTCGGCCCCGCCCGTGATGCCGCCTTCGGCACCGAGCCGGGCAACGGCTACGGGTCCGGCACCGCCCCGGGCACCGACCACGGAACCCCCGGCAACCCGGGCGCTGGCCCCGGCAACCCGGGCTACGGCCCAGGCGGCGCAGCCAGCACCGCCGTCGGCATCGGCTCGGGCATCGGCCCCGGCGACGGCCAAGGCCCCGGCAACCCGGGCCACGGCCCGGGCGGCGCAGCCAGCACCGCCGTTGGCGGCGGCCCGGGTTACGGCTCCGGTGCGGGCAGTGGCTACGGCTCGGCGAACGGCTCCGGCGCGGGTCTTGGCATTGGCCCCGGCGGCATCGGCTCGGGCCCCGGCGGCGGCCATGGCCCCGGCGGCCCGGGGTACGGCCCCCGCGGCGGCGGTACCGCCGGGCACGGCCCCGCCGACGGGCCCGGGTGGGGTGGGGGGCCGCGGAGTGGGTTGGATGCCGAGCGGGCCCGGCAGACGCGGATGGCCGTCGTCGGGGCCGTCACCGAGCGGTGGGCGCCCGAGCAGGCCGGCCCGGTCCACGGGCACTGGCAGCTCGCCGCGCCCGTCGGGCCCGCCACCGACCTCTGGGCGCTCGGCGCGCTGCTGTACCGGGCCGTGCAGGGCCACGCCCCGTACCCCGAGGACAGCGTCGCCGAGCTCGTGGAGATGGTCTGCGCGGAGCCCCCGGCCTTCGCCGAGGAGTGCGGGCCCCTGCGCCCCGTCGTGGAGTCGCTGCTGCGCCAGGACCCCACCGAGCGCCCCGACTTCGAGGAACTCCGCGGCTGGCTGCGCTCCCTCGTGCGCTCCGCCCCCGAGCCCGACGGCGGCGGCTACGGCATGCTCCCGATGCCGGAGCCGGATCCCGCGCGGCTGCCCGTCGTACGGCGGCGCGGCGACCTGCACGGCCGCCACCGCAACCCCACCGCCCCCAGGAAGCCCCGCGCCCTCGGGCGGAGCCTGCTCGTCGGCATCCTGGCGCTCCTCGCCGGGGCCGTGGCCTACGCGATGTTCTTCATGCCCCGGGCGGCGGACCAGGACCCGGACGCCAAGGGGCCCGCGCAGCAGAGCCGGCAGCCCCAGCAGACTGCGCCGCCGGGCAAGAGCCCGGCGCCGACCCCCAGCCCGTCGGCGAGCCCGCCCGAGTCGCGGCCCGCGCCGCAGACCAACGCCCCGGCCCCGGCCGGCTACACCACCCAGCAGGACGCCGAGCACTTCGAGATCGTCGTCCCCAACGGCTGGGAGCGCCGCGGCGTGAACGAGTCCGGCCAGGTGCGGTACACCGACGGGGACTTCGCCCTGACCGTCGTCCCGGGCCGGGACAAGGTCGAGGGGGCCAACCCCGACCCGGCGACCTACCAGAAGGACAAGGAGCCGGAGCTGGCCCCGTACCGCTCCTCCACCTGGTCCAGCGTCAGCGACATCCGCTCCACGAAGGTGGGCAACCAGCTCCGCGTCACCGGCCGGTACACCTGGATCGACGGCAACGGCCGCTCCGTCGTGGCCCGCAATTTCGTCGTCGCGCTCGGCGGCACCTACCACGTCGTCCTCGTCACCGGCCCGCAGGACCAGGAAGGCAAGGTCACCGAGGTCTTCGAGAAGGCCACGGCGAGTTACAAGTCGGGCGGATGAAGCCCTGCTGACGGGGGATCAGTACGGCAATTGCGTCACAGTGCTGTCTCACCACCCCTGCGTGGTTCCGGCAGCACCCGAGCGCTCCGTAATCTGGCCCGAAGTGCACAGAGCGGCGGGGATTCGTGGAACAGCAGACAGGTGCGGGTGCGGTGCTTGCGGGCCGGTACCGGCTCGTGGAGCCCATCGGCCGTGGCGGCATGGGCAGGGTGTGGCGCGCGCATGACGAGCTGCTGCACAGGACCGTCGCCGTCAAGGAACTGACAGCGGGTCTGTACGTCGCCCAGGCCGACCGGGACGTCATGCACGCCCGGACGCAGAAGGAGGCCCGGGCAGCGGCCCGGATCCAGCACCCGGCCGTCGTCACCGTCCACGACGTGCTGGAGCACGACGACCGGCCGTGGATCGTCATGGAGTACATCGACGGCCCCTCCCTCGCGGACGCGGCCAAGGCGGCCGGCCGGATCGAGCCCCGCGAGGCGGCCCGGATCGGGCTCCACGTGCTGGGCGCGCTGCGGGCCGCGCACGCGGTCGGCGTACTGCACCGGGACGTGAAGCCCGGCAACGTGCTGCTGGCCAAGGACGGCCGGGTGCTGCTCACGGACTTCGGGATCGCCGCGATCGAGGGCGACTCCTCCATCACGCGCACCGGCGAACTCGTCGGCTCCATCGACTACCTGGCCCCCGAGCGGGTCACCGGCGGGGCCCCGGACCCGGCGTCCGACCTGTGGTCGCTCGGCGCGACGCTGTACACGGCCGTCGAGGCCCGCTCGCCGTTCCGCCGCACCTCGCCCATCTCCAGCCTGCAGGCCGTCGTCAACGACGAACCGCCCGCCCTGCGCCAGTCCGGTGCGCTGGGCCCGGTCATCACGGCCCTGCTGCGCAAGGACCCGGCGCAGCGGCCGTCGGCGGTGGAGGCCGAGCGGATGCTGCTGGAGGCGATGGAGGGCCGGGAGCCGAGGTCGGCCCAGGCGTACGTCCCGACGCGCGCGGTCGCCCAGGAGGAGCTGGCCCCCGCCCGCCCGCAGCAGCAGGCCGCCCCGGCGGAGGAGTACACGCCGACGGCCGCCCTGCGGGAGTCGGCCCCGCCCGTGAACGAGAAGCCCGGCCCGGGCCGGATCAAGCGCGCCGCGGCGGTCGCCCTGGTGGCGGCGCTGCTCGGCGGCGGCGGTGTGTTCGGGGTGCTGAAGTACACCGACTACGCGGACGGCGCGAAGGACGGCGACCGGACGACGGCCGGCGCCTCCGGCGAGCCCGGCGAGCCCGGTGACGGCAAGAACGACGAGGCCGAGACGGTTCCGGCGGGCTTCACCGAGGTCACCGATCCCGAGGGCTTCACGCTGTTCGTCCCGGACGGCTGGAGGCGGGAGGTGGAAGGCAACCAGATCGACTACACCGGCGACGACGGAAAGCACTTCATCCGGATCGCGGCGGGCAAGCCGGCCTTCGAGAACCCGTACATGCACCTGCTCGACCTGGAGAAGCAGGTGCGCCTGCGGGCGGAGTACAAGCGGCTGAAGCTGAAGCCGAACACCTTCCGGGACCAGACGAAGGCCGCCATGTGGGACTTCACGTGGACCGAGAAGGGGACCCATGCCGGGCCCCGCCGGGCCATCGAGCAGGCGTACGTCGCGCCGAACGGGCTCGAGTACGCCATCTACATGGCGGGCCCGGTCGGCGACTGGACGACGACGCGCGCCCAGTTCGACACGGTGCTCAGCGGCTGGCAGCCCGCCGGGTAGCACTGGCGCAGGCAACGGCACCGGCGCAGGCACGCACCGGCACCGGCACGCACCGGCACCGGCACCGGCGCCGACCGGGCACCGATCGGGGCTTTCCCGTCATCCTGCCAGCGATCACTGGCGGAAATGGCAAAATCCGGTTACCCACGGGTACCCAAAGCCCCGCAGGCGGAATACGCTCACCGCCATGACGGACTCGCAGGCCCCGGCCCCCCTCCGCACCGCTCCGCAGCCCACCAACCCGGTCGCCGCCGCCCCGGCCGGCGCCCGCACCGCCGCCGACGTGGTGACCCCCGAACTGGTCACCCGGCTGACCCGCGGAG
The DNA here is from genome assembly GCF_055604165.1 of Streptomyces sp. NPDC037242. NCBI lineage: Bacteria > Bacillati > Actinomycetota > Actinomycetes > Kitasatosporales > Streptomycetaceae > Streptomyces > Streptomyces sp. NPDC037242. The sequence goes on from NZ_JBVJUY010000009.1 coordinate 31,251, forward strand.
TGATCGGCTCCGGCCGAACCGCCAACCACACCCCCTTCACCGGGGCCAAGCTGGCGGACCTCCCCGAGGCGACCGCCGAGGACGTGGCCGCCGCCTTCGAGAAGGCCCGCGCCGCGCAGCCCGCCTGGGCCGCCCTGTCCGTCCGGGCGCGGTCCGCCGTACTGCTGCGCTTCCACGACCTGGTCCTGGAGCGGCAGGCCGAGGTGCTCGACCTGATCCAGCTGGAGACCGGCAAGGCCCGCCTGCACGCCCACGAAGAGGTCCAGGCCGTCTCCATCGCCGCGCGCCACTACGGCCGCAAGGCGGCGTCGTACCTGCGCCCCAAGGGCCACACCGGTGCCATGCCCACCCTGACCAAGGTCACCGAACTGCGCCAGCCGCGCGGGGTCGTCGGCCAGATCGCGCCCTGGAACTACCCGCTGGAGCTGTCGGTCGGCGACGCCCTGCCCGCCTTCGTCTCCGGCAACGCGCTGGTCATGAAGCCCGACACCGAGACCGCGCTCACCGCGCTGTGGGCCCGTGACCTGCTGATCGAGGCCGGGCTGCCCGCCGAGGTGTTCCAGATCGTGCTCGGCGAGGGCCCGGTCGTCGGCCCCGAGGTGGTCCGCCACGCCGACTACGTCTCCTTCACCGGCTCCACGCGCACCGGCCGCGAGGTCGCCCAGGGCGCCGCCGCCCGCCTCGTCGGGGTCTCCCTCGAACTCGGCGGCAAGAACGCCATGCTCGTGCTGCACGACGCCGACATCGAGAAGGCCGCCGCGGGCGCCGTCCGCGCCTGCTTCTCCTCCGCCGGCCAGCTCTGCATATCCATCGAGCGGCTGTACGTGCACGCCTCGGTCGCCGACGAGTTCGTCGCCCGCTTCGCCGCCCGTACGAAGGCCATGCGCCTGGGCGCCTCGCTGGCCTACGGCGCGGACATGGGCTCCCTCGTCGGCGAACGCCAGCTGGAGACCGTGCAGCGGCACGTGGACGAGGCCGTCGCCAAGGGCGCCACCCTCGTCGCGGGCGGCACCGCCCGCCCCGACATCGGCCCGCTCTTCTACGAGCCCACCATCCTCGACGGCGTCGAGACCCCGATGGCGGTGTGCGGGGAGGAGACCTTCGGCCCGGTCGTCTCCATCTACCGCTTCACCGACGAGGACGAGGCCGTCGCCCAGGCCAACGCGACCTCGTACGGCCTGAACTCCAGCGTGTGGACGAAGGACGCCCGCCGCGGCCACGCCGTCGCCGCCCGCCTGCGCACCGGGACCGTCAACATCAACGAGGGCTACGCCCCGGCCTACGGCAGCGCCCAGGCGCCCATGGGCGGAATGAAGGACTCCGGCCTCGGCCGCCGCCACGGCTCCGAGGGCATCCTCAAGTACACCGAGGCCCAGACCGTCGCCCACCAGCGGCTGCTGCCGATGGGTCCCTCGCTGGGGATGGACGACGAGAAGTACGCGGCGTTCATGACCCGCAGCCTCAAGGTCATGAAGGCCCTCCGCCTGCGCTAACCCCTGTCGGGTACCCCTTTAGGAGGCACAAGCAGTGTCGTACGACCATGACTACGACTACGACGTGATCGTCATCGGATCGGGCTTCGGAGGGTCGGTCTCGGCACTGCGGCTGACCGAGAAGGGGTACCGGGTCGGCGTCCTGGAGGCGGGGCGCCGGTTCACCCGCGAGAGCCTGCCGCGCAACAGCTGGGACCTGCGCAACTACCTGTGGGCCCCGGCCCTCGGGCTGTACGGGATCCAGCGCATCCACCTGCTCGGCAACGTGATGGTGCTCGCGGGCGCCGGGGTGGGCGGCGGCTCGCTCAACTACGCCAACACGCTGTACGTGCCGCCCACCGCCTTCTTCGAGGACCGGCAGTGGGCGTCCATCACCGACTGGCACGCGGAGCTCGCCCCGTACTACGAACAGGCCAAGCGGATGCTCGGCGTCCGGCTCAATCCGACGATGACCCCCTCCGACGTCCACCTCAAGGCGGCCGCCGAGAAGATGGGCGTCGCGGACTCCTTCCACATGGCCCCGGTCGGCGTCTTCTTCGGAGACGGAAAGGACGCCGAAGGGGGCAGTGGCGCACGCCCCGGCGAGGAGGTCGCCGACCCGTACTTCGGCGGCGCCGGCCCCTCCCGCAAGGCCTGCACCGAGTGCGGCGAGTGCATGACCGGGTGCCGGCACGGCGCGAAGAACACCCTGAACGAGAACTACCTGCACCTCGCCGAGCGCGCCGGCGCCGTCATCCACCCGATGACCACCGTCACCGCGATCTCCGAGCACCCCGACGGCGGACACCGCATCCGCACGGTCCCCACCGACGGCCGCCGCAAGGGAAAGGCGAAGGTGCTGCGCGCCCGCTACGTCGTGGTCGCGGCGGGCACGTACGGCACCCAGACCCTGCTGCACACGATGAAGGACCGCGGCGAGCTCCCGCACCTCTCGGACCGGCTCGGCGACCTGACCCGGACCAACTCCGAGGGCCTGGTCGGCGCGCAGACCGACGACCGCCGCTACCGCAAGCGCCGCGGCGCGGTCCCCGGCGGGGAGCGGCGCGCCGACTTCACCCGGGGCGTGGCGATCACCTCCTCCGTGCACCCGAACGCCGACACCCACATCGAGCCCGTCCGCTACGGCAGGGGCTCCAACGCGATGGGGTTCCTGACGGTCCTGCAGGTCCCGTACGGCAAGCACCGGGTACGGGCCTGGCTCGGCCGGACCGTCCGCCACCCGGTCCAGCTGGCGCGCTCGCTGTCGAACCGGCGCTGGTCGGAGCGGACCATCATCGGCCTGGTCATGCAGTCGCTGGACAACTCCCTGACGACCTACCGCAAGCCCGGCGGCCTCGGCAAGGGTCTGCTCACCGCCCGCCAGGGCCACGGAGCGCCCAACCCGGTGCAGATCGCCGAGGCCACGCAGGCGGCGACCCTGCTGGCGGAGGAGATCAACGGCTTTCCGGGCAGCAACGTGGGCGAGCTGATGGGCACCCCGCTGACCGCGCACTTCCTCGGGGGCTGCCCGATCGGAGCCTCGCCCGCGGAGGGCGTGGTGGACCCGTACCACCGGCTCTACGGGCACCCGGGCATCTCGGTGGTGGACGGTTCGGCGGTCTCGGCGAACCTCGGGGTCAACCCGTCGCTGACGATCACCGCGCAGGCGGAGCGGGCGATGTCGTTCTGGCCGAACCTGGGCGAGCGGGACCCGCGGCCGGAGCAGGGTGAGGAGTACACCCGCCTGGCGGCGGTGGAACCGGTCCGTCCGGCGGTCCCCGAGAAGGCCTTCGGCGCGCTGCGCCTGCCGTTCCTGGCGGTGCCCGAGATGCCGCCGCGGCCCGCGCACCCGACCGAACCGGAACCGGCCGGATGACACCGGTGGGTACCGCACTCCCCCTCCGAGCGCGGTACCCACCGAGGTACATAGGTGACAGATGTTCAACCCTGATGGTTGTACCGGAATCGGGGAGCGGGGACTGTGGTGTCCGTCACAGAGTGAGCAGCGCAACTGAGACGGACCCTCGCAGGTCATCGGGAGCATGAGAAAGCGCATCTCCCTGCTGGCGTCAGCCGGCCTGGTGGCCGTGGGTCTGGCCGCCGCTCCCGCGAACGCCGCGGACCCCGTCTTCACCCTCAGCAGCCCGGACCGGATCGGGCTCCGCCCCCATCCCGGCCAGGGCGGTGAGGCGCAGAAGACCTCCGTCGACTTCCGGGTGAACAACGGGACCGGGACGGTCTTCGACCGCGAGAGCACTTTCACCATCGACCTGAGCGGGCTCAAGGGCGTCGCCGACGTCGCGCTCGCGAGGGAGCAGACCAACTCCTGCACGCTCACCGCGACCAGCGTGACCTGCAAGAGGTCCGCGGTGTGGACGCAGGACAGCGGGATCGTGGCGCTGGACCTCAGCGCCGCCAAGGACAGCAAGCCCGGTACGACGGTCGACCTGACCATGACCGGCCGGGCCGAGGGCGCCAGCTTCAAGGCCGCCACCACCAAGGTCAAGGTCGGCGGCCCCGACCTGGTGCTGGAGGAGGCCCCCCTCAAGAGGGAGATGAACCCGGGCGGCACGCAGCCGCTGCCGGTCGTGTTCGGCAACGCGGGCACGGAGGCCGTCCAGGGCGTGGCGCTGGAGCTGAACACCACGCACGGCATCGGCCTCGTCGAGAAGTACGACAACTGCGTCTACAGCGAGGACAACGCCCCCGGCCAGTCCTGGAACATGGGCTGGGGCAAGACGGTCTGCACGCTCGACGGCGAGTTCGTACCGGGCGCGGTCTACGAGGTCGGCCGGCTGACCCTCAAGGCCGCCCCGCACGGATTCATCGACGGGATGACCTACGCGGTGCGCGAGGCGGGCGCCCAGTCGAAGACCCCGCAGAAGCTGACCAAGCCCAGCACGGGCAAGAAGCTGGAGTTCAAGCAGCGCCCGGCCAAGGCCGCGCTGAGCTCGGGCGACCTGGACCCGTGGAACAACTACCACGAGTTCGACTTCACGGTGAAGAACTCCGCCGACCTGGTCGCCGCCGCCACCTCCGTCAAGGGCAGGGCGGGGGAGACGGTCAAGGCCGAGCTCGGCTTCCGGAACGACGGCCCGGCGTGGGTCGCGTACATCCGCTCCGGTGAGGACGTAGCCCGGACGGACATCGTGATCCCGGAGGGCGCGAAGGTCACCAAGGCGCCGGAGCAGTGCCGCGGCGTCACGGCCGACGGCAAGTACCGCGAGGAGAACCTGGGCGCCCCGCGCTACGTCTGCTCGACGACGCACATCATCGGGGAGAAGCAGAAGTTCGCCTACCCCTTCGAGCTGAAGATCGAGAAGGTCGTGGCGGACGCCACCGGCTCCGTCTCGGTCGGCGGCTGGTGGAGCGAGAGCGGCGCCCCGACCCCGCAGGACTGGGACCCGGACCACGCGAACAACAAGGCCGCCTTCGTGATCAACGCGAAGGGCGGCGGCACCGGGCCGTCCCCGGACCCGTCCGCCTCCACGGGCACCGGCGCCCCGACCCCGGGCGCCACGCTCACCCCGTCGGCCGCACCCACCGCCGGCAACGCCGCCAAGCCGAACGGCGACCTGGCCTCCACCGGCAGCACCGTCGGCCCGGTCGCGGCCGGTGGAGCTGCCCTCGTCGCCGCGGGCGGCCTGCTGTTCCTGGTGTTCCGCCGCCGAGCGGCCGAGGGCCGCGCGTAACGGCGCGGGCCGCAGGCCGTAGTACACAGGACCGCAGCACAAGAAGAACGGCCGGTCCGGGGCGTCCCCCGGGCCGGCCGTCTTCTTTTACGGGGTGACCGGCCTGCTGTCCCCTGCCGTCCGGTCACGCGTTGGAGCGAGGTCCCACGACGCACGCTCCACGGGGCGTACGTCTCATCGCTCCAGCGGAGCCACGCGTGGTGTTGCGATCCCGCCCCTGGATGGCGCGGACATCCTCACCAACGAAGGCCCGCGGGGGCGGTCACGGTCCGGACGAGTGACGAACGCCCGTCAGACGCGGCCCCGGCACAGCTCCAGCAGGGTCATGGCCAGGGTGGTGCCGGGCTTGCCGAGAGCATCGCTCCAATGCGAGAGCACCTCCATCTCGCGCGACAGGTGCACCCGGCGGCCGCCGGAGGCGATCCGGGCGTCCTGGATGACCGTCGAGACGGCCATGCGCTCCTGGATCAGGCCGATGATCCGGTCGTCCAGGGCGTCGATGCGCGTGCGGGAGTCGGCGATCAGCTGCTCCGGGGTGGTGGTGATCGTGTTCATGGGTCGGTCTCCTGTCGGGTGGGGCCCGCAGGTCCGGAAAACGCAGAGCGCCCCGGTCCTGTCGGACCGGGGCGCTCTGGGAAGTCAGCGGCTCAAGCGAGCATCACGATGACCCATGGCGACCGGACCGGCCGGTGCCATAGGTAAAGAGGAAGCTCAGCTGCTTGCGCATGGACGGATTATTACCTTCCGTCCCGCTCCCGGCCAAGCCGGTTCGGATGGTGAGACGAAGAGGCATGTAGGTCCCCCGTTAGAATCGACAAAACAGCCACCTCTTCCGCCGGAAGGCCGCCCCGTGCCAGAAGCACCCTCCGCCGCCCACGACAGCGCCCCGGACACGGTTCTCGTCGTCGACTTCGGCGCCCAGTACGCCCAGCTCATCGCCCGCCGCGTCCGCGAGGCACGGGTCTACAGCGAGATCGTGCCGAGCTCGATGCCCGTCGACGAGATGCTGGCCAAGAACCCCAAGGCGATCATCCTCTCCGGCGGTCCGTCCTCCGTGTACGAGGCGGGCGCCCCGCAGCTCGACCGCGCCCTGTTCGAGGCCGGGATCCCGGTCTTCGGCATGTGCTACGGCTTCCAGCTGATGGCGGTCACCCTCGGCGGCACCGTCGACAACACCGGCGCCCGCGAGTACGGCCGCACCCCGCTGGCCGTCTCCAAGGCCGGCTCCACCCTCTTCGAGGGCACCCCCGAGCACCAGTCGGTGTGGATGTCCCACGGAGACGCCTGCTCCGCCGCGCCCGAGGGCTTCACCGTCACCGCGTCGACCAACGTCGTCCCGGTCGCGGCCTTCGAGAACGACGAGAAGAAGCTGTACGGCGTGCAGTACCACCCCGAGGTGATGCACTCCACGCACGGCCAGCAGATCCTGGAGCACTTCCTCTACCGCGGCGCCGGCCTGGCCCCCACCTGGACCACCGGCAACATCGTCGAGGAGCAGATCGCGGCCATCCGCGAGCAGGTCGGCGACAAGCGCGCCATCTGCGGCCTCTCCGGCGGCGTGGACTCGGCCGTCGCCGCGGCCCTCGTCCAGAAGGCCATCGGCTCGCAGCTCACCTGCGTCTACGTCGACCACGGCCTGATGCGCAAGGGCGAGACCGAGCAGGTCGAGAAGGACTTCGTCGCCGCGACCGGCGTGCAGCTCAAGGTCGTCGACGCGCAGGAGCGCTTCCTGAACGCGCTGGCCGGGGTCTCCGACCCGGAGACCAAGCGCAAGATCATCGGCCGCGAGTTCATCCGCGTGTTCGAGCAGGCGCAGCTGGAGATCCTCCAGGAGGAGGGCCCCGCGGTCGCCTTCCTCGTGCAGGGCACCCTCTACCCGGACGTCGTCGAGTCCGGCGGCGGCACCGGCACCGCCAACATCAAGTCCCACCACAACGTGGGCGGGCTCCCCGACGACATCGAGTTCGAGCTCGTCGAGCCGCTGCGCCAGCTGTTCAAGGACGAGGTCCGGATGGTCGGCCAGGAGCTCGGCCTGCCCGACGAGATCGTCCAGCGCCAGCCCTTCCCGGGCCCCGGCCTCGGCATCCGCATCGTCGGCGAGGTCACCAAGGAGCGCCTGGACCTGCTCCGCGAGGCCGACGCCATCGCCCGCCACGAGCTCACCGCGGCCGGCCTGGACCGCGAGATCTGGCAGTGCCCGGTCGTCCTGCTCGCGGACGTCCGCAGCGTCGGCGTCCAGGGCGACGGCCGCACCTACGGCCACCCGATCGTGCTGCGCCCCGTCTCGTCCGAGGACGCGATGACCGCGGACTGGACGCGCATGCCGTACGAGGTCCTCGCGCGGATCTCCACCCGCATCACCAACGAGGTGCCGGACGTGAACCGCGTGGTCCTGGACTGCACGAGCAAGCCCCCGGGCACCATCGAGTGGGAGTAGTCCCCACAGGCTCCACCCGCGCGTGAAACGAAGCCGCCGGCCCCCCCCCGGGACCGGCGGCTTCGCCGTTCCTCTGGCCACTTGGCGGGTGCGCCGGTACCTTGCGCCGCGACCCGGAGGAGGCCCCATGCCGTACCAGCCCGCACCCGCGCCCGAACCCGTGCCCGTGGAGCGGCTGGGCTTCGAGATGCCGCCCGTGCACGCGGACCCGGCCGACGAGCGCGCGCACCGCAAGGAGCGGCTCGCCGGGGCGCTGCGGCTGCTGGGACGGCTCGGGTACGAGGACGGGGTGGCGGGGCACGTCACCGCCCGGGACCCGGAGTTCGAGGACTGCTACTGGGTGAACCCGTTCGGGCGGGCCTTCGCCGGGCTGACCCCGGACGACCTGCTGCTGGTCGACGGCGAGGGCCGGGTGGTGCGCGGCGAGCGCAGGGTCAACCAGGTGGCCTTCGCCGTGCACGCGGCCGTCCACCGGGAGCGCCCCGAGGTGGTCGCCGTGGTCCGCACGCAGGCCCCGTACGGCAGGGCGCTGGCGGCCCTCGGCGAGCTGCTGGCGCCGATCACCCAGGAGGCCTGCGCCTTCTACGAGGACAACGCGCTGCTGGACGAGTACGTCGGGGACGGGCCCGCCGACGCCGCCCGGATCGGGCGCGCGCTCGGCCCGTACAAGGCGCTGATCCTGCGCAACCGGGGGCTGCTGACGGTCGGCGGCTCGGTGGACGCCGCCACCTGGTGGTTCGTCGCGGCGGAACGGGCGGCGCAGGTGCAGCTCATCGCGCGGGCGGCGGGCAAGCCGGTGATGATCGACCACCGGTCCGCGGTCGCCGCGCGCGAGCGGTTCGGGTCCGATCTGGCCGCCTGGGTGAGCTACCAGCCCCTGGGTCAAATGCCGTGACGCGGTCGGTGGCGTCAACATCATGAACGGTTAATCACCTGCTCTGACATCGTGCGCAATCCGGAACACTGCCGCAGTGGTGCACAATTCGCTGGCATTGCACCGTAGTTCAGAGAGGCGGCACGTACGTGGCTGTCCAAGAGATGTCCCGAGGCACTCATACCGCCGCCTGCACCTGTGAGGAGTGCGCCCGCGAGGGACACCGCCGGGCGGTCGCGGCGTTCCTGGAGAAGCGCGACGAGTTCGCGGCCGGGCAGGGCGTGCCGGCCGCGGTGGCCCACTCGCTGGGCGCCTCCCGGCAGTGGGTCTCCGACGAGCTGACCCTGTCCGCCCGCACGGTGGCCGACCGCGGCCGCGAGGCCGGGCACTCCTGGCTGTACCTGTTGTCGCGGCGGGCCGTGCTCGCGGTGTGGATCGCCGCCGGGGTGCTGCTGGTCGTCCAGGTCGGCACCGCCCTCGGCACCGGCTGGTCCACCGCGCGCACCGCCGGGCTGCTGGCCGCGCTCGTACTGGCCGGGCTGCTGACCGTCGCCGCCCGCGCCCAGACGCTGCGCGGCGGGCTGCTGGCCCCGCTGGTCGGCGAGGACAACCGGCTGTCCACCTCCAAGGCCGTGCCGAGCGCCTGGCTGGTCCTGACGGCCTTCGCCACGCTGCTCCCCGCGCTGCGCCTGGCGGCCTCCTCGCCGGGCCCGGAGCGCCAGGCGCTGTACGCCGGGCTGGCGCTGGACCGGGCGCTGCCGCTGCTGGCGGTGCTCTCGCTGACGTCCGCGGTGGCGGTGCTGGTGCGCCGGGTGGTCGCCGTACGGATCATGGGGCAGCGGCTGCAGAAGCTCCCGGCGGACCGGCCCACGGGCGCCGACCTGCTGACGGACGACGCCGGGCGGGGCTCCTTCCCGGACACGCAGTACGTGCTGGTCTCCACGGTGGTGCTGGCCTACGCGGCGGTGTCGCTGGCCCGGTTCCCCGACCGGCTGCCGCAACTGCCCTGGGCGCTGGCCCTGCTGGTGGCGCTGTCGGCGGCGGTGTACCTGGCGGCCAAGTACGCGGAGGGCAGCCGCCCCCTCGTGCTGTCGGTGGTGCGCAGACGCGAGCCCGGGGACCTCGACGCCGCGGTCCGGCCCGGCGACGACATCGAGATCCGGGGCGTGGGCTTCGTGCCGCCGGGGGCGCAGACCCCGGAGATGCTGGCGAGGCTGGTGGTGCGGATCGGGGCGGTCCACGTGCACGTGCCGCTGGTCCCGGTGGCGGGCGGGTTCACCAACCCCTCCGACGCGGTGCTGACGGTGCCGGTGCCGGCGGAAGTGGAACCGGGGCGGATCGAGGTCCAGGTGGTCACCGCCGCCGGAGTGGAATCCAACCGATGCAGCATCGACGTGGCCGAGTGAAACGGGTACACATGTCGGGTGACGCGAACCCGAACTGATGTCCCTTCAGGGCTGCGGGACCTTGCCGCCCGCCACGCCCTCCTGCCCCTGCGGATCTTCCTCGGCGTGACCTTCGTCTACGCGGGTCTGGACAAGCTGACCGACTCCGCGTTCCTCTCCGCCACCGGCGACGGCTCCATCGGCGACCTGATGCGCGGGGTGCGCGACACCTCCGCGATCCCCGCCATGGTGGACATGGCCCTGGAGGCGCCCGTCGGCTTCGCCGTGGCCCTGGCCATCGGGGAGCTCCTGGTCGGGCTGGGGGTCCTGGCCGGCCTGCTGACCCGGATCGCCGCCGTCGGCGGGGCGCTGATCTCGCTCAGCCTGTGGCTCACGGTGTCCTGGGCGGTGACCCCGTACTACTACGGCAACGACCTGATCTACCTGATGGCCTGGACCCCGCTGATCCTCGCCGGGGCCCCCTACCTGTCGCTGGACTCGGTGATCCGATCGCGCCGGTCCCGGCGCACCGCGTAGGTCACCATCCCGACGACCGCGGCGAACGCCAGTCCGCCCAGGGCCATCGGCAGGACGGAGAACCACGGCAGGTCGGCCTCGCCGGCCGCGTCGAGCAGGTAGAGCACGCCCGCCGCAATCAGGACCAGGCCCGCGATCAGCCGGCCCGGCTGGAACTCATGACGCCGCACGGGCCACCTCCACCTGTCCCACACCCGCGTTCAGGTGCAGCTCGATCGTCCCGCCGGCCTCGGTGCCGGCGGCCGGGGGCAGGGTCGCCTGCCGGGTTTCGCCGCCGCTCCGGACGCGTACCTGCTCGCTCGTGTCCCCGGGCAGCTGGATGTCGCCCAGCCGGATCGTCACATCGGCCTGCGCGGTGACCTCCCGGGGGACGATCACCTTCAGCCGGCCCGCGTCGATCCGGGCGTGCACCGAGACGGTGGTGCCCTTCTGCACGTCCAGCCGGCTCAGGTCCAAGGTGGCCAGGCCGGTCCCCGACTCGTACGCGGGCCGTACGTCGGCCACCGCGGCCGGCCGCCAGTCCACGTTGTGCCAGTCGGTGCTGATCTCCTGGGGCAGCGCGGTCGCCCCGGCCAGCAGCCCGGCGGTGAGCAGCGACAGCACGATGGTGCCGAATCCGGTGCGCCCCTTGAGGGAGCTCACCGCGAGACCGAGCCCGAAGGCGACCAGCGCCGCCGCGAAGCCGACCTGGAGCGCGTGGCTCAGCGTGCTGCCCTCCCAGACGGCCGAGCAGGCGGCGCCCCCGGCGAGCAGCGCGAAGACGAAGACCCGGCCGCCGATGCCCCCGCGCGCCGCGACCGGTGCGTCCGGGACGGGCGCGGGCGCCGCGGGCGCGCCCCGAAGGTCGGAGGCGGCCCCGGCCGCGTCGTCCGGGCCCCACAGGTACCCGCTGGACCCCACGGGCCCCGTGGTGCCGTCCTTGACCAGCGGGTCCCGCCACCAGGACGGGCCGCCGGGGGCGGGAGGCGCCTGCGTCTCGGGCGGTGCCTTCGTCTCGGACACGGTGGCGCGGTGCGCCGCCGCCGCGGCGGGTGCCTGCGCCTCCGGAACGACGCCGCTGCGGCGCCGCTGCGACCAGTGCGCGGCCCCGCCCAGGGCCAGGGCGACCAGGACGGAGAAGACCGTCAGCCCGCCGTTGTCCAGCATCGACAGGAACAGGGCGCAGCCCACCAGCGCGGCGAACACCGCCGCCAGGGTCGCCCCCTCGACCCGGCCGGTCAGCAGCTTCTTGGCCTCGCTGTCGTCCTCGCCCTCCAGGGGCAGCAGCAGCCACGCGAAGCCGTAGAAGATCAGACCGACGCCGCCGGTGACCGCCAGCACGCCCAGCACGATCCGGAAGACGACCGGGTCGAGGTCGAAGTACCGGCCCAGCCCCCCGCACACGCCGGCCAGGACCTTGTCGCGCTTGCTGCGGCGCAGCGGCGCGCGCTCGGCCGGCGGCGGGGCGGCGGCGCCGGACCCGGCCGGCGGGGTGTCGTGCACTTCGGTCATGCGTCCATGGTGACCGGCCGCCGATCGCGTGGACATCCGGCCCGACCCTGGGACAACCCTGATATCCCCCGGACAGAAGTGGGGGGCTGCCCTGATGCCGCGCACCACCCGCGCGTGTGACCATCGGTGACATGCCCGCCGTCGCCGCCCCCCGTATCCCGCACGCACCCGATTCCGACGAAGTCCCGCAGCGCAAGCTGTACCGCAGCGCCGACGGACGGATGCTCGGCGGCGTCGCGCGCGGTCTCGCCGGGCACCTCGGGCTGGCCGTCATCTGGGTGCGGCTCGCGTTCCTGCTGCTGTTCCTGTGGGGTGACGGCCTCGGCATCCTGCTGTACGCCGCGTTCTGGGTCTTCGTACCGCTCGGGGTCGGCGGCCGCACCGGACACCGCTCCTTCTTCGAGACCCTCCCCGACGGCTCCCGGCGGCTGCGCAAGCCCGAGCGCGGCCAGATCACCGCGCTGATCGCCCTGTGCATCGGCGCCGGCATCTTCATCTCCAAGGTCCAGCTCGGCGGCGCGTCCGGCCGGTACGTGTGGCCGACGCTCCTGGTCGGGGCCGGCGTGGTCCTGGTGTGGCGGCAGGCCGACAACGCCCGCCGCGCCCACTGGAACGAGGCCGTGGGCCGGCACGGGAGGCTCTTCCAGGTCGCCCGCGCGCTCGCGGGCGTCGCCCTGGTCGGCGTGGGCCTCACCGTCTTCATCGTCGTGCGCGGCTCCGCGGCCCAGCTGGGCAACGTACTGACCGCCACCCTCGCCGTCCTCGTCGGCGTCGCCCTGCTCGCCGGACCCTGGCTGATCCGGATGACCCAGGACCTCTCCGAGGAGCGCCTGATGCGCATCCGCGCCCAGGAGCGCGCCGAGGTCGCGGCCCACGTCCACGACTCCGTGCTGCACACCCTCACCCTGATCCAGCGCAACGCCGAGGACGCCGGGGAGGTGCGCCGCCTCGCGCGGGCCCAGGAGCGGGAGCTGCGGAACTGGCTGTACAAGCCCGAGGGCACCGGCAAGGACGAGGCCGAGGAGCCGGAGACGCTCGCGGAGGCCGTGAAGAAGACCGCCGCCGAGGTGGAGGACCACCACGGCGTCCCCATCGAGGTCGTCGTCGTCGGCGACTGCCCGCTCGACGAGAAGCTCGGCGCACAGATCCAGGCCGCGCGCGAGGCGATGGTCAACGCCGCCAAGTACGGTGGCGAGGGCGGGCCGGTCCAGGTGTACGCCGAAGTGGAGGGCCGGACGGTGTTCGTGTCCGTACGGGACCGCGGACCGGGCTTCGACATCGACGCGGTACCGGACGACCGGATGGGCGTACGAGAATCGATCATCGGCCGGATGCAGCGCAACGGCGGGACCGCGCGACTACGGTCCGCGCCCGACGGCGGCACGGAAGTCGAGCTGGAGATGGAGAGGGCGGCATGACCGAGGACAGCGCTGTGACGGAGACCAGGAGGGTCCGTGTGGTCCTCGTCGACGACCACCGGATGTTCCGCACGGGCGTGCAGGCGGAGATCGGCGAGACCGGGCGGACCGGGGTCGAGGTCGTCGGCGAGGCGGCCGACGTGGACCAGGCCGTCACCGTCATCACCGCCACCCGCCCCGAGGTGGTGCTCCTCGACGTGCACCTGCCCGGCGGCGGCGGGGTCGAGGTGCTGCGCCGCTGCGCCCCGCTGATGGCGGCGGCCGAGAACCCGGTGCGGTTCCTGGCGCTGTCGGTGTCGGACGCGGCCGAGGACGTCATCGGGGTCATCCGGGGCGGCGCCCGCGGGTACGTCACCAAGACCATCACCGGGACCGACCTGGTGGACTCCGTCTTCCGGGTCCAGGACGGGGACGCGGTCTTCTCGCCGCGGCTCGCGGGCTTCGTGCTCGACGCGTTCGCCTCGACGGACGCGCCGCCGGTGGACGAGGACCTGGACCGGCTCACCCAGCGCGAGCGCGAGGTGCTGCGGCTGATCGCGCGCGGGTACGCGTACAAGGAGATCGCCAAGCAGCTCTTCATCTCGGTGAAGACGGTGGAATCGCACGTCTCCGCGGTGCTGCGCAAGCTCCAGCTCTCCAACCGGCACGAGCTGACCCGCTGGGCGACGGCGCGCCGTCTGGTGTGACCCGGGGTCAGAACCCGATGTGATCCACACCGCAGGCCTCCCGGGCAACCGGGGCGGGCCGCGCGGCCCTCTTCGTTGCCGTGATGAGCTTGACGGGGACCCCCCTTTTCGCGACGGCGATCGCGCTGACCGCGATCGCCGTCCTCCTGCCGCTGCTGCTGTGGAGCAAGGCGCGCGGGCCCGCCGTCGTGCGCGTCGCCACCCGTACCTCGATGGTCGTGTTCGCCCAGGTCACCGCCATCGCGCTGGTGTTCATCGGGATCAACCGGGACATGAACTTCTACGCCTCCTGGGGCGACCTGTTCGGCACCGGCAAGTACGTCACGGCCGCCCCCGACCTGGGCCCGGACGGGCTCGGCGGGAAGAAGGCCGAGCAGGTCAAGGAAGCGCCGAAGGTGCACCAGGCCTTCGAGCCGGTCGACGGCCTCGGCGGGCGGGTCAAGAAGACCGAGCTCGACGGCAAGATCTCCGGGGTCAAGGGCGACGTCCTGGTGTGGCTGCCGCCGCAGTACGACGATCCCGCCTTCAAGGACAAGAAGTTCCCCGTGGTCGAGCTGATCCCGGGCATACCGGGAACGGGCAAGTCCTGGTTCCAGGGGCTCAAGGCGCACGAGGTGCTGGAGCCGCTGATGAAGAGCGGCAAGGTGCAGCCGTTCATCCTGGTCTCGCCGCGCGCCATGCTGCTCGGCAATGCCGATACCGGATGCGCCAACATCCCCGGCAAGGTCAACGCGGACAGCTGGTTCAGCGTCGACGTCCGCAAGATGGTCACCGACAACTTCCGGGCCTCGGACGACGCCCGCACCTGGGGCGTGGCCGGGTACTCGGCCGGCGCGTACTGCTCCGCCAAGCTGGCCATCGCCCACCCCGACCGCTACAGCGCGGCCGTCTCCCTGTCGGGCTACAACGACCCGGGCCAGGAGCCCTCCTCGCTGGTCGCCCAGGACCCGCAGCTGCGCGTCTCGCACAACCTGAAGAACGTCCTGAAGGCCGCGCCGAAGCCGCCGGCGGTCTCCCTGTGGCTGTCGGGGGCCGAACAGGACGGCTACCTGTCCGGCATGGACCTCAAGGGCATCGCGCAGAGCCCGACCCAGGTGCACGCGGAGAAGGTGGTCGGCGGTCACAACCTCGACTCGTGGTCGAAGCAGCTGCCCCAGACCTTCCAGTGGCTCAGCGGCGTGGTCAAGGCGCCGTAGCGGCCGTCAGGCGGGGCGGGAGGCTCCGGCCCACGGCATCGAGTCGATCGGGGCCAGGCGGACCGTCGAACCGGGCCGCGGGGCGTGGATCATCTGGCCGTTGCCGATGTAGAGGCCGACATGGGTGACCCCGGAGTAGAAGAACACCAGGTCACCGGGGGCCAGCCGGTCGCGCGGGACGCGCTGGCCGGTGTTGATCTGGGTGTAGGTGGTGCGGGGTAGCGAGACCCCGGCCGAGCGCCAGGCCGCCTGGGTCAGGCCCGAGCAGTCGAAGGAGCCCGGGCCCGTCGCGCCCCAGACGTACGGCTTGCCGATCGCCCCGTACGCGAAGGCCACCGCGCGGGCCGCGCGCGAACCGTCCGAGGGCGCCGGGGCCGGGTGCTGTCCGGCGGCGGGGGCGCTGCCCGCGGACCGGGCCTCGTACGATGCCCGCTCCTCGGCGGTGAGCCGGGCCAGCAGCTGCTTGGCGGTGCTGAGCTTGCCCTCGATCTCGGCCTTGTGGTCGGCGAGTTCGCCCTGCCGGGCGCGGAGGTCGGCCAGCCGTCCTGCGGCCTGCTCCTTGAGGTGCCCGACCTCGTCGAGCCGGCGGCGCACGGAGGAGAGCTCGGCGGCGTTGCGGTCCCCGGCGCGTGTGATGAAGGAGGCCCGGTCCAGGTACTCCTGCGGGTCGTCGGCCATCGCCAGCTGGACGGCCGCGCCCAGGGTGCCGTTGCGGTACTGGGTGGCGGCCAGCGAACCGAGTTTGCTGCGCGCGGTGTTGAGCAGGTCGGTCTTGCGGGCGGTCTCGTCGCGCAGGTCGCTCAGCGCGCGCTGGGCCTCGTCGGCCTTCTCCTTCGCCCCGTTGTACCGCTCGGTCGCGGCCTCGGCCTCCTCGTAGAGCCGGTCCACCTGCGCCTTGACCTGGGAGGGCGTCGGCTGGGGGTCGGCCTGCGAAGTGCCTTCGAACGCGGTGGCGGTGGCAGCGCCCGCGAGGGCGAGGGTGGCGGCGGTCGTCCGTGCGGTGCCGCCGGAGAGCGGGCGCTGCCTGGGCTTTCGGTGACTGGCCACGCGGGCCTCACGTCCTTCCTCTCTCGGTGCTTGGAGGAGGACGCTAGACCTGAAGGTAACGGTCGGATGACGGGATGATCGCAAGTGGCCCGATGCGGCCGAATCTGGCGCTTTCGCGCCACTATCGGTTCAGCGCCAGAGGACGGCGATAAAGATATTGACCACGGTCAGCCCGCCGACCGCGCCGAACAGGGCCTTCTCCACGCGCTCCTCGTCCCGCTTGACGTAGACGAGCGCGAGGATCACGAAGAGGATCGCGAGCTTCACGCCGACCTTGACGTTGTTGACGGTGCCGCCGTCCATCTCGCGGAAGCCGACGAGCAGTACGCCGGTGACGAGCATGGTCAGCGCGCCGTGCAGCATCGCCGGCACGAAACGGGCGGTGCCCGCGCTCATCGCCTTCATCTGGGTCAGGAAACCGCCGAGGAGCGAGGCGATCCCGATGATGTGCAGGCCGAGGAAGACGTTGATGAGTACGTTCATGGCTCCGAGCGTACGGGGCGGCCGTCCGCGGGCTCCCGGGGCCTTCGCCCCGGGCCCGGGCCCGGGCCCGCGGCCTCAGCCGAAGAACTTCAGCAACTCCGCGACGACGGCCTGCGGCTGCTCCTCGGGGAGGTAGTGCCCGCTCCCGTCGATGCGCACGACCTGCGTGTCGGTGCCCAGCCCCGGCACGGCGCGGGTCAGCAGCCCGTAGTTGCTGAACTCGCCGCCGAGGGCGAGCAGCGGTGTGCTCACCGGGGCGTAACCGGCGAGGTCGGCGATGTCCTGGGGGAAGGCGCGGTACCAGCCGTTGCTCGCCCGGATCGCCTCGGGGGAGTCGTACGCGGCCGCGTACACCGCGCGGGAGCGGGCGTCGATGGAGGCGGGATCGGTGGCGGCGCGGGAGAACAGCCAGTCCAGCATGAGGTGGTAGCGCCCGGCGAGGAGCTGCTCGGGCAGGTCCTGGACCTGGTTGAAGGCGAACCACCACTTGTGGATCCGGCCCGGCTCGGGGAGCAGCGGCTGGCGGGCCCAGTCCGGGTCGGGGTGCGCGACGTCGAGCAGGGCGACCCGGCCGGTGGCCCCGGGGTGGTTGGCGGCGTGGGCGTAGGCGACCATCGCGCCGATGTCGTGGCCGGCGAGGTGCGCGGAGCCGAGGCCGAGGTGGGCGAGGAGGGCGCGGACGTCCGCGGCCATCGTCTTCTTGTCGTACCCGCCGTCGGGCTTGGCGGAGCCGCCCATGCCGCGCAGGTCCACGGCGATCACCCGGAACCGGCGGCCGAGCTCCGGCAGCACCTTGTGCCACTGCCACCAGGTCTGCGGCCAGCCGCCGAGCAGGACGAGCGGCTCGCCGCCGCCGTCGTTGGTGACGTAGTGCAGGCGCGTGCCGTTGACGTCCGCGTGGCGGCTGGAGAAGCCGCCGTCGAGGGAGGCGGCGAGCGCCGCGTCGTCGAGGGGGGTGGCGGGTGCGGTACCGGGCATGGGGTGTCCTCACGTAGCCGTGCCGAATGACCGTACGGGATCTGCGTACAGTGAGGGCATGCCTGCCGCTGCCGAGCCGACCCACCCCGCCGCCGACCGTATCGAGCTGGTCGAGGTCCTCGCGGCGCTCGGACACCCGGTCCGGCTGGAAATCGTCCGCAAGCTCGCCTCGGGCGAGGAGTCCTTCTGCAGCGAAGTCGTCCCGGACCTGCCGCGCTCCAGCGTCACCCACCACCTCAGGACGCTGCGCGAGGGCGGGGTGATCTCCCAGCGCCCCCAGGGCCGCAAGCTCTACCTCGCCCTGCGCCGCGACGACCTGGAACTGCGCTTCCCGGGGCTGCTGGAGATCGTGCTCGGCTGATCTCCGACCCGTGCCGCGTCCGCCGTGGCTCAGCCGGGCCGGACGCTGCGAGTCCGGTCCCGCGGCGCCCCAGACGTAGGCCTTCCCGAGCTGGGCCCGCGCGAAGGCCACCGCCCTGGCGCCGAGCGCCGAGGCCGCGTGGCTGCCTAGCAGCCGCCGGGTCTCGTTCAGCCACTGGGTGGTGTGCGCGACCCGGTCCATCAGCTCCGCCAGCCGGGCCCGCCCGGCCGCGCGGCTGGGCGACCGGAGGGGTTCGGACGCGGCCGGGCGGGGGATTCGGGGGGCAGATGCGGCCCGTTCCCGGGACGATCCGTGCGATTGTGCTGTGATCCGCCGCCGATTTTTCGGGCCAGGGACCGGCTGTCGGTCCCGACCCCTAAACTCGGAAGGCGATGAGCAGCCTCTTTGACGACAGTTTCCTGGCCGACCTCTCCCCCTCCGACGAGGTCCCGCCGCCGCCCGAGGACCACGCCGCCCCGGAGGCGGGCGCGGACGACCTCTTCGGGGGCCGGTTCGACGCGCCCATGAGCGGGGACGCGTACTACCGGGACGGCGCCCCCAAGCCCGTCATCGACCCGGCGACGCTCCTGCACGGGCTGAACGAGCAGCAGGCCGCCGCCGTGGTGCACGCGGGATCGCCGCTGCTCATCGTGGCCGGCGCCGGCTCGGGCAAGACCCGGGTGCTGACCCACCGCATCGGACACCTGCTGTCCGCGCGGGGCGTCCACCCCGGGCAGATCCTGGCGATCACCTTCACCAACAAGGCCGCCGGCGAGATGAAGGAGCGCGTCGAGGGCCTGGTCGGGCCGCGCGCCAACGCCATGTGGGTGTCCACCTTCCACAGCGCCTGCGTCCGCATCCTGCGCCGCGAGTCCAAGCGGCTCGGCTTCACCTCCTCCTTCTCGATCTATGACGCGGCCGACTCGAAGCGCCTGATGGCCCTCGTCTGCCGCGACCTGGACCTGGACCCGAAGAAGTTCCCGCCCAAGTCCTTCAGCGCCAAGATCTCGAACCTGAAGAACGAGCTGATCGACGAGGACGCCTTCGCGGGACAGGCGGCCGACGGCTTCGAGAAGACGCTGGCCCAGGCGTACGCGATGTACCAGGGCCGGCTGCGCGAGGCGAACGCGCTCGACTTCGACGACATCATCATGACCACGGTGCACCTGCTCCAGGCGTTCCCGGACGTCGCCGAGCACTACCGGCGCCGCTTCCGGCACGTACTGGTCGACGAGTACCAGGACACCAACCACGCGCAGTACACGCTCGTGCGCGAGCTGGTCGGCACCGGGTACCCGGACCTGCCGCCGGCCGAGCTGTGCGTGGTGGGTGACGCCGACCAGTCGATCTACGCCTTCCGCGGCGCGACCATCCGCAACATCCTCCAGTTCGAGGAGGACTACGCGGACGCCAAGACGATCCTGCTGGAGCAGAACTACCGCTCCACGCAGACGATCCTGTCCGCCGCCAACGCGGTGATCGAGCGGAACGAGAACCGCCGGGCCAAGAACCTGTGGACCGAGGCCGGCACCGGCGCGGTCATCACCGGGTACGTCGCCGACACCGAGCACGACGAGGCGCAGTTCGTCGCCGACGAGATCGACCGGCTGACGGACGCGGGCGACGCCAAGGCCGGCGACGTCGCGATCTTCTACCGGACCAACGCGCAGTCGCGCGTGTTCGAGGAGATCTTCATCCGCGTCGGGCTGCCCTACAAGGTCGTCGGCGGCGTCCGGTTCTACGAGCGCAAGGAGGTCCGCGACGTCCTCGCGTACCTGCGCGTGCTGGCGAACCCCGAGGACAACGTCCCCCTCCGCCGCATCCTGAACGTGCCCAAGCGCGGCATCGGCGAGCGCGCCGAAGCCATGATCGACGCGCTCGCGATGCGCGAGAAGATCACCTTCCCGCAGGCGCTGCGGCGCGTGGACGAGGCCTTCGGCATGGCCGCCCGCTCGACGAACGCGGTGAAGCGGTTCAACGTGCTGATGGAGGAGCTGCGGACCATCGTCGACTCCGGCGCGGGCCCCGCGGTGGTGCTGGAGGCGGTGCTGGAGCGTACGGGCTACCTGGCCGAGCTCCAGGCCTCGACCGACCCGCAGGACGAGACGCGGATCGAGAACCTCCAGGAGCTGGCGGCCGTGGCCCTGGAGTTCGAGCAGGCCCGGGAGGCGGCGGCCGCCGAGGCGGCCGAGAACGGCACCCCGGCGCCCGGCGCGGGCACCCTGTCGGAGTTCCTGGAGCAGGTCGCGCTCGTCGCCGACTCCGACCAGATTCCGGACGAGGACACCGACGGCTCCGGGGTGATCACGCTGATGACCCTGCACACCGCCAAGGGCCTGGAGTTCCCGGTGGTCTTCCTGACCGGCATGGAGGACGGGGTCTTCCCGCACATGCGCGCGCTGGGCCAGACCAAGGAACTGGAGGAGGAGCGCCGCCTGGCGTACGTCGGCATCACGCGGGCGCGCGAGCGGCTCTACCTGACCCGCTCCAGCATGCGCAGCGCGTGGGGGACGCCCTCGTACAACCCGCCGTCGCGGTTCCTGGAGGAGATCCCCGACCAGTACCTGCAGTGGAAGCGGACGGGCGCGGCGCAGAAGCCCGCGGGCCCGATGCGCAGCTCCGGATACGGCTCGGGCTCGGGCGGCGGTGGCAAGGCGACCTTCGGCACCTCACCGGAGTCGTTCCTGTCCTCGTCGCGTACGAAGTCGGGCCCGTCCGGGTTCGCCACGCGCCGGGCCGCCGACAAGCCGGTCATCGCGCTGGTGGTCGGGGACCGGGTGACGCACGACCAGTTCGGGCTGGGCACGGTCATGGAGGTCAGGGGAGCCGGCGCGGACGCGCAGGCCACCATCGACTTCGGGGACGACAAGCCGAAGCGGCTGCTGCTGCGCTACGCACCGGTGCAGAAGCTCTAGGCGGACCCGCTGGTACGGGTCAGGCCCCGGCGGAAGCCGGGGCCTGGGGTTACGTCGGGTCCAGGTCGTGGCTGCGGAGCCACGGCAGGGGGTCGATCGCGGACCCGCCGCCGGGCCGGACCTCGAAGTGGAGGTGCGGTCCGGTGGAGTTGCCGGAGTTGCCGGAGTAGGCGATGACATCGCCGGCCTTGACCTTGCCGGAGCGGATCTTGGTGCTGCTGAGGTGGCAGTACCAGGTCTCGGTGCCGTCGGCCGCGGTCACTATGGCCATGTTCCCGTAGGCGCTGTTGAACTGGGTGCGCACGGTGCCGTCGGTGGCGGCCATGACCGGGGTTCCGTAGGAGACCGGGAAGTCGATGCCGGTGTGCACGGACATCCACATGCCGCCGGCCTGCCCGAAGGTGGCGCTGAGGCCTTCCCGTTCGACGGGAAGTGCGAACTTGGGGCGCGCTGCCTCCTTGGCCGCGGCCTCCTCCGCCTTCCTCTTCTTCTCGTCCTCCTGGCGCTGACGCAGGTCGATGCGCTCCTGCGTACGGCTCGCGCGGTCCGCGAAGTCGCCCGCGTCGGCGCTGAGCGCGGTCAGCTGGGTGTCGAGCTTGCTGTTCGCCGCGACCGGCTTCACCGAGGCCGGGTCGGGCGCGGCCATGGCGGTCGTGGTGTCGTCGGCGGACTGGTCGGCGCCGGTGAGCCCGCCCACCGAGGCGGCGGCCACTCCCGCGACGCCCATCACGCAGGCCGAGGGCACGGCCACGGTCAGCAGGGCGGAACGCTTCGCCGGGGTCCGGCGGCGGCTGTTGCCGCTCCCGCTTCCGCTGCCCTTCGCGGCGGGCTTGAACGCGGCCTTGGCCGATCCCTTGGCCGAGCCCTTGGAGCCGGCGCGGCGCGAGGGGCGGGGTTCGAGCGGGGCCGCGGAGGTGACCGGCATGGCCTGGGTGGGCAGGTCGTGCACGGCATCCGTGAGGTCCGCGGAGTCCGTGGCGACCGCGGAGTCCATGGCGACCGCGTCCGCGAACGGGACCGCGAGCGGGTCCATGTCGCCGGTGGTCTCCACGACTTCGAACGCGGCCGTCTCGGCGTAGCCCTCGGCGTAGTCGTACGCGGGCTGCTGCTCCTGCGATGCCTCGGGCTGGTACGCGTAGTCGTACTCGTACGTCTGCTGCTGGGGCTGTTCCTGGGGAACGGTGTTCCACGCGGTGGCGTCGTAGGCGCCGGTCTCGGTGCCGGTCGTGCCGTAGCCCGGCATCGACCAGGTCCCGGTCTGGTCCGCGGAGGTGTCGTAAGCGAAGCCCGGCGTGCTCCAGGCGCTCGCGTCCCACTGGCCCGTGGTGTCCTCGGGGACGGCCTGGGCGGGAACGGTCGACAGGTACCCGTCCTGGGAAGGCTGGGCGTAACCCTCCTGCGTGGTCCACGCGGTGGTGTCGTACGCACCCGTCGCACCCGCGTCATACGTACCGTACGAGGCGTAGTTGTAGCCCTGGCCCTGCGTTTCATAGGAAACGTATGCCGAGTCACCAGCGAAAGTGGTGGTGGAGAGGCCGTCGTACCCGTAATCGGGGTACTGGCCCGACGTGGGGCGGTCGTTCACCAACTTCTCTTTCGCCTCGGCGGTGGGGGCCTGGGTGGCCGAGGAATGAGACGTTCCTCGGAGGAGAGCAGTGGCGTGACTGTACCCGGCGGTTACTGGCAACGACAATCTTCGGAGGGGTCCAAGCTCGGGGGAACCGGGCATTCGGCCGTCTTTCGGTCGCGGCAAGACGCAGCCTTGGCCTTGAGTTCGAAATTCGTTCGAATGTCGGTCGGTTGGTGTTCAGGCGACGGAGGCGGTTCCGGGGCGCGCGACCGCGACCGGGCCGGGGCCGTCGAGGGCCCGCCGGACCGCCGCGATGACGGTCGGATGGGCAGCCAGGGCGAGGTGCCCGATGCCGGTGACCTGCACGTTCTCCGCGATCAGGTCGGGGTGCTCGATACGGGCCGTCTCCGTCGGAGTCATCAGCTCGTCGAACTCGCTCCAGAACGCCACGCATCGGGTCCGGCAGCCGGGCGCGGGTGCGCGCAGCTCGGCCATCACCTCGGAGCCCGGGCGCACCTGCCGGATCAGCGGGTGCGCGTCCATGAACGGGGCGACACGGGTGCCGGAGTGCGGGGTGCCGAGCGTGACGAGCGTGCGCACGCGGGCATCGCCGCCGAGGCGCTGGACGTAGTACCGCCCGACCAGTCCGCCGAGGCTGTGCCCCACCAGGTCCACCCGCTCCTGCCCGGTGCGCTCGCACAGCTCCTCGACCCGGCGGGCGAGGTGGCGGGCGGTGACGCGAAGGTCGAGGGTGAAGGGGGAGTAGTTGTACGCCTCCACCTGGCGGCGGCCGCCCGCCCCGAGCGCGCGGCGCAGCAGGACGAAGACGGAGCGGTTGTCGGTGAAGCCGTGCAGCAGCAGGACGGGCGCCCGCTCCCCGGCGGCCGGGGCGGCGGCCGGATTCTCCTGGCGTACGCCGGTGGGATAGAGCAGAAGGTGCCCGCCGAGTACGATCGCCTCAAGAATTCCGGCCCGCAGCGCGGCCCCGGATTTGGGTACGGACATGGGTATGGACAGCCCCATCGACGGCCTCCCCTAAGCCTCTTGGGACCGCGACGGGTCACGCCACCGTGCCGTGCGGCTGTCGGCGCGGTGGCGCGGCACGCCATCCCACGTGTGATTTCCCCCTCGTGGTTGACCGCGAAACGGTGGCGTGCGCGATGCTGTACTTAACGTTCGTTCACTCGGGAGGCAGTGCGATGGGTGTGACCGGTCCGATCCGTGTGGTGGTAGCCAAGCCGGGTCTCGACGGCCATGACCGCGGTGCCAAGGTGATCGCGCGCGCCCTGCGCGACGCGGGCATGGAGGTCATCTACACCGGCCTCCACCAGACCCCCGAGCAGATCGTGGACACCGCCATCCAGGAGGACGCCGACGCGATCGGCCTGTCCATCCTGTCCGGCGCGCACAACACGCTGTTCGCGCGCGTGCTGGAGCTCCTGAAGGAGCGGGACGCGGAGGACATCAAGGTCTTCGGCGGCGGCATCATCCCGGAGGACGACATCGAGCCCCTCAAGGCGAAGGGCGTCGCCGAGATCTTCACCCCCGGCGCCACGACGACGTCGATCGTGGACTGGGTCAACGCCAACGTCCGTCAGTAACCCCCGCCGGCCGGGCCGCTCCAGGCCCGGCCCGGCCGCTGGTTACGCCGGGGTGAGCTCCGCGAGCATCGCGGCGCGCAGGCGCAGGGTGGCGGTCAGGCGTTGGAAGGCCTCCGCCCAGTAGGCCGCCGCGCCGGGGGAGTCGTCCGGTAGGTCCTCGGCCCCGGTGGTCAGGGCCTCCAGGCGGTCCGCCTCCGCGGGGTCCAGGCAGCGCTCCGCGAGGCCCATCACCCCGCTGAAGCTCCACGGGTAGCTACCCGCCTCCCGGGCCGTGTCCAGCGCGTCCACCACGGCCCGGCCCAGCGCACCCGCCCACGGGACCAGGCACACCCCGAGCAGCTGGAACGCCTCCGACAGGCCGTGGGCCCGTATGAACTCGGCCACCCACTCGGCCCGTTCCTCCTCGGGCAGGATCGACAGCAGCTTCGCCCGCTCCGCCAGCGAGGCCGTGGCCGGGCCCGCCGCGGGCGGCGCGGACGCCGAGCCCAGCAGGGCGTGGGACCACTGCGGGTCCCGCTGCCGCACCGCGGCCCGGCACCACGCGGCATGCAGTTCCTCGGCCCAGCCCTCGGCCACCGGAAGCGCCACCAGCTCCACCGGGCCGAGCCCCCCGAACCGCTCCCGCCAGCACGACAGCGGCGCCGCCTCCACGATCTGGCCCAGCCACCAGGCCCGCTCCCCGCGCCCGGCGGGCGGCCGCTTCACCACTCCGTCGCGCAGCATCCCCGCATCGCACTCGGCCGGCGGCGTCACCCCCTCGGGGCCGACGCAGGCCAGGGCCCGCTCCGCCATCCGCCCGGCCAGCGCCGACCGCGGCAGCGCGGACAGCAGTTCGGCCGCCGTGGCCCGGACATTGCGGCTGCGGTCGCCCAGCGCCGCCTCCAGGAACGGCTCGTCCTCCTCCGACAGCCCCAGCCGCAGCGAATCGAGGAACATCAGCCGGTCCTCGGCCCGCTCGGTGGCCCAGGTCGTCTCCAGCAGCCGCACCGCGGCCGCCGCACGGTGCGCCCGTACGAGACCCAGCAGCGCGACCCGCTCCGCGAACAGTCCCTCCTGCCAGAGCCGTTCCACCCCGGCCGCATCGGTGGCGGCGGGCAGCTCCCCGGCGCCACCCGCCCCGCCGCGCAGCGCGAACCGCCAGTCCGGATTCAGCCGGGCCAGCCACAGCCCGCGCACCCCGGCCAGGGCCAGCGCCTGCGGCCGCAGGTCCGAGCGGGCCCGCGCGGTGTCCAGCAGCGCGGGCACCAGCGCGGCCGGCGCCCGGTAGCCGTGCCGGCCGGCCGCGGCCAGCCACTGCGGCAGCAGCTCGGTCAGGTCCGGGGCGGCGCCGCGCCGCCCGCCGCCGCTGCCCGCGGCGGTGCGCCCGGCCAGCAACTGCGCCAGCCGGCGCCGCGCCGCCTCCGGCGGTACCGGGCGCGGATCCCGCGCAGCGGGCTCCGGCCGCGGGCCGGCCTCGGCGGGCCGCAGCCCGGCCCGCCGCCGTACGGTGAGCACGGCCGCCGCGTCCAGCAGCGCCTGCGGGCTGCCCTGCCGCCGCTCGGTGCCCAGCAGCGCGGCGCCGACCAGCTCCTCCCAGTCCCCGTACACCCTGTCCGGGGCCGCGTCCGCGGTCGTGTCCGCGGTCGTGTCCGTCTCCGTGTCCGCGTGTGTCGCCGTGTCCATCCCGGTCCCTGCCCCTTCTCTCGTGCCCCCGGCTCCGGTCCCGCCCCCTCCGCGGGACCGGAGCAGCCTTGCCCCCGTAACTCGTCACTCAACTCGCGTGGTTGTCGTCCACAGCAGCCCCCCGGCTCGGTCGTTTCGTATTCGCGCTTCGTATGCGCGTTTCCGTTCCCATCACGCCGGCGCCCCCGCGCCGTCGCTTCCCCCCTCGGGGCATGCTCCGAGGCCCTGCCCCGCGTCAGACCAGCGCGACCGGCTCCGAAGAGCCCGCCTGCCAGGCGGTGAGCGGGGTGAAGCCGCGGTGTCCGCACTCGCCGAACACCGTCACCGGGTCACCTCCCGACAGCGCGGCCAACCGCCACAGGCCCGCGCCGGACCGGCCCGCGGACCCCCCTGTCGGCACCGGCAGGGCGGACGTCCCCTCCGCGTCCGCCAATTGCCAGGCCGTTTCCCCCGCCGGTCCGCCCGCCCGGCCGCCCGGTATCGGAACCACCGGGCCGAGCACCACGGGCCAGGACTCCAGCCACGGGTCGGCGGTCAGCGCCGCCCCGTACGCCTCCAGCGCCGCAGCCGTGCCCACCCCCGCAGGCGCCGCCGCACCGCACGGCTCGGCCGCCGCGAACCTCTCCCCGAGGTCCGCCCGCAGCCCCGCCGATCCGGGCCGGAAGCGGGCTTCCGCCTCCAGCACCAGTCCGACGGGCAGTGCGAGCCCCGGCGGCCGCCCGGGCGGGCCGAAGTCCAGCACCAGGGCCGGCCGTCCGCTCGCCTGCCCGCGCAGCCATATCCGGCGGGTGATGAGCCGTCCGTCGGGCGAAGCCGTGTCGTACTGGGCCAGCACGAGCCAGCGGTCCCGTACGACCTCCTCCTCCCCCTCCGCGGACGACGGCAGCCCCACCCGGCTGCGGACCGTGGCGGCCAACGGCCCCGGCAGGTCCGAAACCCCCAGCCAGGCCCGGTCCAGCAGGTGCAGCAGCGCCGCCTCCTCCAGCATCCGGGCGGGCCAGCCCGGGCCGCAACTGGGTATCGTCCCCAACTCCCGTACCCGCGCGGCCAGTCCCGGCGCCTGGGCGTCGACCATCCGCGCGGCGGTCTCCTCCCACGCGGAGTACCCCGCCTGCTCCTGTCCGGCGAGGCCGCCGCGCAGCAGATCGGCGAGCCGCTGCTCCAGCTCGGTGACGCCCGCGCCGATCCGCGCCGCCCGCCGCTCGGCCCGTCTGCGGGCCGCCTCCGGGTCGGCAGGACCGGCCGCCGCCGCGGCGGGGCGCGCGGCCTTCGCCGCCCGCTCCGCCAGCCATTCGCCCGCCCAGTCGGGAGCCCCGGCCGGCTCGCCCAGTCCCTCCGCCGCCCAGAGCAGCAGCAGTCCCAGTGCGTGCTTGCACGGGAACTTCCTGCTCGGGCAGGAGCACTTGTACGCCGGGCCCGCGAGGTCCACGACCGTCCGGTACGGCGTGCTGCCGCTGCCCTTGCACAACCCCCATACCGCACCGGAAGCGGAACCTCCGGTCTGTGACCACGGACCCGCCCCGCCCAGCTTGCCTCCCGCCTTGCGTGATGCGTCGTCAGGAGCCAGAGCCAGTACCTGTTCCGCCGTCCAGCGGACCTCCTGCTCAGTCATGTGAACCACCGTAGGGACCCCCACTGACAATCGCTCTGACCTGCAACAACGGGATGGGTAGGGGGCGTTGTCAGTGGCGTGGTGCAACGTGGTTGGCAGCAGTCGGGAGCGGCTGCCGAGCATTGGAGGGGGACCATGACCACGCACGGGAACGGCACGGGCGCAGAGGCGCTGCGACCGCATGCCGAGGACGCCTTCGCACACGAACTGAAAGCCCTGGCGGCCGCCGACGACCGGCCCCGCCCGGCCCGCTGGAAGCTCTCCCCGTGGGCCGTCGCGACGTACCTGCTCGGCGGCACCCTCGACGACGGCACCGTCGTCACGCCCAAGTACGTCGGCCCGCGCCGCATCGTCGAGGTCGCCGTCACCACGCTCGCCACCGACCGCGCGCTGCTCCTGCTCGGCGTCCCCGGCACCGCCAAGACCTGGGTCTCCGAGCACCTCGCCGCCGCCGTCAGCGGGGACTCCACCCTCCTCGTCCAGGGCACCGCCGGCACCCCCGAGGAGGCCATCCGGTACGGCTGGAACTACGCCCGCCTCCTCGCCCACGGCCCCAGCCGCGAAGCGCTCGTACCGAGCCCGGTCATGCGCGCCATGGCCGACGGGATGACCGCCCGCGTCGAGGAGCTCACCCGCATCCCCGCCGACGTCCAGGACACCCTCATCACCGTCCTGTCCGAGAAGACGCTCCCGATACCGGAGCTCGGCCAGGAGGTGCAGGCCGTGCGCGGCTTCAACCTCATCGCCACCGCCAACGACCGCGACCGCGGGGTCAATGAGCTCTCCAGCGCGCTGCGCCGCCGGTTCAACACCGTCGTGCTCCCGCTGCCCGCCACCGCCGACGCCGAGGTCGACATCGTCGCCCGCCGCGTCGACCAGATGGGCCGCGCCCTCGACCTGCCGGCCGTGCCCGAGGGCCTGGAGGAGATCCGCCGCGTCGTCACCGTCTTCCGGGAACTGCGCGACGGAGTCACCGGCGACGGCCGTACGAAGGTCAAGTCGCCCAGCGGCACCCTGTCCACCGCCGAGGCCATCTCGGTCGTCACCGGCGGCCTGGCCCTGGCCGCCCACTTCGGGGACGGCGTGCTGCGCCCCTCCGACGTGGCCGCCGGGATCCTCGGGGCCGTCGTGCGCGACCCGGCCGCCGACAAGGTGGTCTGGCAGGAGTACCTGGAGGCCGTGGTCCGCGAGCGGGACGGCTGGAAGGACTTCTACCGGGCCTGCCGGGAGGTGACGGCATGAGCCCGCGGACGCCCCCGGCCGCGGCGGGAGAGGGGCCGCTGCTGCTGGGCGTGCGCCATCACGGGCCCGGCTCCGCCCGCGCGGTGCGGGCCGCCCTCGACGCGGCGCGGCCGCGGGCCGTGCTGATCGAGGGGCCGCCCGAGGGCGACGCCCTACTGCCGCTGGCAGCCGACCCCGGGATGCGGCCGCCCGTCGCCCTGCTCGCGCACGCCGCCGACGACCCCGGCCGGGCCGCGTTCTGGCCGCTGGCCGGGTTCTCCCCGGAGTGGGTGGCCGTGCGGTGGGCGCAGCGGCACGACGTACCGGTCCGGTTCATCGACCTCCCGGCGGCGCACTCGCTGGCCGTCGAGGCGGAGCCGGGGGATGCGGGCGAGCCCGATTCCGTCCGGGTCGACCCGCTCGCCGTACTGGCAGCGACCGCCGGGTACGACGATCCCGAGCGCTGGTGGGAGGACGTGGTCGAGCACCGGGGAGCCGGCGGCCCGGGGGACCCGCTCGGCGCGTTCGAAGCGCTCGGCGAGGCCATGGGCGCGCTGCGCGAGGCGTACGGGGACGGCGGACACCGCCGGGACCTGGTGCGCGAGGCCCACATGCGCCAGCGGATGCGGGCCGCCCGCCGGGAGTTCGGCGCCGACTACGCCGTGGTGTGCGGGGCCTGGCACGTACCGGCCCTGCGGGCCAGGACCACCGCGGCCGCGGACAAGGCGCTGCTCACCGGGCTGCCCAAGGTGAAGGTGGAGACCACCTGGGTGCCCTGGACGCACCGGCGGCTCGCCCGCGCCGGAGGGTACGGCGCGGGCATCTCCTCGCCCGGCTGGTACGCGCACCTCTTCGAAGCCCGGGACCGGCCGGTCGAGCGCTGGCTGACCAAGGTCGCCGGCCTGCTGCGGGACGAGGACAGGCAGGTCTCCTCCGCCCATGTCATCGAGGCGGTCCGACTCTCGGAGACGCTGGCCGCGATGCGGGGGCGGCCGCTGCCGGGGCTCACCGAAACCCTGGAGGCGGCGCGGGCGGTGATGTGCGACGGCTCCGACGTGCCGCTCGCGCTGATAGAGGACCGGCTCGTCGTGGGGGACGTGCTCGGCGAGGTCCCCGACGGGGCGCCCGTCGTACCGCTCCAGCGCGACCTCACCCGGCAGCAGCGCTCGCTGCGCCTCAAGGCCGAGGCGCAGGACCGCGAGCTGGAGCTGGACCTGCGCAAGGACGCGGACGCGGCCAAGTCGCTGCTGCTGCACCGGCTGCGGCTCCTCGGTATCGACTGGGGCAGGCCGACCGCCTCGCGGGGCAGCACCGGCACCTTCCGGGAGACCTGGCGGCTGCGCTGGGAGCCGGAGCTGGCGGTGCGGATCGCCGAGGCGGGCATCTGGGGGACCACCGTCCTGGCGGCGGCCACCGCG
Organism: Streptomyces sp. NPDC037242; assembly: GCF_055604165.1. Classification (NCBI taxonomy): domain Bacteria; kingdom Bacillati; phylum Actinomycetota; class Actinomycetes; order Kitasatosporales; family Streptomycetaceae; genus Streptomyces; species Streptomyces sp. NPDC037242. The sequence continues at coordinate 61,307 of NZ_JBVJUY010000009.1, forward strand.
AAGGCCGAGGCCGACGCGGCGCTCGCCGGGGAGCTGGCCGAGGTCACCGCGCTGGCGGAGCGGTGCCTGCTGGCCGGGCTGTCGCAGGCCCTGCCGGCCGTGCTGCGGGCGCTCGCCGACCGGGCCGCGCTCGACACGGACGTCGCGAGGCTCGCCGAGGCGCTGCCCGCGCTGGCCCGTTCACTGCGCTACGGCGATGTCCGCGGCACGGACGCGGCGGCCCTGGGCACGGTCGCGGCCGGACTCGCGGAGCGGATATGCGTGGCCCTGCCGCCCGCCTGCGCGGCCGGGCTGGACGCCGACGCGGCGGCGGAGCTGCGGGGGCACGTGGACGGGGTGCACGGGGCGGTCGGGCTGCTCAGCGATGCCGACGGGGGCCTGCGGGAGCGCTGGTCGGCCGTACTGCGCACGCTGGCCGGGCGGGAGCGCGTACCGGGGCTGATCCGCGGCCGCGCGGGCCGGCTGCTGCTCGACGACGGGCGGCTGCCGCCCGAGGAGACGGCCCGGCTGATGGGGCTCGCACTGTCCCCGGCGTCCGCACCGGCGGACGCGGCGGGCTGGATCGAGGGCTTCACGGGCGGGGGCGCGGGCGGCGGGATGCTCCTGGTGCACGACGAGCGGCTGCTCGGGCTGATCGACGCCTGGCTGATGTCGGTGCCGGAGGGCGCGTTCATCGACGTACTGCCGCTGCTGCGGCGCACGTTCGGGGCGTACGAGCCGGGGGTCAGACGGACCCTGGGCGAGCTGGTCCGCCGCGGACCGGGCGCCCGGGCCGCCCGCTCGGCACCGGGCGCGGCCCCCGAGGGTTTCGCCCCGGACCTGGACCCGGCCCGCGCGGACGCGGTGACGGCCCTGGTGCGACACCTGCTCACCGCCGCGCCGGCGCCGGCCTGACGCGGCGGTGGGGGACCGGGAGGGCCGGAGAGGAGCCGGCGCAGACGACTCGCACGACGACGAGCACGAAGACGAGCACAGGGGGACGGACGAATGACGGAAGCGGATCTCCGGGCCGGCACCGCGGGCGGCGGCGGTGGTGGCGGCGACGACGGGGAGCGGCTGCGGCGGTGGCGGATGGTGCTGGGCGGCGGTGAGGGCGACGGGACCGGCTGTGCGCTGACCGGGCGGGACGCGGCGATGGACGGGGCCCTCGCCGCGCTGTACGGCGGTGGGCCGGGCGCCCCCGGCTCCCGCAGGACCGCGGGGGAGCGCTCCGCGGGGCTCGGCGGATCCGCGCCCGCCGTCGCCCGCTGGCTCGGGGACATCCGTACGTACTTCCCCGGCTCGGTGGTCCAGGTCATGCAGCGCGACGCCATCACCCGGCTCGGCCTGTCCGCGCTGCTGCTGGAGCCGGAGATGCTGGAGGCCGTGGAGCCGGACGTCCACCTCGTCGGCACCCTGCTCTCCCTCAACAAGGCGATGCCCGAGACCACGAAGGAGACCGCGCGGGCCGTCGTCCGCAAGGTGGTCGAGCAGTTGGAGAAGCGGCTCGCGACCCGCACCCGGGCCACCCTCACCGGCGCGCTCGACCGGTCCGCCCGCATCAGCCGCCCCCGCCACCACGACATCGACTGGAACCGCACGATCCGGGCCAACCTCAAGAACTACCTGCCCGAGTACCGCACCGTCGTCCCCGAGAGGCTGATCGGTTACGGCCGGGCGGCGCAATCGGTCAAGAAGGAGGTGATCCTCTGCATCGACCAGTCGGGTTCCATGGCCGCCTCGGTCGTCTACGCCTCCGTCTTCGGGGCGGTGCTGGCCTCGATGCGGTCGATCGCGACCCGCCTGGTCGTCTTCGACACCGCAGTCGTCGACCTCACCGACCAGCTCGACGACCCCGTCGACGTGCTCTTCGGCACACAACTGGGCGGCGGCACCGACATCAACCGCGCCCTCGCGTACTGCCAATCGAAGATCACCCGGCCCGCCGACACCGTCGTCGTCCTGATCAGTGATCTTTACGAAGGCGGCATACGCAACGAGATGCTCAAGCGGGTCGCGGCGATGAAGAGCGCCGGCGTGGAGTTCGTGACCCTGCTCGCGCTGTCCGACGAGGGCGCCCCGGCCTACGACCGGGAACACGCCGCCGCCCTGGCCGCGCTGGGCGCTCCCGCCTTCGCCTGCACCCCCGACCTGTTCCCGGAGGTGATGGCCGCGGCCCTGGAGAAGCGCCCCCTCCCGGTGGCGTGACGGGCGCCACCGCAAATCGGCAGATCGCACGAAGTTGCAGTTCAACCGTGAGGCGATCTGTGACAGGTATCACCGCTCAGGTGTGATCTGCGATTTAGGGACCAACGGCCCACGGGGATAACCTGCGGGACGGACATGCCGCGTCCACGGTCACCGTGTGCGCCTCCCTTGTGACAGCGCAGTCACGTTGCCCTCCGCGGCACGCCCACGCAGATAGCAGACAACCGCGAATCACTGCGAATCTTTGAAGACAAGGGACGGACGCGCGTGGACCTGTTCGAGTACCAGGCGAGGGACCTCTTCGCCAAGCACGGTGTACCGGTGCTGGCCGGTGAAGTGATCGACACGCCTGAGGCGGCGCGCGAGGCCACGGAGCGGCTGGGCGGCAAGTCGGTCGTCAAGGCGCAGGTGAAGGTCGGCGGCCGCGGCAAGGCCGGCGGCGTCAAGCTCGCCGCCACCCCGGACGAGGCCGTCGCCCGTGCGACGGACATCCTCGGCATGGACATCAAGGGCCACACGGTCCACAAGGTGATGATCGCCGAGACCGCTCCGGAGATCCTGGAGGAGTACTACGTCTCGTACCTCCTCGACCGCACCAACCGCACCTTCCTGGCCATGGCCTCGGTCGCGGGCGGCATGGACATCGAGCAGGTCGCCGAGGAGACCCCGGAGAAGCTCGCCAAGGTCCCGGTGAACGCCAACGAGGGCGTGACCATCGAGAAGGCCCGCGAGATCGTCGCCCTGGCGAAGTTCCCGGCCGAGGTCGCCGAGAAGGTCGCCGAGGTCCTCGTGACCCTGTGGGCGACCTTCATCGCCGAGGACGCGCTCCTCGTCGAGGTCAACCCGCTCGCGAAGGTCGCCAACGGCGACGTCATCGCGCTCGACGGCAAGGTCTCGCTCGACGAGAACGCCGAGTTCCGCCAGCCGGGCCACGAGGAGTTCGTGGACCACGCGGCCGCGAACCCGCTCGAGGCCGCCGCCAAGGCGAAGAACCTCAACTACGTCAAGCTCGACGGTGAGGTCGGCATCATCGGCAACGGCGCGGGTCTCGTCATGAGCACCCTCGACGTCGTCGCCTACGCCGGTGAGAACCACGGCGGCGTCAAGCCCGCCAACTTCCTGGACATCGGCGGTGGCGCCTCCGCCGCCGTCATGGCCAACGGTCTCGAGATCATCCTCGGCGACCCGGACGTCAAGTCCGTCTTCGTCAACGTCTTCGGTGGCATCACCGCCTGCGACGAGGTCGCCAACGGCATCGTCCAGGCGCTCCAGCTGCTGAAGGACAAGGGCGAAGAGGTCACCAAGCCCCTCGTCGTCCGTCTCGACGGCAACAACGCCGAGCTGGGTCGCAAGATCCTCTCGGACGCCAACCACCCGCTGGTCCAGCGCGTGGACACCATGGACGGCGCGGCCGACAAGGCCGCCGAGCTCGCGGCTGCGAAGTAAGGGCAGAGGTCACAGACTCACATGGCTATCTTCCTCAACAAGGACAGCAAGGTCATCGTCCAGGGCATGACCGGTGCCACGGGCATGAAGCACACCAAGCTGATGCTGGCTGACGGCACCAACATCGTCGGCGGCGTGAACCCGCGCAAGGCCGGCACGACCGTCGACTTCGACGGCACCGAGGTCCCGGTCTTCGGCTCCGTCGCCGAGGCGATGGAGAAGACGGGCGCCAACGTCTCCGTCCTCTTCGTCCCGCCGGCCTTCGCCAAGGCCGCCGTGGTCGAGGCGATCGACGCCGAGATCCCGCTGGCCGTCGTCATCACCGAGGGCATCGCGGTGCACGACTCCGCCGCCTTCTGGGCGTACGCGACCGCCAAGGGCAACAAGACGCGGATCATCGGCCCGAACTGCCCGGGTCTGATCACCCCCGGCCAGTCCAACGCCGGCATCATCCCGGGCGACATCACCAAGCCCGGCAAGATCGGTCTCGTGTCCAAGTCCGGCACGCTGACCTACCAGATGATGTACGAGCTGCGCGACATCGGCTTCACCTCCGCCGTCGGCATCGGTGGCGACCCGGTCATCGGCACCACGCACATCGACGCCCTGGAGGCCTTCGAGGCCGACCCGGAGACCGAGCTGATCGTCATGATCGGCGAGATCGGCGGCGACGCCGAGGAGCGTGCGGCGGACTTCATCGCGAAGAACGTCACCAAGCCGGTCGTCGGCTACGTCGCGGGCTTCACCGCCCCCGAGGGCAAGACCATGGGCCACGCCGGCGCCATCGTCTCCGGTTCCTCGGGCACCGCGCAGGCCAAGAAGGAGGCCCTTGAGGCCGCCGGCGTCAAGGTCGGCAAGACGCCGACCGAGACGGCCAAGCTGGCGCGCGAGATCCTCGCCGCCCAGTAGTCGCCGCGGCTTCGGCCGTGCGCAGTGACGTCGGTCCCCGAGACCTGGTTGGTCTCGGGGACCGACGTTTTCGTGTGTGCGGGTGCGCGAATACGCTGGTCGGACACCGGCGATGCCGGGCCACTGCGGACGGCAGGGTGTGGATCCCCGTCCACGGAGCAGAGAAGGAAGGCGGGAGATGGATTCGGCAGAGCGCCACGCCTCCGACGACCGAACGACCGGGATGCCGGGGTGGGACCCGGTGGCGGCGCTGCCGGACGGTGAGCCCGAGCGGAGTTTCCACGGGCAGTGGCAGAACCGCTCGGAGCTGAACGTGCCCGGGCCGTTCTACACGGCCGGCGCGGACGGCGGCTGGACCGGGCGCGGGTACGCACCCCGGCACGTGCTCTACGCCGACCGGGCGGAGGGATACGGCGAGTTCGTGTACCGGCAGCCGAAGACCCCCGACGAGGTACGCGCTCTCGCGCTGGCCGCGGCCCAGGACATGCCGGCCGCGTGGGCCTGTGACGGCGACCTGCACTGGACGCCCGCTGCCGTGCGGCAGTGGTGGCACGCCAGACGAGTGGTCGAGGAGTACATCGCGACCATGCTCGCGGAGTGGGAGGGGAGCGCGCGGGAGGACGAGCGCGAGGCGGCCGAGGGCTTGCGGGACTACGAGGCGTACCTGGCAGGCGAGCTGGCGGACGACCTGCGGGCGTACGTCTTCCGGCTGGAGCACGGCCGTTATCCGGGTGGCGGGGACGTGCTGCCGGAGCTGTGAGAGCACGGAGACGGAGAAGGGTGGCCGGATGTCCTCTGACATCCGGCCACCCTCGGTTTCCGTTGCTGCGGGGCCTTACTCGGGCCAGGCCGCGAGGACCTTCCTCAGGAGGTAGATCCGGTTCTGGGCCGTCTTGTTGGTGGGAGCACGTGCAGCCGCGCCCATGTACATGTCGTACAGGTCCTCGACGTCCCGCTTGGACGCCAGGGCCCGGAGGTCTGCGGGCTCCACTTGGTCCAGGGCGTTCTTGACGTCGGGACCGTTCTTCTTCCAGATCTTCAGGCCGACCTCGTTGACGGTCAGGCCGCTGTCCAGAAGAGCGTTCGCGTGCCAGGTGCCCAACGGCCAGCCGTCGGCACGTGCCGCATCGCGGGCAGCCTGGCCCGCCTCGACGTAGGCCTTGCGGTCCGCCAGATCCAGCTTGGCGATGTCCTTGGGCGACAGGCACGGGATGTCCGTGTTGTGGACCAGGACGGGCGTGCCACCGATGAGCACGTGGTAGGTGTGCAGGTCGTCGACGGTGAGGTTGTACGCCGGGGCCAGGCCGGTCCAGTGCCGGACCGCGGCGACCTGGACGGTGGCGCCGGCGTCGGTGCGCAGGTCGTCACCGGGCTTGACGGCGACCGCGTCGGTCCAGGTGCGGGTGGACTCCACCCAGTACGGGTGGTGGTCGGTGGAGGTGAGCTTGGCACCGCCCTTGATGGTGAGTTCGGTGAACTGGCGGTCGTCCGGGGTGTAGATGGTGTGGGTCACCGCCCGTGAGCCGCTGCGCCCGGTGACCGGGTCGGCGGCTTGGACGGCGTCACCGATCCGGATCTGCTCGATCGGCTTGGTCGAGCCGTCGCCCATCAGCACCCGGGTGCCGGCCGGGAAGCTGTTGGTCGGGCAGAGGTCCGGGATGCCGTTGGGCTTCTTCTTGAAGAACCCGGCCGCCCAGTCGTACGCCGATCCGGCGGCGTCCCAGGCCTTCTTGCCGTACTTCTTGATCAGCTTCGTGCCCGCGCCGGCCCAGCCGGCGATCGGGATCATGCTGAAGCAGCTGAGGCCGAAGTCCTCGCCGCTGGCCTTGTCGGCGAGCCACTCGCCGCCGGTCCAGAGGCAGTTGACGAAGTCGGCCGGCTCGCCGAGCACCGGCACCAGGCCGAGCATGTCGAGCTTGAAGTGCACCATCTCGGCGAACTTGTCGTAGCTGGAGTAGTCGGCGGGGTTCGTGCTGATGCCGAAGTACTTCTGGTACGTGTTGTAGGCGTTGAGGACGTCGTCCCAGGTGAGGCTGGGCTGCTCCTCCTTGCCCATGCTGTCGATGAGGGCCCAGAACTCCGCGCCATCCTGCTCGTCCTTGGCCCGCTCGGCGGCCGCGATGGCGGCCTCCTCGGCGGCCTTGGCGATGGCGGCGGCCTTGTCGGACGACTCCTGGGCGTTCTCCGCCGACTGCCGGGCCGCCGCGACGGCCTCGTAGGCGGTGTCGGCGGACTGACGGGCCGCGGTCGCGCTGGCGGCAGCGGCGCGGGCGGAGTCCTGCGCGGCGTTGGCGCTGGCCCAGGCCTGCGCGGCGGCGTTGCGCGCGGTGGCGGCGGAGGCACGGGCGTCCGCGGCGGAGGCGTCGGCCTGGTTGGCGGACTTCTTCGCGTCGTCCGCGTACCTGGCCGCGTCGGCGGAGGCCGCCTGCGCCTCGGCGGCCGCCTTGTTGGCGTCGAGGGAGGCGTTGTTGGCGTCGGCGGCCGCCTTCGCCGCGAGCGCCGCGTTCTGCACGGCGAGAGCGGCGACCTGGGAGCCGGACGAGAGCAGGTTGGCGATCGTGGCGTTGTGGGCCAGGGTCAGCTCGTCCTGCTGCTTGGCCCGGTACTGGCCGGTCTTGAGGAAGTCGGTCTTGATCGGGCCGGGGCTCTCCATGGCGATCGCGGCGGCGATCTTGACCTCTTCGCCGCGACCCGGTGCATCCTCCATGTACGCGGAGATCAGCACCTGGTCGTCGCTGGCGCGGGCGGTGTGCTGACCGCGGCTCAGGAACGTGGTCAGGGCCTCGGCGGTGTTGACCGTCAGGGCCTGCTGCGCGGCCGCCTTCACCCGGGGACCACCGGTCTCCAGGATCTGCGAGATCCGCACCCGGTACTCACTGAGCGCCACCTGGTGGCGGCCCGTCTGCAGGAACGCGTGCACCTGCGTCGCGTCACCGGCCAGGGCGGTGGTCGCGGCGGTGCGCACCGCCTCGATCTTGCTGTCGTCCGCGAGGTGGCCGGCCTGGACGCGTTCGTCCTGCTGGGCGGAGACGGTCCAGGAGGACTTCACGTAGTCCAGGACCGCCTGGTCGGAGCCGGTCAGCGCGTACGTGGCCGCAGCCTTGCTCCAGGAGCCGCGGGTCGTCAGCGCGGCGACGGCCATCTTGCGGCCGTTCGCCACGACCGTCGCGGTGTCCACGCCCGGCTGGGCGGCCTGCTGGGCGAGCTGGACCGCGTCCTGCTCCAGCTTGATCGCCTCGTCCTTGGCGATGTCGGCCTGGCGCTGGCTCAGGTCGAAGGCGGCGCGCAGGTCACGGGCCTGGTTGATGCCGTTGAGCTTGCGGGCCTCGCGCTCCTCCTTCTCGCTCTCGGCCGCAGCGGTGTGGATGTCGGAGGCCTTCTTCACGGCGTCCACCGCCGCCTGGGCCGCGGTCTGCGCGCTCGCGGCGTGCGCGTTGGCCCGCTGGGCCGCGGTGGTCGCGTTCCCGGCGTGCTTCGAAGAGTCGCGGGCGGCCTCGGCCGCCTTGCTCGCGTGGCTCGCGGCCGAACGCGCGTACCCGCCCGCCTCGCGGGCTGCAGCGGCCGACTGGTCGGCCAGCGCCGCCGCACGGTTCGCCGCACGCGTCGCCTCGGTGGCGTGACGACGGGCGGAAGCCGCCGCGTCCTGTGCCTCCTGCGAGTACGCACCGGCCTCGCTCGCGAAACCGTTGGCCTCCTCGGCCGCCAGCGTCGCACCGTCCAGGTTGTTGCCCGCCGACGTGGCCGCACGAGCGGCGGCGGCGGCGGCGGTCGCGGCGGCTGCTGCCCGGTCGGCGACGTCCGCGATGTAGTTGGACAGGTTCGCCGCGATCTCGGCGGCCTTCGCCGCCTCCTCGTCGATCTTGCCCGCCGCGGCGAACGACAGCGCCTTGGTCGCCGCGCGATCCGCACCGGCGGCAGCGGCAGCCGCCTGCGACGCGGCCGAAGCGGCCACCCGGGCCGCGTTGTTGGCGGAGCGTGCCGAGGCGATGGCCGCCCGCGCGGCCTCTGCCGCACGACGACCCGCGTCCGCCGCCCGCTGCGCGGCGGACGCGGCCTTCTTGGCATCGCCCTTCGCGGCGAGGGCCTCGGCCTTGGCGGTCTCCGCCGCCTGCCGCGCCAGCCGTGCCGACGTGATGGCCTGCTCGGACGCCTCGACGGCGGCCGTCTTCTCCCGCTCCGCCTGGTTGCCGGCCTCGGTGGCCTGCTTCACCAGCTGTGAGATGTCGGCGTACTCCCGGTCCCGGGCGGCGGCGATGTGCTGTCCGACCGCCAGGAACTCGCGGATGTCCCCGATCGAGCCGTTCATCGCCAGCAGACCGGCCTGCTTGGTGGCCGGACCGCCCGCCTCGACCACCTGGGAGGCGCGAACCCGCTCATCGCTCTCCCGAGCGGTGTGCTGGCCGTTGCTCAGGTACGTCTCGATCTCCTTGATGGAGCCGTTCAGCGCCTTGAGGGCCGCAGCCTTGGTGCGCGGCCCGCCGGTCTCCGCCAACTGGGAGACGGCCACCCGCTGGTCCTGCTCCAGGGCGGGCTTCCACCCGGACAGCAGGAAGGTGCTGACCGCCTCGTCGCTGCCGGCGAGTGCCGTCTCCGCGGCCTTGCGCAGACGCGGACCACCCGTGGTCACGATCTGCAGCGTCGCCTGGCGGTTGTCCTTCGCCTCGGCCTTCGCCAACTCGCCGTCGGAGGGCGTCGTACCGGCTCCCAGGAAGGAGGCGACCTTCGCATCGCCCCCCACCAGCGCGGCTTCGGCCGCTGCCTTCACATTCAGGCCGCCGTCCTGCCAGATCTGCAGGACCCGGCCACGGTCGGTCAGGGTGGGCGCGGTGGTGTCCGCCGCCACAGGGGACGCGGATATCAGAGAGCCGAGCAGCGCGATCGGCAGTATTCCACGGCACAGCCAGCGCACTCCACCCCCCTTTTTCCCGCGTCGGAAACTTCGTCTTTCTGAAGCCACGAGAATTCCTTGCTGCGACAATCCGAAAAAGAATGAAGTAGCGTGGAGTCGATGAATCGAAGGAGATAATTCGGTGATGTGCCGCCGAATGGCCGAGGACTAGGACTACCTGGCTGACCAGGTATCACGCCTGCTCCCACCGCAGTTCAGTCGACTCGACGCAGCGGTGAGCATACATTACGATCAGCGTCGATCTGGGGGAGTTGATGGTGGCGGATGGTGGTGGATGTCCCCTTTGCCCCAGTGTTCCTGGATCTCGTATCCAAAGGGATGAACTGAAGGGGAATTCTTGTGAAGTCTCGTATTTCGCGGCGGGGTCTCGCCGCTGTGGCCGGCGTTCTCGGTCTGGCCGCAGTGGGCGTCTCGGTGACCACGTCGGCCGCCACGGGTGAGCCGGTCACGGTGGAGCAGGCGCCGTTCGCCGTGGAGGACGGCGCGTACCCGAACGCCGCTCAGATCCTGGCCCAGCGCGGCATCACCCTGACCAAGGGCGATGGCGGCATCATGCTGGCCGACTGTGCGCAGGCGGGCAGTTTCCAGGTGAAGGTGCTGGCGGTGACGACGCCGGACGACGATCAGGACCAGGTCTGCTTCGCAGCTCCCGGCACCACCGGTTTCCTGGCGTTCACGATCCCGGACGCGTACCGGATCTACACCTACGGCCGGTCCGTGAAGGCCAGTCTGTCGACCAACGAGCAGCCCACCGAGACGGTTGACGTGGCGAAGGACAGCACCAAGGGCATCGGCGAGTCCATCGACCCGAACGGCAAGGCCGTTCTCCTCGAGCTCCGCATCACCGGCTGAGGAACTGAACCACATGCTCAAGAAGATTCTCCGCAGCGCACTGATCGCCACTCCGGCGTTCGTGCTGCTGCCCCTCGCCGCGCCGGCCTCGGCCGTCGACGCGGTCGTGGTGAAGCCCGCCAACTTCGCCGCCAAGCTCGCCATCGGCAACCAGGGCCGCACGTGCAGTGCCGTACTGGTCGACAAGTCCTGGGTGTTGACCGCCGCCGAATGCGTGGAATCGCAGCCCGACGGTGCGCCGACCCAGCCGAGCACGATCACTTTCGGCGATGGCGGCGCCGCGCCGATCCCGGTCACCGAGGTCGTCGTGCACCCGGACCGCGGCGTGGCGCTGGCGCGCCTGGGCGCCGAGGTCACCAACCGGAACATCCCCCGGCTCTCCGCGACCGGTGTCGCCGCAGGCGGCTTCGTCAACCAGACCGGTTTCGGCCGCACCGCCACCGAGTGGGCTCCGAAGGAGCACAACGCGGCGTTCACCGTCGGCCAGGTGGACGCGAACGGCTTCGAGATCACGGCGAAGGACACCGGCACGGTCTGCAAGGGCGACGCGGGTGGTCCGGCCTACCGGTCGTACCAGGTCGACAACGTGGTCAACTGGGAGATCGTGGGGCTCAACACCCGCGCCTGGCAGGGCGGTTGCCTCGGTGCCCCGGAGTCCGAGACCCGTAAGGGCGCCTACGACGCCCGGGTGGACGGCCTTGCCCCGTGGGTGAAGTCGGTCACCACGCAGTGGAAGACCGAGACCCTGGTCCAGGGTGACGCCAAGCTCTACCAGGGCATACGCCTGAGCGACGGCAGCTGGACCTCGTTCGCGGACGTCGAGTCGCTGGCCGGGTCGATCGGCGGCGTCCGGACGGCCGCAGCCGCGGGCGTCAACACCCAGACCAACGTGCTCGCGGTCGGCACCGACGGCAAGGTCCAGTTCGCCGAGCGCATGACCGGCGGCCGCTGGACCAAGTTCACCGAGCTGCCGGCGGCGGTCAACGCGCCCACCACCATCAGCCGGCTGTCGATGGTCTCGATCGGTGCGGAGCTGCACGTCGCGGCGATCGCCAACGGCAAGGTGTACCACGCCCAGCGCAAGACGGACGGCACCTGGACGGCCTTCGGTGACGTCTTCGGGGTCATCGGCGGCCTGCCCAGCCCGACCGCGGTGGCGGCGGCCAGTGTTGGTGGTCAGCTGCAGGTCGTGGCAGCGGCCGGCGGCAAGGCCTACCACACCACCCGGGCCACCACCGGTCACTGGAGCAGCTGGGGCGACGTCGCCCAGGCAGCCGGCCACGCCGGCACGGTGACGGGGGTCGCCATCGCCGGCGCCGGCAACGACGCGCACCTGGTCCTGCTGAGCGACGGTGGCACCCGCCAGTTCCACACCATCCGTTTCGCGAACGGGACCTGGCAGCCGGTCGGCAACCTGTCGGGCGTGCTCGGCTCCGTCACGGCCACCTCGGTCGGCGGCGCGGTGGTGAACGGTGAGTTCCAGCTCGCGCTGTCGCTGAGCGACAACCGGGTGATCCACACCCTGCGCAAGGCCGATGGCAACTGGGCCCCGGTCCAGTCGGTCGACCTGACCGGCGTCCCCGGCACCCACGGCGGAGTGGCCGTCACCGGCACGCTGTAATCGGTCCCTTGCACGACGTCGGCTCCCGAGACCCGTTGGTGGTCCCGGGGGCCGACGTTTTGTCGTTCGGGGACGGCCTGTTGCGGCCTATTGCGGCACCGGGTGGATCCTGGCGGCACCCGCGGACGGGTCGCTGCGCAGCTTGTCGTGCAGCTGCCGGCCCTTGTCGGTGAGCCGCTGGGGGCCACTGAGCGGGGGTACGCCCGAGACGCTCGCGCCGGGGGAGTCCGGCGGCACGAACTGGGTCGGCGCGGTCACGGCCGTGTAGGCGGTCGCGACCGCGATGACCGCGGTCAGGCCGAGGGCCGCGCGGGTCCACCCCCGGGCACGGCGCTCGCACGTGGTGCGCACGTGGGCCGCCGGGCGCGGCTGGAGCGGCGCGGCCGGGCGCAGTGACCCCAGCCGTTCGTGCAGCAGCGCGGACTGCTTCTCGGGTGCGACGGCGGCCAGTTCGGGGATCCGGTCGGCGAGCTCGGCGTGGGCGTGCACCAGGCGGCTGCCCGCCGCGGGGGTGGTGGCCTCGGTCTCGGCGGCGGTGTCGGGCAGGTCGAGCCCGACGCCGTCGTAGAGCAGGACCGTACGGCGGTGGGCGGGCGGCAGCGCGAGCATGGCGTCCAGCAGGATCCGGTCGGCCAGGTCTGCCGGGGGCTTGTCGGGGTCCCGGTGCGCGCGGCGCACGACGTGCCAGGGGGAGAGGGCGTGCTCGTACGCCGCCGCGCGCACCCAGCCCACGGGGTCGGGGTCGGTGGCGACCTCGGGCCAGCGCTGCCAGGCCTGGTGGAACGCCCGCTCGACGGACTCCAGGGCGAGGGCGTGGCGGCCGGTGAGGAGGTAGACCTGGCGGGCGAGTGCGCCGGCGGCATGGGCGTGGAGCCGATCAAAGGCGGCCGCCTCCGGCGCGGGATCCGGCCCCGGGAGCCCGGCGTCCGCCCCGGCGGGGTCCGACTCCGGGGCCACGGCGCCCGCCGCCGCGGCCTCGGGCCCGCCACCGCCACCGCCGGCGCTCGCGCCCGGGCCTGCGTCGTGGGCTCCGCCGTCACTGCTGGCGCCCGGGCCCGCGTTGGGGGCTCCGCCGTCACCGCCGGCGCTTGCGCCCAGTCCTGCGTCGTGGCCGCCGCCGTCACCGGTGGTGCTGCCGCCCGGGCCCGCCCAAGGGGTCCCGCCGTCACCACCGGCGCTGCCGCCCGGGCCCGCCCAGGGGGTCCCGCCGTCACCGCTGGTGCTCCAGCCGGGGCGGAGGGCGGCCGGGCCGCTGCCGGTCCTGACGGTGGTCTTGACCTCGTGCCGGGGCAGCCCGGTGGGGGGTTTCGCGGCGCGCTTGACCGCCGGCTTCGGTCGGGTCCGCCCGCCTCCGCCGAAGGCCCGCACCCCCCGCACCACGGCCCCCGCCGACTCCTCGGCGCCGGGGGCCGCCTGGTGGCCCGTCAGGGCCGGGTGCGCCCCGCCGGAGGCGTCGGCCGTCGCCTTTACCGCGTCATCGGTGGCGGTACGGACGGCCGCCGCCGGCGCGTCGGCGCCCGACTCCTCGGGGGTGCGGGCCACCTGGCCGGCCGTCAGGGCCGGGTGCGGCCCGCCGGAGGCGTCGGCCGCGGCCTGTGCCCAGGCGGCGGTACGGACGGCGGGCGCGTCGACGCCCGACTCCTCGGTGGTGGGGGCCATCGGGCGGGCCATCAGGGTGGGCGCCGTCGGGTCGGCTGCCCCGGTGCCCGACTCTGCGGGGATGCAGGCCATCTGGTCGGCCGTCAGGGTCGGGTGTGCACCGCCGGAGGCGGTACGGGCGGCCTCCGTCGGGTCGGCCGCGTGGGCGCGCGACTCCTCGGTGGGGCGGGCAGTCTGGTCGGCCGTCAGGGTCGAGGGTCGGCCGCCGGGGGCACCGGCCGCGGCCGGTGTCGCATCCTCGGCGGCACTACGGGCGGCCGCCGTCGGCTCGGGCGCGTCGGCGCGCGACTCTTCGGAGGTGGGAGTCATCGGGCGGGCCGTCAGGGTCGGGGGCGGCCCCTCGGGCGCGTCGGTCTCGGCCGGTGCCGCCTCGTCGGCGGCAGCACGGGCGGCTGCCGTCGGCTCGGCTGCCCCAGTACCCGACTCCTCGGCGGGGTGGGCCGGCTGGTCGGTCGTCAGGGTCGGGGGCGGGGCGGTGGCCAGGCGGGAGAGGAGTTTTGCGTAGGCCTCGCGTTTGCGGCCGCGGGGGTCCGTGCGGCCCGTTTCCCAGGAGCGGACGGTCGTCGTGGTGACGCCGACCTGCTCCGCGACCTCCTCGTGGGTCAGGTCCGCCGCTTCGCGCAGGCGCCGGCGTTCCTTGGGGGTGGGGAGGCCCGGCTCCGTGACGTCTCGTGTCATGCCACACTCCCCGCAACCCGGACGCCCTGAGCGAAAAAGTACATAAACGTATATTGAGCGACACCACGGGCATTCGCCTGTTACCCGCCCATAGCGCGTGTCGTTGGCACCATGGCGGGGTGACCCAAGTGACCGAACGCGGGACCCCGTTGCCGACGGCCTCGCGGGCCGCCGCCTGTGTGCTGGGCGGTGCAGTGGCCGCCGGACTCGGGCTCGGCTTCCTCGCCGTGCTCGTCATCGTGCTGTGGATCAGCTCCCCCTACCCCGACAGCGGCCCCGGCGGGGCACTGCACCTGGCCGCCGGGCTGTGGCTGCTGGCCCACGGGACCGAGCTGATCAGGTACGAGACCCTGTCGGGGATGCCGGCACCCGTCGGCGTGACCCCGCTGCTGCTCGTCGTACTGCCCGCCCTGCTCATCCGCCGCGCGGCCCGGCTCGGGAGCGAGCCCGGCGAGCCCGGCGAGCCCGGCGAGGAGGAGCTGCCCACCAGCGCCGTCTTCTCCGCCGTGCTGTGCGGGTACCTCGGGGTCGGGGCCCTGGCGACCGTGTACGCGGCCGGCGGCCCCATGCCCGCCGATCCGCTCAGCGCCGCCTGGCACCTCCCGCTGGTCGCGACCCTCGCCGCCGCCGGCGGGGCGTGGGAGGCCCGGGGGCGCCCGCTCGGGCCGCTGCCCGCCTGGGCCAGGCGCCCCCGCTACGCACTCGCACTGCGCGCCGGAGCCGGCGGCACCCTCGTCCTCCTGGGCGGCGGCGCCCTGCTCGTCGGCTCCTCGCTCGCCTGGCACGGAGCGGAGGTCCAGGCGTCCTTCCTGTCGCTGACCGGCGTCTGGTCGGGCCGGTTCGCGGTACTGCTGCTCGCCCTCACCCTGATCCCGAACGCCATGGTCTGGGGCGCGTCCTACGCCCTCGGCCCCGGCTTCGCCCTCGGCACGGGAGCCGCCGCCACCCCGCTCGGCTTCGGCGGCTCGCCCGCGCTGCCCCGGTTCCCGCTGCTCGCGGCGCTGCCGCCGACGGGCTCGGGGACGCCACTGACCTGGGCCGCGGCCGGGGTGCCGGTGGTGGCCGGGCTGGCGGTGGGCTGGTTCGCGGTACGCCGGGCGCGCGAGGTCTCGTACGGGGAGACGGCGCTCACCGCGGCCCTGGGCTCGCTGGTCTGCGCGCTGGCGATGACCGGCCTCGCGGCGGCTTCGGCGGGGCCGATGGGCTCGCGGGAGCTGGCGAGCTTCGGGCCGGTGTGGTGGCAGACGGGCGCCGCCGCCCTGGTGTGGACCCTGGCGTTCGCGGTTCCGGTGGCGGTCGCCGTGCACGCCTGGCGGAACCGGCCGGCCAGGGGCATGGACGCCGAAGGGGCGGACGACTGGCACGACAGCGGCGTACGGGAGATCCGCTGGGCGGCGCTGCGCCGCGCGGCGGGCACCCTGATCCCGGAGTTCTCGTCGGCGGAGCCCGGTGTGAAGCCCGCTCCGGCGCCGGATCCCCAGCCTGTGGACACTCCGGCCGCTCCGGCCCCGGCACCCCTGCCACCGCCCAAGCCGCCCCGGACGGTGACCGTCGTGCCCGGCCTGAAGCTGGACCTGACCCCGATCCCGATTCCGGCGAAGCCGCCCGTAGCCGAGCCACCACCCGTACCCGAGCCCGTACCCGAGCCCGTACCCGGGCCCGTCCCGACGGTGACCGGCGCCCGCGTCCTGCCGCGCCGCAGACCGGAGCCCGGCCCCGAGTCCTCCTAGGGGGCGTCTGACGGGTGTCCGCGGCGTCGCGACGCCACGGACACCCGCCAGACACCCCCTAGCGCTGCACCTTCAGCATCTTGCCGATGACGTTGTCCGGAAGCAGGTCGTTGCACTGCAGCTCCGCCGTCTTCGTCAAGGCGTCGTCGCGGCAGACGTAGAAGTCCTTGTACACGAGCTGCAGCGCGTACGAGCTCAGCGCCAGCAGCACCGCCAGCGACGCGGTGACCAGGCCGCTCACCGCCGCCGTGCGCTGCGGCCGGGCGGCGGAGCCGAGGGCCGCCAGCCCGCCCTGGGCCGGCGCCGGGGCGGGAGCCGGCGCGCCGCCCTCCACGTCGTCGACGGAAGCCCGGGCGGCGGCAGGCGCCGGCACGTCCCGGAGCGCGCTGATCCCCCAGTACAGCGCGAGCGCACCCAGCAGCAGGCCCACCGACGGGATCCCGAAGATCCCGAAGAAGAAGCCCCACATGCCCGCCAGCAGCGCGTACCTCGCCCGCCGCTGGATCGGGTCGGTCGGGTCCCAGCGCGCCGGTCCGCCCTCGCCCGGGCCCTGGCCGGGACCGGATCCCGGGTCCTCGCCCGGTCCCGGCCGGCCGCCGTCGGCGCCGCCCCGCGGCTGCCACGGCTGGTCGGGCCGGCCCTCCGGGGGAGCCGCGAAGGGGTTGTCGTCGGTCGAGGGGTCAGGCTGGCGGCGGTCCGGCATCGGGTGTGTTTCTTCCCCTGTGTCATGGACGTCGGTGGGACGTCGGCGGCCTGTTTGCGGCTTGTATGCCAGACGCTACCGCTCGGCCGTCCCCCCGTCCCTCGGGGGCCGTCCGGTGTGCCGGTATCGTTGCAGGCGGTCGGTGGCTTCGTATGGTCGCCCGTATATCGGCGACCCGAAGTTTCGTATGACCACACAAGACGAACGACGCAATTCCCCGCGAGTTCCCGCGAGAAAGGGCCTCCCATGGCCGCCTCCCGCCTGGTCGTGCTGGTCTCCGGTTCCGGCACCAACCTCCAGGCCCTGCTCGACGCCATCGACGCCCACCCCGGCGGAGCCGAGGGCTTCGGGGCCGAAGTCGTCGCCGTGGGGGCCGACCGCGAGAACATCGTCGGCCTGGAGCGCGCCGAGAAGGCGGGGATCCCCACCTTCGTGTGCCCGGTCAAGGCCTACGGCAGCCGCGAGGAATGGGACGCCGCCCTCACCGAGGCGACCGCCGCGCACGCGCCGGACCTCGTCGTGTCGGCCGGGTTCATGAAGATCGTGGGCAAGGGGTTCATCGACCGCTTCGGCGGCCGGTTCATCAACACGCACCCCGCCCTGCTGCCCGCCTTCCCCGGCGCGCACGGCGTACGGGACGCCCTCGCGTACGGCGCGAAGGTCACCGGCTGCACGGTCCACTTCGTGGACACCGGCGTGGACACCGGTCCGATCATCGCCCAGGGTGTCGTCGAGGTCCGCGACCAAGAGGACGAAGCCGCTCTCCATGAGCGCATCAAGGAAGTCGAGCGAGAGCTGCTCGTCGACGTCGTGGGGCGCCTGGCCCGGCACGGCTACCGCATTGAGGGACGAAAGGTAACAATCCAGTGACCGCCGTAGAGAGCAACGACCCGACCACGACCCAGCGGCCGATCCGGCGTGCGCTCGTCAGTGTCTACGACAAGACGGGACTGGAAGACCTGGCCCGCGGCCTGCACGAGGCGGGCGTCGCGCTCGTCTCCACCGGCTCCACCGCCTCGAAGATCGCCGCGGCCGGGGTGCCCGTCACCAAGGTCGAGGAGCTGACCGGCTTCCCCGAGTGCCTGGACGGCCGGGTCAAGACCCTGCACCCGCGCGTACACGCCGGCATCCTCGCCGACCTGCGCCTGGAGGACCACCGCAACCAGCTCGCCGAGCTGGGCGTGGAGCCCTTCGACCTGGTGATCGTCAACCTCTACCCCTTCCTGGCCACCGTCCAGTCGGGCGCCACCCCGGACGAGTGCGTGGAGCAGATCGACATCGGCGGTCCGTCGATGGTCCGCGCCGCGGCCAAGAACCACCCCTCCGTCGCGGTCGTCACCAGCCCCGCCCGCTACGCCGACGTGATCGCCGCGGCCCAGGGCGGCGGCTTCGACCTCACCGCCCGCAAGCGCCTGGCGGCCGAGGCCTTCCAGCACACCGCCGCGTACGACGTCGCCGTGGCCTCCTGGTTCACGAACGCGTACGCCCCGGAGCCGGAGGCCGTGCTGCCCGAGTTCCTGGCCGGCGCGTGGGAGCGCAAGTCGACCCTCCGCTACGGCGAGAACCCGCACCAGGCCGCCGCCCTCTACACGGACGGCCAGCCGGGCGGGATCGCCAACGCCGAGCAGCTGCACGGCAAGGAGATGTCCTTCAACAACTACGTGGACACCGAGGCCGCCCGCCGCGCCGCCTACGACCACGAAGAGCCCTGCGTCGCGATCATCAAGCACGCCAACCCGTGCGGCATCGCCGTGGATGCTGCGGACGTCGCCGCGGCCCACCGCAAGGCGCACGCCTGCGACCCCCTGTCGGCCTTCGGCGGCGTCATCGCCGTCAACCGCCCGGTGACCGTCGAGCTCGCCGAGCAGGTCGCGGAGATCTTCACCGAGGTCATCGCCGCCCCCGCCTACGAGGACGGCGCGGTCGAGATCCTGGCCAAGAAGAAGAACATCCGCGTCCTGAAGGTGGACGGCACCCCGCACCAGCCGGGCGACCTCAAGCCGGTCTCCGGCGGCGCGCTGCTCCAGCAGTCCGACCTCTTCCAGGCCGAGGGCGACGACCCGGCCAACTGGACGCTCGCCACCGGCGATGCGCTCTCCGCCGAGGAGCTCGCCGAGCTCGCCTTCGCGTGGAAGGCCTGCCGAGCGGTCAAGTCCAACGCGATCCTGCTCGCCAAGGACGGCGCCTCGGTCGGCGTCGGCATGGGCCAGGTCAACCGCGTGGACTCGGCGAAGCTGGCGGTCGAGCGGGCGGGTGCCGAGCGCGCGCAGGGCTCGTACGCCGCTTCGGACGCGTTCTTCCCGTTCCCGGACGGCCTGGAGATCCTCACGGCCGCGGGCATCAAGGCCGTGGTCCAGCCGGGCGGTTCGGTCCGTGACGAGCAGGTGATCGAGGCCGCCAAGGCGGCGGGCGTGACGATGTACTTCACCGGGACCCGGCACTTCTTCCACTGAGTCCGGCAGCACCCGTAGACGGCGAAGGCCGCGTCCCGCAGCAGTGCGGGGCGCGGCCTTCGCCGTTCCGGTCCGGTGGCGCGGGCGTCAGTAGCGCGGGCGGTTGAACCAGACGGTGGCGCTGCCGGCCACCATCGAGGACAGGATGATGATGCTGATGGTCAGGCCGATGGCGGCGCTGAGGAGCACGGGCGCGACCACCGCCGCGTGGTCGAAGTTGGAGGCGGTGACGCCCAGGTTCCCGAGGCTGCCGAGGATGCCCAGCGCCCCGTAGATGATCGTCGTGACGCGCACCCCGTTGCGGCCCTTGGCGAAGCGGGCGCCCAGGATGATCGGCAGGAGGGCGAAGAGGGCCGCCGCCGCGCCGATGGCGATGATGACTCCGCCCGTGAGGTCGCCGCTCGTGTTCGACACCGTGGTGGAGAGCGCGACACCGGAGAAGATCGCGAAGGCGGCGACGAGCATCTGGAGGCCGCCGATGATGAACAGGAAGACGCGCGCGGTCTTCATCAGGCCGGGCATCTGCAACTGCACCGGCATGCCCGGGTAGGCGCCGGGGGCGACCGGGTACGGGGGCTGCCCCGGGTATCCGTGGGGAGCGGGGGCCTGCTGCGGGTAGGCGTAGCCGCCTTGCGGTGCCTGCTGCGGGTAGCCGTAACCGGGCTGGCCCTGCTGCTGCCCGTACGGGTTGTTCGGGTCGCCGAAGCTCATGTGGGGTGTTCCTCCGTGGAAGTGCGGGGACGCACGGCACGCACGGAGGATCACTGCGTTCGGTATGCGGCCCGCCCCCCGGCACTGCCCGCGGCACTCTTTCGGCCATCGTCGTCGCGGCGGAGCGGACTTGTCCAGCCGCTGTGCGACCGGTCGGTGACTTGTTGTGCAAGTGCAATGAATCGCATGTTCAAGCCGGTGGGAGGACGCGACTGGAACCGGGGCCGCTCCATCCGGGAGGATGGGTCCATGACCGCCCAGATTCTCGACGGCAAGGCCACCGCAGCCGCGATCAAGTCCGAACTGACCGCCCGCGTGGCGGCGCTCAAGGCCCGGGGCATCACCCCCGGCCTCGGCACGCTGCTGGTCGGCGACGACCCGGGCAGCCGCTGGTACGTCAACGGCAAGCACAAGGACTGTGCCGAGGTCGGCATCGCCTCCATCCAGCGCGAACTGCCCGCGACGGCCTCCCAGGAGGACATCGAGGCGGTCGTACGGGAACTCAACGCCAACCCGGAGTGCACGGGCTACATCGTCCAACTGCCGCTCCCCAAGGGCATCGATACCAACCGTGTCCTGGAGCTGATGGCCCCGGAGAAGGACGCCGACGGCCTGCACCCGATGTCGCTGGGCCGGCTGGTCCTGAACGAGCCGGGGCCGCTGCCCTGCACCCCGTACGGGATCGTCGAACTGCTCCGCCACCACGACGTGGAGATCAACGGCGCGCACGTCGTCGTCCTCGGTCGCGGCATCACCGTCGGCCGCTCCATCGGCCTGCTGCTCACCCGCAAGTCCGAGAACGCGACCGTGACGCTGTGCCACACCGGCACGCGCGACCTCTCCGGGCTGCTGCGCCAGGCCGACATCGTCGTCGCGGCGGCCGGCGTCCCGCACCTGGTCAAGCCGGAGGACGTGAAGCCGGGCGCGGCCGTGCTCGACGTCGGCGTCAGCCGCGACGAGAACGGGAAGATCGTCGGGGACGTGCACCCCGGGGTCGCCGAGGTGGCGGGCTGGATCTCCCCGAACCCGGGCGGAGTCGGCCCGATGACCCGGGCCCAGCTGCTCGTCAACGTCGTCGAGGCCGCCGAACGGACCGACACCAGTGCGGGCTGAACGCGCGGCGGACCCGGCCCCCGAGCGGGGGTCGGGCGGGGCTGCCCCGGAGCCGGCGGTTTCGAAGCCGGCCGTTTCGAAGCCGGCGCCCTCGAAGCCGACGACCCCGGCGCCCGCCGCGGCCGCCAGGCGCGCGGCCGGTGAGCCCGGCGCGGCGAAGTCCCGGCGCTTCCCCTCCATCACCCGGGACACGGCCCGCCCCGAGGGCGGCGGCCGGGCCGCGCCCGGGGACGCCCCCGCGCCGGCCCGCCAGTGGCCGATGCTCGCCGTGCTCGCGGCGACCGCGGCCGGGCTGCTGTCCACCGCCATGGGCCACCCGCGGGTCGGCTGCCTGCTGATCGGCATCGCCCTGATCTCGGCGGCGGTGCTGCGCCGGATACTGCCGTCCGTGGGCATGCTCGCGGTGCGCTCCCGCTTCACGGACATGGTCACGTACGGCCTGTTGGGCGTGGCGATCACGCTGCTCGCGCTGGTCATGGAGCCCAGGCCGCTGCTCAACCTCCCGTTCCTGGAGAGCGCGGTCCGCTTCACCGTCCGCTGAGCCGTGTCCACCGGGTGAACCCGGAGCCCCCGAAACGGGCGGATCTTCCGGGTGAAACGGCCCCCGAACTGCCGAAACGCATGGGGAATCGGGCCGGTGGACCTTCGAACGGCCGGTCCGTGTGCCACGCACCACACGGACCGGGGGGTTGGCCCGGTCCCGGGTCGGATAGCCTGACCGCGGATGTCTCTTCACGTCAAGATTCACAGGGTCGGGGAGCGGCGTCCTCCCAGCACATGGGGCGGGGACGCCCCACCGCCAGCTGTCTAACGGAGAAGGCCATGACCCGCACTCCCGTGAATGTCACCGTCACCGGCGCCGCCGGCCAGATCGGCTACGCGCTGCTCTTCCGCATCGCGTCCGGCCACCTGCTCGGCGCGGACGTGCCGGTCAAGCTCCGTCTTCTGGAGATCCCCCAGGGCATGAAGGCCGCTGAGGGCACCGCCATGGAGCTCGACGACTGCGCCTTCCCGCTGCTGAAGGGCATCGACATCTTCGACGACCCGAACGCGGGCTTCGAGGGTGCGAACGTCGCCCTGCTCGTGGGCGCCCGCCCGCGCACCAAGGGCATGGAGCGCGGTGACCTGCTCTCCGCGAACGGCGGCATCTTCAAGCCGCAGGGCGCCGCGATCAACGCGCACGCCGCGGACGACATCAAGGTCCTGGTCGTGGGCAACCCGGCCAACACCAACGCGCTCATCGCGCAGGCCGCCGCCCCGGACGTACCGGCCGAGCGCTTCACCGCGATGACCCGCCTGGACCACAACCGTGCGATCTCGCAGCTCGCGCAGAAGACCGGCGCCGACGTCTCCGACATCAAGCGTCTGACCATCTGGGGCAACCACTCGGCCACCCAGTACCCGGACATCTTCCACGCGGAGATCGCCGGCAAGAACGCCGCCGAGGTCGTCAGCGACGAGCTGTGGCTCGCCGACACCTTCATCCCGACCGTCGCCAAGCGCGGCGCCGCGATCATCGAGGCCCGTGGCGCGTCCTCCGCCGCCTCGGCCGCGAACGCCGCCATCGACCACGTGCACACCTGGGTCAACGGCACCGCCGCGGGCGACTGGACCTCGATGGGCATCCCGTCGGACGGCTCCTACGGCGTCCCGGAGGGCATCATCTCCTCCTTCCCCGTCACCACCAAGGACGGCAAGTACGAGATCGTCCAGGGCCTGGACATCAACGAGTTCTCCCGTGCGCGCATCGACGCGTCCGTGGCGGAGCTCGTCGAGGAGCGCGACGCGGTCCGCGAGCTCGGCCTGATCTGATCCACCGCTCCACCGCTTCACCCAGAACGCCCCGGCGGTCCCGCCGGGGCGTTCTGGCGCATTCGCCCCTGTCGGTCTCCCGCGGCGTGGCTTAATTTGTGCCGGTGACCCAACCGCCCCTGCCCGGCAGGCTCCCCGTGGACCCTGCCTCCAGCGAGGCGGGCCGGCTGCTGTGCGCGGGCACCTACCTCGACCGCGCCTTCCGCGACCGGGTCATCGAGGAGCTGTACGTCCACTCCGAGCGGGTCGTCGCGCCCTCGTACGGCTTCGACGCGGCCCGCGTCCTCGCCCACGCGCTGCGCGCCCGCCGCCTCGAAGTCGGCTGGGCCGCGCTCGTCGTGGCGCTGTGGCTGCTTGCCCTGCTGCTGTTGGAACCGGTCGCCCTCCTCCTGCTCCCCTGCCTGGGCCTGACCCTGACCGACCGGCTGATCCGCCGGACGGCCGGGCGGGGGGCGTGGAACGTGCTCGCCCGCCTGCTCCACAACGTCGCCCGGGTGCTGCTGGCCGTCGCGGTACTGGGCCTGACGGCGGCATGGACCTGGCTGCCCGGGGTGGAACGGGCCGGACCGTTCGAGCTCGCTGCAGCCGTCGGGATCTGCATCGTGATCGGGTACGTCGCCGAGCTGCGCAACGGGAAGGTGTCCCGGATCCTCTTGCACGAACTGGCTCCCGAGCGCTACCCGGACGTGGGGGGCGATCCGGCCGAGCAAGCGATCGGACGGCGGTTCGACAGGGTCCGCCGCCGCATCCGCAGCGAGCAGGACCAGCCACTGATCCTCTACAGCGTCACCAACCCGATGTGCGGGGCCGGGCAGCCCTACCGCGCCTGGAGCCTGTCCGGCCTGGAGCTCCGGCCGCGCACCGACCTGCCCGCCTCCCAGCGGCCGACCCCGCTGGACAACACACGGGTCCTCGGCACGATCAGGGAGGGACTCCAGGAGCTGCGCGTCCCCGGCCCCAAGGACTCGCCGCAGGTCGAGGCGGCGGTGCTGGACCGGCTGCGCGAGCTCGTGATCGAGGAATGCGTCTTCCTGCCCGCCCTGGGACTCCCACACCGCGACATGGCACAGGCCGTCTTCCCCCACTTCGACGAGCACCGCAAGGCGGCCGTCGAGGAGGCCGGTGAGAGACGGCGGCACTACCTGCGCATACGAGTGAGCGCGTGGGACGAGGGACTGGTCCTGACCGTGTTCGTACGGGTCCACACGCAGGGCGGGATGCTGATGGTGGAAGTGGCCCCGCACGTCCTGCTGCCGGTCCGTACGCTCTTCCAGTCCGCCGACGCGCTCGCCCGCCGGCACTCCGAGAGGCTCGTGTTCCGCTCCCTCGTCCGGGCCCCGCACGCGATCGGAGACGCCCTGATCCTGCTGGTCCAGGCACAGGGCAGCACCTGGCGCCTGGCCACCGAGGCTTCCGACGGGCCGTACCAGATGATCGGCCCCGAGGCCTCCGTCCGGGAGCTCGGCTCCGAGCAGCAGGCCTCGATCTTCCACGAGATGGACATCGAACGCTTCCTGAAGGCGATTCAGGAGCGGGTGGTGGGCGGCGTCAGCAAGGCGCTGCACGAAGCGGGCTGGCAGACCGAGGAGTTCGAGCGGCAGACCATCCGGGTGGAACCGGGAGCCGTGTTCATCCAGTCCGTCAACAACAGTTCCTTCGGCATCGGAGGGACCAGCCACAACAGCACGACCAACCACCACGGAGACAGGGGGACAGGCCATGGCGCCTGAGGCAGAGGGCCGCGGCCCGTCCGTACACCTGGGCAACGTCGACCGCAGCAGCTTCAGCATCGGCGGCTCCGGCAACCACAACAGCGTGGTCAACCACGACGGGTCCGCCCCCGTGCCCGACGCGGCGTACGAGGAGCTGCGCACCGCCATCGCGGAACTGCGCGCCGACCTCGCACGGCTCACCCCGCGTGCCGAGGTCGAGGTACTGGAGGCCGAGCTGGCCGGCGCCGAGGACGAGCTGGCCGCCTCCGGCACCGCCGGCGTCGGCCGGCTGTCCCGGGTGCGGGACGCGCTCGCCTCGGCGGGCGGTGTCGTGGAGCTGCTGGCCTCCGGGGGCGCGGTGCTCGGGGCCGTCACGCAGTTGCTGGGCGGCTGACCGCGGGCGGCTGACCGCGCGGGCGGGTCAGACCTTGTGGGAGCCCGCCTTGTAGTGGCCCGGGACCATCCGGGTGGTGACGCCGAAGCGGTTCCAGACGTTGATCGTCGCGATCAGGGCGATCAGGTGGGCGAGCTCCTGCTCCCCGAAGTGCTGCGCGGCCCGCTCGTACACCTCGTCCGGCACGAAGCCGTCCGTCAGGACGGTCACGGCCTCGGTCAGCTCGATCGCCGCGAGCTCCTTCTCGGTGTAGAAGTGGCGCGACTCCTCCCAGGCGCCGAGCAGGACGATCCGCTCCACGCTCTCGCCCGCCGCCAGCGCGTCCTTGGTGTGCATGTCCAGGCAGAACGCGCAGTGGTTGAGCTGCGAGGCGCGGATCTTGACCAGCTCGATCAGGGCGGGGTCCAGGCCCTTCCTGGAGGCGACCTCCAGGGCGTAGACGGCCTTGTAGACCTCGGGGGCGGCCTTGGCCCACTGCATGCGGGGGGCCTGTTCGGGGGCGGTCTCGGCGGGGTGCTGGTGTGTGGTCATGGCTCCACCCTACGAACCAGGCGGCCCGCCGATATGGTCCATGTCCATGACGGAATCTTGGGCCACTTTCGGCGCGGACCTGCACCTGGAGCTCACCGCGGGGCGCGGTCTGCGGGCCGGGCTCGCGGAGTCGCTGCGCGAGGCCGCGCGCAGCGGCCGCCTCGCCCCGGGGACCCGGCTGCCGTCCTCGCGCTCGCTCGCCGCGGACCTCGGGATCGCCCGCAACACGGTCGCGGAGGCGTACGCCGAACTCGTCGCCGAGGGCTGGCTCACGGCCCGCCAGGGCTCCGGGACGCGGGTCGCGCAGCGGGCGCGGCCGCGGCGGGCCGCGACGGCCGCCGCCGTACGCCGCCCCGCGCGGCCGGGGTCCTCGTACAGCCTGCTGCCGGGCACCCCGGACCTGGGCGGCTTCCCGCGCGCGGCCTGGCTCTCGGCGGCCCGGCGGGCGCTGACCGACGCCCCGAACGAGGCCTTCGGGTACGGGGCCGATCCGCGCGGGCGCGTGGAGCTGAGGGAGGCGCTGGCCGGGTACCTGGCGAGGGCGCGCGGGGTGTACGCGGACCCGGAGCGGATCGTGCTCTGCGCGGGCTTCGTGCACGGGCTGACGCTGATGGCACGGGTGCTGCGGGCGCGGCGGGTCCGGGAGGTGGCGGTGGAGGGGTACGGGCTGGACATCCACTGGGACCTGCTCGCCGGGGCCGGGCTGCGGACCCGCGCGATGGGCGTGGACGGCGCGGGGGCCCGTACGGCCGAGGTGCCCGCGGAGGCCGGCGCGGTGCTGCTGACGCCGGCGCACCAGTTCCCCACGGGCGCGGCCCTCACTCCCGCGCGGCGGACGGCGGTGGTGGACTGGGCCAGGACCACCGGCGGGCTGGTGCTGGAGGACGACTACGACGGCGAGTTCCGCTACGACCGCCAGCAGGTCGGCGCCCTGCAAGGGCTGGACCCGGACCGGGTGGTGTACCTCGGCACGGCGAGCAAGTCCCTGGCGCCGGGGCTGCGGATGGGCTGGATGGTGGTCCCGCCGTCCGTGCTGGACGAGGTGCTGGCGATGAAGGGCCGGACCGACTGGACCTCCAGCGCGCTCGAACAGCTCACCCTCGCGGAGTTCATCCGCTCCGGTGCCTACGACCGGCACGTGCGCGGGATGCGGATGCGCTACCGGCGGCGGCGCGACGAACTGGTCGCCGCCGTCTCGGACCGGGTGGAGGTCTCGGGCATCGCGGCGGGGCTGCACGCGGTGCTGGACCTGCCACCGGGTACCGAGCGGGAGGTGCTGCGGTCGGCGGCCTGGCAGGACCTGGCCCTGCACCCGCTGTCGTTCTTCCGTCATCCCGACGCGGCCGTCCCGCCCCGCGAGGCGCTGGTCGTCGGGTACGGGACCCCGCCGACCAGCGCCTGGTCGCTGACCCTGGCCGCGCTGGCGGCGACGCTGCCGCCGCCGGACACCCCCTAGGCGGGGTGCTCGGCGCCGGGCTCGCTTCCGGACTCGGCGCCCGGCTCGTCGCCGGGCTCTTCCTCGTCGGGCGGAAGCAGCTGGAGGATCTGGCCGGAAGACGTCCTGAGGTAGCGGATCTCGGCGTCGCCGTCGACCGCGGGCGGGGAGATCCGGGCGCGGAGCTGCTCCTGGCGCGCCGCCACCGACGAGCCGAAGTCGTGCCAACGGCCCTTGAGCTCGACCTCGGTGAGGCGTTCGGTCAGTTCGGCCACGACCGCATCGGCCTGTTCCAACTGATGGACCTGCGCATCCATGAACCGTCGCAGGGCGGCGTAGGGATTGGTGGGATCGCCGAGCGCCAGCGCCGCCCCGTCGGCAACCATGGCCTTGCGCCGGATCGCTATCGCCGCTCGCGCCAGGTGGAGCTCCCGGACGAAGTGGTCGGTCTCCTTCGTCATGCCGCCGAGGGCCTCCTCCAGCCGGCGGTAGTCCACCTTGCCGTCGTCGTCCACCAGCTCGTCGATGACGCCGCGGTGTTTCTCCAGGAACTGCTGGGAGCGGTGGAACTCGTCGTACGCACCCTTCAGGGCGAGTTCGAGATTCGGATTGCGGCCGTCGAGCATCAGGCTGATCGCGCGGGACAACTGGTCGTCGACCGAGCGCTGGTCCGTGATCCGTTCGACGTAGTGGCGCTCCTCCTGGCGGCCCAGGCTGGCCTCGACCCGGTCCTGGTGCGCCCGCTGTGCACGTTGGGCCACCATGTCCATCGCCATGACGGTTCCGGCCACGGCCAGCACCGGCCAGCCCGCCGCGATCGCCCCACCGGCGGCGACGGGCTTCAGAACGGCATGTGCCGTCTTGCCGTCGGTGCGGGAGAACCCTCTGAACCCGGAACTTCCGACGGCCTTGACGAGCTCCGCGCCCTTGGGCAGCACCACCCGGAACAGCGTCGGGCTCTTCGGGTTGACTGCCTCCACGATCCCGGCCAGCGCCTGCTGAGCCGTCGCGTTCACGGGCACGGTCCGGAACTTCGCGATCTCCGACTCGCTGACCGGGTAGTACTCGACGGCGACCGGCGCCGCTGCGGCTTCGAGCGCGTCCCAGATCGTGACGGAGTTCGAACCGGCGGACCGGAGCACGTCCTCGGGGACCAGGAGCCCCGCCGCGGGGAGCTCGGGCCGGGCGTCGACCACAGCCGCGGCGCTCGGTGCCGTGTGCGCGGCCGGTGCGGTGTCCGCGGCCGGTACGGCGGCTGCGGACCGGGAGGATCGGCGGATCAGCCACACGGTGACGAGCACCGCGACCGCGACGACGGCGATCAGCGCGACGGGTATGGACATCAAGCCAAGTCACGTCCTCAGACAGGCTGCGGTGGTTGCTTCGAGCCGCGCGAGCATAGCGAGCCGGCGGCGGATCAGCGCTCCTGGTCCGGGTCCTGGTCCCGGTCCTGGGCCGGGTCCTGCCGCGGGCCCTGGTCCGGGAGTTCGCCGAAGCGGGCCAGGGCCAGGGCTCCGGCGACGGCCACCGCGAAGCCCGCCGCGGCCAGCCAGGTCAGGCCCTCGCGGGTGCGGTCCCCGAGCCAGGCCACGCCCACCGCCGCCGGGCCGATCGTCTCGCCGAGCACCAGCCCGGCGGTCGCCGCCGTCACCGACCCGCGCTGCAGGGCCGAGGTGAGCAGCAGGAACGCCGCGCCGCCGCCCAGCAGCAGCGCGTACAGCGCCGGGTTCGTGAGCGACGGCCCGTCGATGAGGCGGACGGCCACCTCCACCACCCCGAAGCCCGTGCCGGCCGCCAGGCCCAGCACCAGGGCCCGGGCCCGGTCCGGCAGCCCGCCCGCCACCGCCCCCACCAGCAGCACCAGCCCCGCCGCGCCCAGCAGGCCCAGCTTCAGTGCCAGGGAGCCCTTGCCGGAGCCCTCCTCCCCGGACGCCAGCCCCAGCATGAGCAGCCCCGCGCAGACCACCGCGACCGCGCCCCACTCGTTCGCGCGCAGCCGTACGCCCAGCAGCCGCGCCGCGACGACCGCGGTGACCGCGAGACTGGCCGCCAGCGCCGCCCCCACCGTGTAGATCGGGACGTGCCGCAGCGCCACGATCTGGAGCACGAAGCCGATCCCGTCCAGCCCGAGGCCGGCGAGGTACCGCCACTGGCGCAGGGCCCGTAGCAGCAGCGCGGTGTCCACGCCCGAGCCGGTTCCGGGCTCCGCCGCGCGGGCGGCGACCGCCTGGAGGACCGAGGCCGTACCGAAGCAGACCGCCGCACCGAGTGCGCAAATCATCCCAATGAGCACGAACTGACTCTAAGTCACCGTTGTGACGAGGGCGTGACGGCGGCTGGATTCCATCGGTCCGGACCACCGCTCTAGTCTGTCGGGAGCACGCCACAAGGGGAGCGCCACAGATGGACATCAGCAACAAGAACCAGCGCCGCATGCGCTCCGGCACCGTAGCGCTCGGCGGCATGGGCCTGCTCGCAGCGGCCCTGGTGGCCTGCGGCAGCAGCAACGAGCCCGACAAGCGCTGCGCCGACCGCGCAACGCTCGACAAGCTGAACACCAAGGAGTGCAAGAGCGGCGGCCGCGGCTCGTACTACTACGGCGGCACCGTCGTCAACAACAAGGTCACCGGCGGCAGCTTCGACAAGTCCGCCGTCACCCGCGGCGGCATCGGCGGCAGCAGCACCGGCTCCAGCGGCGGCTGACCCCCGATGAAGCGCCACACCATCGAGCCCCGCCCGGACTGGCAGCGCATCGTCGAGGAGCAGGGGCTGATCTACCCCCTCACCCGCTACCCCGACGACTCCCTGCGCCCCTACTGGGACGAGAGCGCCTACTACTCCTTCTCGCTCCCCGAGGTCGAGGCGCTGGAGAACGTCGTCGAGGAGCTGCACGCCATGTGCCTGGCGGCCGCCGCGCACATCGTCGAGCACGACCGCTTCGCGGACCTCGGCATCACCGACGCGAAGCTCGCCGGACGCATCGGCGAGTCCTGGCGGCGGCGCGCGGAACAGCCCTCCCTGTACGGCCGTTTCGACCTGCGCTACGACGGCTCCGGCAGCCCGGCCAAACTCCTGGAGTACAACGCCGACACCCCGACCTCCCTGGTGGAGGCGGCGAGTCCGCAGTGGTTCTGGATGGAGGAACGGTTCCCCGGCGCCGACCAGTGGAACTCCCTCCACGAGCGCCTCGTCGACGCCTGGCGCCGCCAGGCGGAGCTGCTCCCGACCGGCCCGCTGCACTTCGCGCACTCCGAGACCGACGAGCTCGGCGAGGACCTGATGACGGTCGCCTACCTCCAGGAGACCGCCGAGCAGGCGGGCCTGGAGACCGAGTCGATCTCCGTCGAGCAGATCGGCTGGGACAGCCTGTCCGGCCGGTTCGTGGACCAGAAGCTCCGCTTCATCCGCAGCTGCTTCAAGCTCTACCCGTGGGAGTGGCTGGCCGCCGACGAGTTCGGCCCGCAGGTCCTCGGCACGTACGACCACGGCGGCGGCTCCGGCACGACCGCGTGGATCGAGCCGCTGTGGAAGATGCTGCTGTCCAACAAGGCGCTGCTGGCGATCCTGTGGGAGCTCTTCCCGGAGCACCCGAACCTGCTGCCCGCCTACCTCGACGGACCGCGCGAGCTCGCGGACGCCGACGGCCAGGGGTACGTCGCGAAGCCGCTGCTCGGCCGCGAGGGCGCCGGCGTGACGCTGCACCCGGCGGACGGGAGCGGCGAGCCGTTCGTCCCGGTCGAGGGGGAGGCGTACTGCTTCCAGGGCCTGGCCCCGCTGCCCGACTTCGACGGCAACCGCGTGGTGCTCGGCGCATGGGTCGTCGAGGACGAGTCGGCGGGGCTCGGCATCCGCGAATCGGCGGGGCCGGTCACGGACGAGTACGCCCGCTTCCTGCCCCACGTCATCCTCTGAGGCTCTAGTCCGCGGCGAGGACCGACCGGAGCCGGTCCAGGCCCCAGTCCAGGTCCTCCTTGCTGATGACCAGCGGCGGCGCGATCCGGATCGTCGACCCGTGGGTGTCCTTCACCAGCACCCCGAGCTCCATCAGCTTCTCGGAGATCTCCCGGCCGGTCCCGCGCGACGGGTCGATGTCGATGCCCGCCCACAGCCCGCGACCCCGTACGGCGGTCACCGCGCCCCCGCCCACCAGCAGGTTCAGCTCCCGGTGCAGGTGGTCGCCGAGCTCGGTGGCGCGCTGCTGGTACTCGCCGGTCCGGAGCATCGCGACGACCTCCAGGGCCACGGCGCAGGCCAGCGGGTTGCCGCCGAAGGTGGAGCCGTGCTCGCCCGGCCGGAACACGCCGAGCACGTCCCGGTCGGCGACGACCGCCGACACGGGCACGACCCCGCCGCCGAGGGCCTTGCCCAGGATGTACACGTCGGGGACGACGCCCTCGTGCTCGCAGGCGAAGGTCCTTCCGGTGCGGCCCAGGCCCGACTGGATCTCGTCCGCCATGAACAGGACGTTCCGCTCGCGCGTCAGTTCCCGTACGCCGCTCAGGTACCCGGCGGGCGGTACGAGGACCCCCGCCTCGCCCTGGATCGGCTCCAGCAGCACGGCCACGGTGTTCTCCGTGACGGCCGCGGCGAGCGCGGTGAGGTCCCCGTACGGGACGATCTCGAAGCCCGGGGTGTACGGGCCGAAGTGGTCGCGGGCGTCGTGGTCGGTGGAGAACGAGACGATCGTCGTCGTCCGGCCGTGGAAGTTGTCGGCCGCGACCACGATCTTGGCGTGGCCGTCCGGGACGCCCTTGACCTCGTAGCCCCACTTGCGGGCGGTCTTGACGGCCGTCTCCACGGCCTCGGCGCCCGTGTTCATGGGCAGCACCATCTCCTTGCCGCACAGCGCGGCGAGCTCGGTGCAGAAGTCGGCGAAGCGGTCGTGGTGGAAGGCGCGCGAGGTGAGGGTGACCCGCTCCAGCTGGGCGCGGGCCGCGTCGAGGAGGCGGCGGTTTCCATGGCCGAAGTTGAGGGCCGAGTAGCCGGCCAGCATGTCCAGGTACCGGCGGCCCTCCACATCGGTCATCCACGCGCCTTCCGCGGTCGCGACGACGACGGGCAGCGGATGGTAGTTGTGCGCGCTGTGCGCGTCGGCGGAGCGGATGGCATCAGCAGTTGTCGACACGGGGTCTCCGATCGTCCGTCAGGCCTGTGACGAGGGTGGCGTCACTTTCCATCCTCGCTCGTATACCGGACGGAGAAACCTTTCTTGTGGCGCGCCCGCTAAGGTGGGCCGTACGCACGGCAACTGGCGCACGGAGAACCAACTCCGGGGGAGTCGTGCGCGCACGACCGCATACAGGGCCGCTCGCCTGGGCCTCGCGGGGACGAACCGACATCGACCCCGGAGGAGCCGCCATGACCGCGCGCCAGCCGTCCGCCCATCCCGCCCTTTTCGCGACCGACCCCGAACTGGCGTCGTTCGTCGCGGCGGAGGAATCCCTGCAGGCCGAGACCCTGCGCCTGATCCCCAGCGAGAACTACGTGTCCGCGGCCGTGCTGGAGGCCTCCGGCACGGTGCTGCAGAACAAGTACAGCGAGGGCTACCCCGGCCGCCGGTACTACGAGGGCCAGCAGAACATCGACCGCGTCGAGGCGCTGGCCGTCGAGCGCGCCAAGGGCCTGTTCGGGGTGGACCACGCGAACGTGCAGCCCTACTCCGGCTCGCCGGCCAACCTGGCGGTGTACCTGGCCTTCGCGAAGCCCGGCGACACCGTGATGGGCATGGCCCTGCCGATGGGCGGCCACCTGACCCACGGCTGGGGCGTCTCGGCGACGGGCTCCTGGTTCCGCGGCGTGCAGTACGGCGTCTCCGCCGGGACGGGCCTCATCGACTACGACGCGGTGCGCGACCTCGCGCTCGCCGAGCGGCCGAAGATCATCTTCTGTGGCGGCACGGCGCTGCCCCGGACGATCGACTTCGCGGCCTTCGCGTCCATCGCCGAGGAGGCGGGCTCGGTCCTGGTCGCGGACGTGGCGCACATCGCCGGCCTGATCGCGGGCGGCGCCCACCCGTCGCCGGTACCGCACGTGGACGTGGTGTCCACCACCACCCACAAGACCCTGCGCGGCCCGCGCGGCGCGATGCTGATGTGCCGCGCGGAGCACGCGAAGGCCATCGACAAGGCCGTGTTCCCGGGCCTCCAGGGCGGCCCGCACAACCAGACGACGGCCGGCATCGCGGTCGCGCTGCACGAGGCGGCGCAGCCGTCCTTCGTCACGTACGCGCACGCGGTGGTGGCCAACGCCAAGGCCCTGGCCGAGGCGCTCCTGGCCCGGGGCTTCGACCTCGTGTCGGGCGGTACGGACAACCACCTGATCCTGATGGACCTGACCTCGCGGGAGGTCCCGGGCAAGGTCGCCGCGAAGGCGCTGGACCGCGCGGGCATCGTGGTCAACTACAACACCGTGCCGTTCGACCCCCGCAAGCCGTTCGACCCGTCGGGCATCCGGATCGGCACGCCGTCGCTCACGTCCCGGGGGCTGGGGGTCGAGCACATGCCGGTGGTCGCCGACTGGATCTCGCGCGCGGTGGACGCGGCCGCGAAGGGTGACGAGCCGGCGCTGGCCGTCGTGCGGGCCGAGGTCGCGGACCTGATGGCGGCCTTCCCCGCCCCGGGCCTGCCGCAGCAGTAGCCCCGCGGCACCGCTGCTGGGGGCTCCGCCCGCGGGGTCTGAGGCGGAGCCCCAGGGGGCCGGGCGGAGCCCCGGCGGAAAGCGGTCGCTCGGCCGGGGCAAGATCCGGCCGCACCGCTACTGTCCGGTACTCGGGCGGGCCCCGGCGCGGGGGCCGGGCGCGGGGTGCGGCCCCGGCCGCGCCGGCCCCGGCGACCCGCCCGGATCCGGCCAGCGCGGGGACAGAGTCCCGCCCCGCACCTGAGAGAATGAAGCCATGGCTTCTGATCGTCCTCGCGCGCTCTCCGGTATCCAGCCCACCTCCGGTTCGTTCCACCTCGGGAACTACCTCGGAGCCATCCGCCAGTACGTGGCCCTGCAGGAGACGCACGACGCCTTCTACATGGTCGTGGACCTGCACGCGATCACCATGCCGCAGGATCCGAAGGACCTCCGCGCGAACACCCGCCTCTCCGCCGCGCAGCTGCTCGCCGCCGGCCTGGACCCCGAGCGCTGCACGCTCTTCATCCAGAGCCACGTCCCCGAGCACGCGCAGCTCGGCTGGGTCATGAACTGCATCACCGGCTTCGGCGAGGCCAGCCGGATGACCCAGTTCAAGGACAAGTCCGCCAAGCAGGGCGCCAACAACGCCACCGTCGGCCTGTTCACGTACCCGATCCTCCAGGTCGCCGACATCCTGCTCTACCAGGCGAACGCCGTGCCCGTCGGCGAGGACCAGCGCCAGCACATCGAGCTGACCCGCGACCTGGCCGAGCGCTTCAACCAGCGCTTCGGCGACACCTTCACCCTCCCCGCGGCGCACATCGTCAAGGAGGTCGCGAAGATCTACGACCTCCAGGACCCGTCGATCAAGATGTCGAAGTCGGCGTCGTCCCCCAAGGGCCTGATCAACCTCCTCGACGAGCCCAAGGCCACCGAGAAGAAGATCAAGAGCGCGGTCACCGACACCGAGGCCGAGATCCGCTTCGACGCCGTGGAGAAGCCCGGCGTCAGCAACCTGCTCACGATCTACTCCACTCTCACGGGCGAGACGATCCCCGCCCTGGAGGCCCGTTACGAGGGCAAGGGCTACGGCGCGCTGAAGACCGACCTGGCCGGAGTGATGGTCGATTTCGTCACACCGTTCAAGCAGCGCACCCAGGAGTACCTGGACGACCCGGAGACCCTGGACTCCTTGCTGGCCAAGGGCGCGGAGAAGGCTCGGGCGGTCGCGGCGGAGACCCTGGCGCAGGCCTACGACAGGCTCGGACTCCTCCCCGCGAAGCACTGAGCGACAGAGGGCCCTGGCGATCTGGGGGGTGCTGGCGCCACACTGGGGCGGCAGCACTCGCACAGACGACGCTCAGCCCGCGCTCAGCACGGGCTCGGCCCGCGCACGGACGACCGGAACGACCGGAACGACGACGGAGGAGAGACTCGTGGGGACCGTAACGCTCGGCGTTTCGATCGCGGTCCCGGAGCCGTACGGCAGCCTGCTCCAGGAGCGGCGCGCGGGCTTCGGGGACGCTGCCGCGCACGGCATCCCCACGCATGTCACCCTCGTGCCGCCCACCGAGGTGGAGGCGGACCGGCTGCCGGAGATCCGCGCCCACCTGGCCGAGGTGGCCGCGGCCGGCCGCCCCTTCCCGATGCGGCTGGCCGGTACGGGAACCTTCCGCCCCCTCTCGCCGGTCGTCTTCGTCAAGGTCGTCGAGGGCGCCACGGGCTGCACCCGGCTCCAGGGCCGGGTCCGCGACCCCCAGGGGCCGCTCAGCCGCGAGCTGGCGTTCCCGTACCACCCGCACGTCACGGTCGCCCACGGGATCTCCGAGGAGGCGATGGACCTGGCGTTCAGCGCGCTCGCGGAGTACTCCGCGGACTGGATCTGCGGCGGCTTCGCCCTCTACGAGCAGGGCTCGGACGGGGTCTGGCGCAAACTGCGGGAGTACCCCTTCGGCAGCGCCCCGGCCGCAGTCCCGGCGCAGCTCGGGTCACCGACCGACACCGCCGCCGTCGTCGACTGAGGCAGGATCCTGTACCGGAACCTGAGCCGGAAACGGATCCTTCGCAGGACCAGGTCATGGAACGGCCGAGCCGTCGGGCGAAAAGTCACAAGGGACGACCGTAGTGCCCAACGGTGGCAATCCCGGCTATTTCCGACGGCTCATTTACGGTGACGGCATGGACTGGCTGAGGAAGCTTCCGGTGGTCGGGCCCCTGGTGGGCTTCGTGATGCGGACCCACGCGTGGCGTTCGTACCAGCGGCTGGACCGCGTCCACTGGAGCCGACTGGCCTCCGCGATCACCTTCATCAGCTTCCTGGCGCTCTTTCCGCTGATCACCGTGGCCGCCGCCGTCGGGGCCGGGCTGCTCAGCAAGGACCAGCTGGGGCGGCTGCAGAAGAGCCTCGCCGAGCAGGTCCCGGGCATCTCCGACCAGCTCGACCTCGACGCCCTCGTCGCGAACGCGGGCACCGTCGGGCTGGTGGCGGCGGCCGTCCTGCTCTTCACCGGCATCGGCTGGGTCGGCTCGATGCGGGACTGCCTGCGCGCGGTGTGGGAGAAGGACGACGAGGACGAGGGCAACCCCTTCGTGCGCAAGGGCAAGGACGCGCTCGTCCTGATCGGCCTCGGCGGCGCGGGCCTGGGCTCGGCCGCGGCCTCGATCATCGGCTCCAGCGCCGTCGGGCGCTTCGGCGAGTGGCTGGGCATCCCGCGGGACGGCGCGGGGGGCGCGCTGCTGCGGGGCGGGGCCTTCCTCGTCGGCGTGCTGGCGGCCTTCCTGCTGCTGCTCTACGTCCTGACCCTGCTGCCCGGCGTCGAACCGTCGCGCCGCCGCCTGCTCCAGGCCGCGCTCATCGGCGCGGCCGGCTTCGAGCTGCTGAAACTGCTGCTCAGCGGCTATATGCGGGGGGTCGCCGCGAAGAGCATGTACGGGGCCTTCGGCGTGCCGATCGCCCTGCTGCTGTGGATCAACTTCACGGCGAAGCTGCTGCTGTTCTGCGCGGCCTGGACGGCGAGCCGCGACGATGCGGACGGGGACGGCGAGGAAGACCCACAGACGGAGCAGGACCCAGGGACGGAGCAGGACCCGCAGACGGAGCAGGCCCCGGAGCCCGCGGCGGCCGAGGGTCCCGGGTCCTCCCCGCCGTCCGTCAGGAAGCCCGGCGACCCCGGCGGCCGCGCGGCAGGCGCCGGTTGACGACGAACGCGCCGCCCGCGAGGACCGCGAGCGCCCCGCCCGCGATGCCGAGGGCGGTGCCGATCCCGCCGCCGCCGTCACCGGACGCCGACGGGTTGTTCTCGTGCGACTGGGCGGGGGAGCCGTGGGAGGTCGTGTCCGCGCTCTTCGGCGGGACCAGCTCGCCCACCGGCTTGACCTTGCCCTGCGCGGCGAAGCCCCAGTCGAAGAGGTCCGCGGTCTCCTCGTAGACGGTGTTCGCGCCACCGGCGCCCGGGTTCATCACCGTGACCAGCAGCTTCTTGTCGCCTCGCTGGGCGGCGCCGGTGAAGGTGGAGCCCGCCATCGTCGTGTTGCCGTTCTTGACCCCGGCGATGCCCTTGTAGGGGGGGATGCCCCCCGCGCCCGTCATCAGCCGGTTGGTGTTCTGGATCTCGAAGTAGTCGCGCGCCTTCCCGGCCTCCTGCAAGCCGGGGAACTTCGCGCTGGCCGTGCCGCAGTACTCCCGGAAGTCCTGCTTCTGCAGGCCCGAGCGCGCGATGAGGGTGAGGTCGTACGCGCTCGACACCTGCTCGGGGGCGTCGTAGCCGTCCGGAGAGACCACGTGCGTGTCGAGGGCCTGGAGCTCCTCGGCGTGCGCCTGCATGTCCTTGACGGTCTTGTCGATCCCGCCGTTCATGGCGGAGAGCACGTGGACGGCGTCGTTGCCCGAGCGCAGGAACACCCCGAGCCACAGGTCGTGGACGGAGTACTCGTGGTCCTCCTTGACCCCGACCAGACTGGAGCCCGAGCCGACACCCGACAGCTCCTGCCCGGTGACCTTGTGGACCTGGTCCTTGGGGAGCCCGGGGAGCACGGTGTCCGCGAAGAGCATCTTCATGGTCGAGGCGGGCGGGAGCCGCCAGTGCGCGTTGTGTGCCGCGAGGACCTCGCCGGACTCGGCGTCGGCCACGATCCACGAGCGCCCCGTCAGGTTCGTGGGGAGCGCGGGCGCGCCGGGCAGCAGGTTCACCTGGGTCCCGGGCTGTCCGAGCGCGGAGCCGCCGACCGTGGACATCGAGGCGGGCGGGGCAGGGGCCTTGCGCTGCTGACCCTTCCCGTCCGCCGGCGGGGTCGGCGTCGGTGCGGCATGGGCGGGCGCCACGAGCATCGCGGGGACCAGCAGAGCGGCGGAAAGGACCGTCAGTGCGGTCTTATTGGCAGACACGCAGGTGAAAGTACATCCCGATTGACTGTCTGGCCGCACGGACCGGCCAACCCGCCGCAACCACCGCCGGGACAGCCCACCCCGGCGTGTCCGTTCCGGGTCGTGATCAGATACTGGGGACATGAGACTCAGTCGCGGCGCCTCCTGGTTCCTGCTCTCCTTCGGGGTGTGGAGCTGGTTCATCTGGGTGTCTTTCGTCCGGAACCTGTGGAAGAACGGCAGTGGTCAGGCATTCGACGCGGCGGGCGACCCGACGGCGTACTTCTGGGTCCACCTTCTCCTGGCGGTGTCGTCCTTTCTTCTGGGGACGGCCGTCGGAGTGATCGGGTTGCTCGGCGTCCGCGCGCTGCGGCGTGAATCACGTCGGGGTGACGCGGCATGAAGATCGTGCTGGCCGTCGCGGCCGTGGTCGCCGTACTGACCCTCCTGACACTGGTCCACCGCTGGCTCTGGATCCGCCTGGTGCGCGATACGACGGCCCCGGGCGGCCGGGCGCGGCGCGCCGGCACCGCGCTGGCGGTGGCGCTGCCCCTGCTGGCCGCGGCCGCGCTGGTGGCCGGGCGCGCGGGAGCCCCCTTCTGGCTCCAACAGACGGTGGCCTGGCCCGGTTACCTCTGGCTGGCGGTCCTGCTCTACCTGACGCTGGCGATGCTGGTGGCGGAGCCCGTACGCGCCGTGTGGCTCCGCCGGTACGCGCAGACGGCCCCGGCCGCGCCGGACCAGGCCGAGCCGGACCCGCGGGACCCCGCCCCGGACCCCGTGCTCCAGG
This sequence comes from Streptomyces sp. NPDC037242, assembly GCF_055604165.1. Lineage (NCBI taxonomy): Bacteria > Bacillati > Actinomycetota > Actinomycetes > Kitasatosporales > Streptomycetaceae > Streptomyces > Streptomyces sp. NPDC037242. Next base: position 99,933 of record NZ_JBVJUY010000009.1, read on the forward strand.
CGCCGGCGGAGCCGGACGGCGCGGAGGGCTCCACCGCCACGATCACCGCCGTCCCCCGGGGCGCGGGGGGCGGGCTCAGCCGCCGGACCTTCGTCGCGCGAGCGGTCGGCGGGGCCGCCGCCGTCGCGGCCGGGGGGACCGTCGGGTACGGGACGTACGGGGTGCTGCGCGGGCCCCGGGTCAAGCGGGTGCAGGTTCCGCTCGCCAAGCTGCCGCGGGCCGCGCACGGCTTCCGCATCGCCGTCGTCAGCGACGTCCACCTCGGCCCCGTCCTCGGCCGCGCGCACGCCCAGCGCATCGTGGACACCGTCAACCGCACCCAGCCCGACCTCATCGCGATCGTCGGCGACCTGGTCGACGGCAGCGTGCCCGACCTCGGTCCGGCCGCCGAGCCGCTGCGCCTGCTCCGGGCGCGGCACGGCTCGTACTTCGTCACCGGCAACCACGAGTACTTCTCCGGGGCGCAGGCCTGGGTCGACCACGTCCGCGAGCTGGGCCTGACCCCGCTGGAGAACGCCCGCCGGGCACTGCCGCACTTCGACCTCGCCGGGGTCAACGACGTCCAGGGGGAGAGCGAGGGCCACGGCCCCGACTTCGGGGCGGCCTTGGGCGACCGCGACCGCTCCCGTGCCGCGGTGCTCCTCGCCCACCAGCCCGTCGTGATCCACGACGCGGTCCGGCACGGCGTCGACCTCCAGCTCTCCGGCCACACCCACGGCGGCCAGCTCTGGCCCGGCAACTTCGTCGCCGAGCTCGCCAACCCCACCGTCGCGGGCCTGGAGCGCTACGGGGACACCCAGCTCTACGTGTCCCGCGGGGCCGGCGCCTGGGGGCCGCCGGTCCGGGTCGGGGCACCGTCGGACATCACAGTCGTAGAACTCGCCTCATATCAGGCCTGAAGCGCACCAACTGCCAGCGGCACATCACAAATCGGCCTTCCCGGGGCCGATTTTCCGTGATTGGCTGTCCGATATTCGGATGTCGAGTCGCGCATATCGGTGTGCGACGGCGTGGGGTGGGGTCAAGGATGCTGCGGTCTGTCCGCTCGAAAGTCATCGCGGCCGGGCTGGTCCTCGGTGTGGCCGGAGCCGGGGCCTGGCAGCTGCTGCCCGACGAGGGCCGGGGGAGCGGTACGGCCATCCGCGTCGGGACGAGCGACGTGGTCTCCTCCCTGGACCCCGCCGGGGCGTACGACGCGGGCTCCTGGGCCCTGTTCAGCAACGTCTACCAGTCGCTGCTGACGATCCGGCCCGGCTCGGACACCCCGGTGCCCGACGCCGCCTCCGCCTGCAAGTTCATCGGGCAGAAGCTGACCACGTACCAGTGCGAGCTGCGCCCGGACGTGAAGTTCTCCTCGGGCCGCCAGATCACCGCCGAGGACGTCAAGCACTCCTTCGACCGCATCAAGGCGATCAACTCCGACCAGGGGCCGGCGCCGCTGTTCAACACGCTGGAGTCGGTCAAGGCCGAGGGCCGCGTCGTCACCTTCAACCTCTCCGCGCGCGACGCCACCTTCCCCTACAAGATCGCGACGGGTGCCGCCTCGATCGTGGACCGGGAGAAGTACCCGGCCACCGCCCTGCGCGGGGGCGTCAAGGTCGACGGCTCCGGCCCGTTCACCCTGGCCGCGTACACGGCCGGTGCGAGCGCCGAGCTCAAGCCGAACGCCACCTACAAGGGCCAGGGCAAGCCGGCCAAGGCGTCCGTCACCGTCAAGTACTTCGAGGACTCCGCCCAGCTCGACCGGGCCTGGCAGGACCGCGCGGTCGAGGTCGCCCACCGCGAGATGCCGCCGGCCGTGCTCGCCGGCCTCAACCCGGGCCTGAAGGACACCCGCTACCAGGCTTCCGGCGGCACCGAGACCCGCAGCGTGGTCTTCAACGTCCGCCAGGGCTCCCCCGCGGCGCAGCCCGCCGTGCGCCAGGCCGTCGCCGCCGTTCTGGACCGCTCCGCGCTGGCCGGCCAGGTCTACAAGGGCACGGTCACCCCGCTGTACTCCCTGGTCCCGGCGGGCATCGCCTCGCACAGCACGCCGTTCTTCGACATGTACCCGGCGCCCAACGGCGCCACCGCCAAGAAGCTCCTCAAGGACGCCGGGATCGCCACCCCGGTCCAGCTGTCCCTCGGCGTCAACGTACGCGGTGCGAACCTCGCCGAGGCCGACGAGATCAAGCGGCAGCTGGAGTCCACCGGGCTGTTCCAGCTGACGGTCAAGCCGGTGGAGAAGTGGGGCGACTTCCAGAAGGGGTACGCGGCGGGCGAGTTCGACGCCTACACCATCGGCTGGATCGCCGACTTCCCGGACGCGGACAACTTCGTCGCCCCGCTCGTCGGCGCCGACTCCTCGATGAACAACGGCTTCTCCGACAAGGCCGTGGACGCCCTCATCACCCGCACCCAGTCCTTCTCGGACCGCTCCGAGGCGGCGGTCGACTTCCGCGAACTCCAGAAGCTGATCGCCCAGCAGATCCCGATGCTGCCCATCTGGCAGAAGAAGGACTACGTGATGTCCCGCGAGGCCGTCACGGGCGCCCAGTACCTCTCCGACGGCACGGGCGTCTGGCGCCTGTGGGAGCTCGACTGGCTGTGATCCCGCCGCCGGGGCGGCCCGGGCCCCGGCACGGGGCTGCCGGGGCCGCCGGCGTGGATCAGGCGGGGTCGGGGTCCGAGGCGCGCTTCTTGGAGACCGCCGTCTGGGCCATGCCCGGGAGGAAGTCCGCGAAGAGTTCGTGGACCTCGCGGACCAGGGGGCGCAGGACGCGGAAGCGGGCCAGGACGATCCCGCGCGTGGTGAGCTGCGCACCGCGTTCCGCGAGGCGGCGGGTCTTCTCGCTGTTGGGGGAGCGGTCGAAGACCCAGTAGAGGACCAGGCCCATCTGCGAGAGCCACATGAGCTCCGGCAGTACGTCGGCCAGTTCTTCCGGAACCTTGGTCTTCGCCCCCGCCAGCACCTCGCGGTGCATGTCGATCGCCTGCTTGCGCGCCACCTCCGACTCCGGGGAGAAGGGGCTGAGCGGGCTCTCGGGGTCCGCCGCGTTCTTGAAGAACTGGGAGGCGAACTCGTGGTACGGCGCGGCGATGTCCAGCCAGGCCGTCAGTACGCCCGCGAGTCGTTTCTGCAGATCGGTCTCACTGGCCAGGATGGGCCGGACCGCGGCCAGGTGGGCGGCGCCGATCCGGTCGTAGAAACCCTGGACCAGGTGTTCCTTCGACTCGAAGTAGTAATAGGCGTTGCCGACCGAAACCCCGGCCTCCTTGGCGATGCCGCGCATCGTCGTCTTGTCGAAACCGCGTTCCTGGAAGAGCCGGAGCGCGGTTTCCAGGATGAGCGTCCGGGTCTGCTCGCTCTTGGGAGCCTTCTGATCAGTCACGGTGTATGAGCCTATCCGGGTGCGGGGCACTGATCGTCACAGGTCTCGTCCCGGACCGCCTCCCGCCACTTGGAGGCGGCGTACATCGCCGCCCTGGCGAACGGCCGGCCGGCCGGGGTGGCGAGCCAGTTCGCCCTCGGCCGGTGCTCGGCCAGTGCCCACAGGCACACGATGAAGGCGTCGGTGCCGGTCCACACCTGCCCGGAGTCCCCGACGACGGTGATCTCCCGCAGCGTCGACGCGTGGTCGAGCTGCGGGAACCGCCGCTGCGCCTCGAAGGACGCGGCGGGCACCAGCCGGAGCGGCACCAGCCAGTGCTGCGCGAGCAGCCAGTGCCGGATGTGCACGCAGAGCGGGCAGTTGGCGTCGTACAGGACCGTGAGGTGTCGGGTGGCCTGCGCGGCCGGTGCCACCGGTCAGGCCCCGGCCGGCGCGGTCCACCCCTGCGGGGCGACCGGCGGGGTCTGCTGGCGCTCCATGATCTGGCGGCGCCGCACCTTGCTGAGCACCCAGACGTTGCCGAGGTGCATGACGCCGAGGACCAGCAGGACGACGCCGAGCTTGACCGACAGTGCCTCGAAGAGGCCGCGGGCGGTGTCGATCTCCTCGCTCGACCGCAGGTACAGGGTCACGAAGCCGATGTTCACGAGGTAGAAGCCGACGACCAGGAGCTGGTTCACGGCGTCCGCGAGCTTCTCGTTGCCCTGGAGGACGTCGGCGATGAAGATGCGCCCGTTGCGGCTGAGCGTGCGGGCGACCCAGATGGTGAGTCCGATGCTGATGAGCAGGTAGATGACGTACGCGACCACGGTGAGGTCCATTGCCCTCGCCCCCCTTGAACGTGTTCAACTTGATGGCAGGACTGACTGTAGACCTGTTTTTGAACAAGTTCAAGCAATGGGTGTGGGGTGGTGTCCGCTGTGCCGAGCTCTAGGCTTCCGGCTCCTGCTCTTCGGCCTTGAGCTGCCTCTTGCGCGGCTGTCCGGCCTTCAGTAGCTGGTCCACATCGAGGGTGACCTTCGCGCCCAGCGTGTCGGGCAGGGTCGCCAGTTCACCTGCGGCGTGGATGCGATGGCCTTTGTACTCGCCCTCGACGGGGTCCGTCAGGACGTGCACCCGCTGGTGCTTTCGGTTGATGATGACGTAGACGGGGATCCGGGCCTGGGCGTAGGCGATGGCCTTGGACCGCAGGTCGTTGTTGTAGTTGGACGAGGTCACTTCCAGGACCGGGCGGAATGCCATCGGGTCGTAGCAGTTGAACTCGATCAAGTGGTCGTCGAGATCGGCGTCGACCACGGCCAGGTCCGGGACCGCGTAGTCCTCGGGGCCCTCTGGCAGCCAGACGCCGACGCCTTGGAGCACGTCGGTCTCGCCATCGTCCAGTCCCGCGGCGATGAAAGGGGCCATCACCCTTGTCAAGGCGCGCGCGTGCGGGGCGTCCGGCGCTGGTGTCGCGGTGAGGATGCCTCCGATGATCTCGACACGGTAGCCGGGGAGCTGCTCCATGAGTCTGTCTGCCTCTTCGAGGAGAGTCAGAGGCTCCTCGTCGTTGCCACGCTCAGGTGCTCGACGGGCGCTGTGGACATTCCGGGCCTCCCGTGGGCTGGGTCGAGAGCATCATCGTAGGGCGGTGGTGGCCCCGCGACCCGTAAGGCGGTTCCTTCACCGGATCGGGTGGGGGAACCGCCGCGGGGGTCACATGCTCAGGGAGCGGGCGTAGTTGAGCTGGTTCATGACCCACATGTACGTGCTCGGGTCCGTGGCCGGGATCATCGTGGAGTGGTGGCGGCCGGCGCTGTTCACCGTGATCTGGATGTAGCCCGTGGTCTTCTTCTCCTTCATCAGGAGGAACAGCAGGCCGAGCAGGCAGAACAGGAAGAAGATGACGGCGAGGACGATCGCGTGGGCCGGGATCTTCTCCTCCGTGCGCGACAGGTCCGTCGCGTTCCACATCGCGCCCCGCAGCGGCATCGGACCCGACGGGGTCATGATCTGGTCGCCCACGACGGTGATGTCGCCCAGGGAGAAGCCGGAGCCCTGCCCCGCCGCCGGCGGCGGGGTCATGGGGGCCGGGATGCCAGCTCCGGCAATGGTCGGCTGGTAGGCGGGGGGCTGCTGCGGGTAGCCGTAACCCGGCTGGCCCGGCTGCGGGTAGCCGTAAGCGGGCTGCCCCGGACCCCACTGGTAGTCGCCCTGGCCGGGGTCGTTCGCGTACGGATTGGGCTGCTGCTCACTCATGCCGACGATCCTTCCACAGCCACCGCGCCTGCTGTAGCCCGGCGTTGGGACCGGCCGCCCCATTGTCAGTGGCCGGTTCTAGTCTCTGGCGCATGGGAAGCGTGACGTTCGTCGACGAGACGACAAGTGGGGGCCGCAGCGGCGGCTGGGGCATGGAGATCGCCGAAGAGCGGCTCGCGCTGCGCGAGTTGATCCGGCGGAGGATATTCCAGGAGGTGGCGGAGGACGCGGCGCGCGGCCACGCCGCCGTGGCGCAGCGCCTGGTGCGGCCGGCCGCCGACCGGCCCGTGGATCCGCAGGTGCAGACCGAGCTGGCGCTGCGGGCCTTCGAGCGCAACGGCTTCCTCGTCCTGGTGGGGGACCGTCAGATCACCGGGCTCGACGAGGAGATCGACCTCCCGCTCGGCACCGAGGTCACCTTCCTCAAGCTCGTCGCACTGGTGGGCGGCTGACATGGCGGTCGATCTCGACGCGGCGACCCGGCGGGCCTTCGAGGAGCTGGGGCGGACCTACCACACCTACGGCGGCGGCTGGTCGGCGCGCGTGCACGGCTGGCTGGCCGCCGGGCACACGGTCCCGGCCGCAGCCGTGGCCACCCTGCGGCGCAGTGCGCTGATGTCCTACTCCATTTCCGACCTGAGCGCCGCGGTCGGGCAGTTGAGCGGTCCCGTCCTCAACGTCGGTGAGCAGTGGGCCGAGGAGGCCATGGCCGACGGGCGCTGGTCCGCCCTCCTCGCCCATGCCGCCACCGCCACCGCGGCCCGGCCCAGCGCCAAGTGGGAGAAGACCGCCCGCGCGCTCATCGAGGGCACCGGAGCCGGCCCCGACGTCCTGCGCGAGACCGTCGTGGGCTGGCTCGCGCTCGTGGACCGTCCGCGCACCATCCCGGTGGACGACGGCTGGTACCAGAACCAGCTCGACCCCTACAACGCCAACGCCCTGCGCGGACTTGCCTGGCTGCTGCCCCTGCTGCCCGCGCACCCCGAGATACCGCGCGCGCTGGGCAGGCTCGTGGAGGCCTGCCTGCGCAAGGTCGCGGGGCTGGGCCCGCGCAACCCCAAGGTGGCCAACGCCGGTGTCGTCTCCCTCTCCCGGACCGAGGGCGAGGCCGCCCTCGCCGAGCTGGCCCGGCTGTCGGCCCGGGTGACCTTCAAGGGCACCCTCAAGCTCGTCGACTCGGCGCTGGAGCAGCGGGCGGCCGCGCTCGGGCTGACCCGGGAGGAGATCGAGGAGCTCGCCGTGCCCGCGTACGGGCTCACGGAGGTCGGCCGCGCCGGGTTCCCGTTCGGGGAGGCCGTCGCCCTGCTGGAGGTGCGCGGGCCGAAGGCCGTGCTCAGCTGGCGCAACGCCGCCGGCAAGGCGGTCAAGAGCGTCCCCGCCGCGGTCCGCCAGGACCACGCCGAGGAGCTCAAGGAGCTCAAGGCCGCCGTGAAGGACATCGACAAGATGCTCTCCGCCCAGACGGAGCGCCTCGACCGGCAGTTCCTCGCCCGCCGGGTGTGGGCGTACGGGCAGTGGCGCGAGCGGTACCTCGACCACCCGCTGGTCGCCACCCTCGCCCGCCGCCTGGTCTGGACGGTGGCCGGGCTCCCGGCGGTCTTCGACGGCACCGACCTGCGCACCCTCGCGGGCGACCCCCTGTGCGTCGGCGAGGACGCCGAGGTACGGCTGTGGCACCCGATCGGCCGCGCGGGGGACGAGGTCGCCGCCGTGCGCGAGCGGCTCGAAGAGCTCGGCATCACCCAGCCGTTCAAGCAGGCCCACCGCGAGGTGTACCCGCTGACCGAGGCCGAGCGGAACACCGGGACGTACTCCAACCGGTTCGCCGCACACGTCCTGCGCCAGCACCAGTTCCACGCGCTGGCCGCCGCCCGGGGCTGGCGCAACAAGCTCCGGCTCTGCGTCGACGACTCCGCGCCGCCGGCCACCCGGGAGCTGCCGCAGTGGGGCCTGCGCGCCGAGTACTGGATCGAGGGCGACGACGGCGGCGACCACCACGCCGACACCACCGGATCCGGCAGCTACCTGCGGCTGACCACCGACCAGGTGCGCTTCTACCCGATCGACGCCCCGCAGAACTGGGCGCACTGCGGCGGCGGCCGCGGATACTCCATGTACCTGCCCGACGGCCTGGCCCCCGTCGACCCGCTGCCGCTCACCGAGATACCCGAGCTGGTGCTCAGCGAGGTGCTGCGCGACGTGGACCTGTTCGTCGGGGTCGCCAGCGTGGGCAACGACCCCACCTGGTCCGACGGCGGTCCCGAGGGCCGCTTCCGCGAGTACTGGACCTCGTACGGCTTCGGCGAGCTGAACCAGAGCGCCGAGACCCGGCGGGCCCTGCTGGAGCGGCTGGTGCCGAGGCTGGCCATCGCCGGCCGCTGCTCCGTCGAGGGCCGCTTCCTCCACGTCAGGGGCGAGCTGCGGACGTACAAGATCCATTTGGGCTCGGGCAACATCCTGATGGAGCCGAACGACCAGTACCTGTGCATCGTGCCCAAGTCCACGGCCTCACCGGACGCGGGCTACCTGCCCTACGAGGGCGACCGGACCCTCGCGGTGATCCTCAGCAAGGCGATGCTGCTCGCCGAGGACACGGCCATCACCGACCCGACGATCACCAGCCAGATCCGGCGGGCCTGATACGCGGGAGGCCCCGCCGCCCGGTGTGTGAACACCGGGCGGCGGGGCCCCGTACGCAAATGCCGAAGGACTCAGAAGCGGCGCGTGATCAGCGCACGCTTGACTTCCTGGATCGCCTTCGTGACCTCGATGCCGCGCGGGCACGCGTCGGTGCAGTTGAAGGTCGTGCGGCAGCGCCACACGCCGTCCTTGTCGTTCAGGATCTCCAGCCGCTGCTCGCCGGCCTCGTCACGCGAGTCGAAGATGAAGCGGTGCGCGTTGACGATCGCCGCCGGGCCGAAGTACTGGCCGTCGTTCCAGAACACCGGGCACGAGGACGTGCACGCGGCGCACAGGATGCACTTGGTGGTGTCGTCGAAGCGCTCGCGGTCCTCGGCGGACTGCAGGCGCTCGCGCGTCGGCTCGTTGCCCTTGGTGACCAGGAACGGCATGACGTCCCGGTACGCCTGGAAGAAGGGCTCCATGTCGACGACGAGGTCCTTCATCACCGTCAGGCCCTTGATGGCCTCGACCGTGATCGGCTTCTCCGGGTTGATGTCCTTGATCAGCGTCTTGCAGGCGAGCCTGTTCTTGCCGTTGATCCGCATCGCGTCGGAGCCGCAGATGCCGTGCGCGCACGACCGGCGGAAGGTCAGCGTGCCGTCGAGGTCCCACTTGATCTTGTGGAGACCGTCGAGCACGCGCTCCTTCGGGTCGATCTCGACCTGGAAGTCCTGCCACTGCGACTCGTCCGAGATCTCGGGGTTGAAGCGGCGGATCCGGAAGGTGACCGTGATGAACGGGGAGGCCGCGGCCGCCGCTTCCATCTGGTCCGTCTTGGACAGAGTGGGGGTAGACATCAGTACTTACGCTCCATCGGCTGGTAGCGGGTCGTGACGACCGGCTTGTAGTCGAGCCGGACCGAGTCCGAGCCGTCGGCCCCGACCTCGCGGTACGCCATGGTGTGGCGCATGAAGTTGACGTCGTCGCGGTTCGGGTAGTCCTCGCGGTAGTGACCGCCGCGGGACTCCTTGCGCGCCAGCGCGGACACGGCCATGACCTCGGCCAGGTCGAGCAGGTTGCCCAGCTCGATGGCCTCCAGCAGGTCCGTGTTGAAGCGCTTGCCCTTGTCCTGGATCGAGACGTTCTTGTACCGCTCGCGCAGCTCCGCGATCTTCTCGACCGCCGTCTTGATCGTCTGCTCGGTGCGGAACACCATCACGCAGGCGTCCATCGTCTCCTGGAGCTCCAGGCGCAGGTCGGCGACCCGCTCCTTGCCCGTGGAGGCGCGCAGGTGCTCGACGAGGTCGATCACCTGCTTCGCCGGGTCCTCGGGCAGCTCGACGAAGTCGTTGGCGTGCGCGTACGCCGCCGCGGCGATGCCGGACCGCTTGCCGAAGACGTTGATGTCCAGCAGCGAGTTGGTGCCGAGGCGGTTGGCGCCGTGCACCGACACGCACGCGACCTCGCCGGCCGCGTACAGGCCCGGGACGACGGTGGTGTTGTCCGCCAGGACCTCACCCTCGACGTTGGTCGGGATGCCGCCCATGGCGTAGTGCGCGGTGGGCTGGATCGGGATCGGGTCCGTGTACGGCTCGATGCCCAGGTAGGTGCGCGCGAACTCGGTGATGTCCGGGAGCTTCGCGTCGAGCTGCTCCGGCGGGAGGTGCGTCAGGTCCAGGTACACGTGGTCACCGGCCGGACCGCAGCCGCGGCCCTCACGGATCTCGGTGTAGATGGAGCGCGAGACGACGTCACGGGACGCGAGGTCCTTCATGACCGGCGCGTACTTCTCCATGAAGCGCTCGCCGTCCTTGTTGCGGAGGATGCCGCCCTCACCGCGGGCGCCCTCCGTCAGCAGGATGCCCATGCGCCAGATGCCCGTCGGGTGGAACTGGAAGAACTCCATGTCCTCCAGCGGCAGGCCGCGGCGGTAGCAGGCCGCCTGGCCGTCACCCGTGAGGGTGTGCGCGTTGGAGGTCACCTTGAAGAACTTGCCCGTGCCGCCGGAGGCGTAGATGACGGACTTGGCCTGGAACACGTGGATCTCGCCGGTGGCGAGCTCGTACGCGACCACACCGGCCGACTTCTTGACGCCGTCCTCCTCGACCAGGAGCTGGTCCAGGACGTAGAACTCGTTGAAGAACTCCACGCCCTCCTTGACGCAGTTCTGGTACAGCGTCTGGAGGATCATGTGGCCCGTGCGGTCCGCGGCGTAGCAGGACCGGCGGACCGGCGCCTCGCCGTGGTTGCGGGAGTGGCCGCCGAAGCGGCGCTGGTCGATGGTGCCGTCCGGGGTGCGGTTGAACGGCAGGCCCATCTTCTCCAGGTCGAGGACCGCGTCGATGGCCTCCTTCGCCAGGATCTCGGCGGCGTCCTGGTCGACCAGGTAGTCACCGCCCTTGACCGTGTCGAAGGTGTGCCACTCCCAGTTGTCCTCTTCCACGTTGGCCAGCGCGGCGGCCATGCCGCCCTGCGCGGCGCCCGTGTGGGAGCGGGTGGGGTAGAGCTTCGTCAGCACGGCGGTGCGGCTGCGCTTCGTCGACTCGATGGCGGCGCGCATGCCCGCGCCACCCGCGCCGACGATGACGGTGTCGTACTTGTGGATCTTCATTGGTTTCGCCTCAGCCCCGTTGCCTAGCGGATGTTCGGGTCGAAGGTGAAGATCACCAGCGTGCCCAGAAGGATGGTGAACACCGTGGCGGTGTAGAGCAGGCCCTTCAGCCACAGCCGCGTGTTGGCGCGCTCCGCGTAGTCGTTGACGACGGTGCGCAGGCCGTTGGCGCCGTGGAGCATGGCCAGCCACAGCATCAGCAGGTCCCAGACCTGCCAGAACGGGGACGCCCAGCGGCCGGCCACGAAGGCGAAGCCGATCTTGGAGACGCCGCCGTCCAGCACCAGCTGGATCAGCAGGTGGGTGATGACGAGGACGACCAGCACGATGCCCGAGAGGCGCATGAAGAGCCATGCGGCCATCTCGAAGTTGCCGCGGGTCGAGCGCGGGGTCTTGCCGGTCCGCTTGCGCGGGGCCTCGATGTACGGCGCCGGGTTGTCGACGTCGTAGAGGGAAACGCCCTCCACGTCACCGATGGCCTGGGCGGAAGAAGTGTCAGAAGACATGCGTGTCACTTCCCGAACAGTTCAAGGTAGGCGTGGTTCAGGACGGGGTACACGGCCCCGGCCATCAGCACGATCCAGATGCTCACGACAGTCCAGAGCATCTGCTTCTGGTAGCGCGGGCCCTTGGACCAGAAGTCCACGGCGATGACACGGAGACCGTTGAGCGCGTGGAAGAGGATGGCGGCGACGAGGCCGTACTCCAACAGCGCGACGATCGGGGTCTTGTAGGTAGCCACGACATCGTCGTACGCCTCGGGGGAGACGCGGACGAGAGCGGTGTCGAGGACGTGTACGAACAGGAAGAAGAAGATGAGGACGCCGGTGACTCGATGAGCCACCCAGGACCACATTCCTTCCCGGCCGCGGTACAACGTTCCAGCCGGCACGGAAAACCCTCCGGAAGCGGGGCGGGGGCCAGCCGGCTTCGTTGTCGGTCGGGCCCGGCCGGGTACGGTCCTCCGGCCCCGGACATCGTAGCGACGCTTTGTCGGTTCCTTCGCGCGGGGGCCATCGGTGTGATCAAACAGGCACGGACGGACTATCCCACAGGGGCGAATAGCCCGAATTCGGCGGCAGACACCCCATCCGCCGAGGTCAGCCAGTGTGTCAGGTCGGCCAGCCTGGCCCGTGCGACACGGCGCAGCTCGTCCGCGGAGATCGAGCGCTCCTCATCCACTTCGTGACCCATCCGACGCCGGATCGCGGCCAGCAGCTGGTCGGCCTGCTCCTCGGGGGTGTGTCCGTCGAGGCAGATGACGAAGGCGTGGCCGAACTTTCGCTCGTACTCCGCGTGGGCGGCGTCGAGGGCCAGGAGCGCGGCGTAGGAGGCCCCGTGCTCCAGCTCCGCCGAGGACTCGCCGTCCAGCGCCTCCGTCAGGTCCGCCTGGGAGAGGTCGTACGAGGCCTCGTCCGCGGCGGCGAGCAGCGCGGCCGCGTCGGGGTAGGGGCGGTGGGCGGCCACCCGCTGGGCCCAGCGCCGGCTGCCGCAGCAGTGCAGCAGGACGGCGCGGGCGGATTCGGGGGAGAGGGCGTTGAACCGGGCCAGCCCCGATCCGTGGGAAAGGCCGGAGCTGCCGCGGGCCTGTGCCGGAAGATGGCTGGACAGCGGGGGGCTCCTCGGGGCGCGGCGCGGGTGTACCGCCACGCTATCGACGCGGGGCGGGGTGTGTCGTACGCATCCTGGGTTTTCACCCGGAAGTGAGCCGAAAGGATGACAAGTCCGCGTGGAGGAGCACTTGAGGAAGGGGAGGACGACCGAGGCCGCCACCCCCCACAGGAGAGGCCCCGGTCGCCATCCGACACGGACTCGTGCGACAAGCCCGTATCCCTGTCAGCGCCCGGAGTGCGTTTTGTGTCACACCTCGCTCCGCGCAGGATTGGTTGCTGGTTGTACAACTCGTGGACGAGAGGTGCTTGAAAGCCGTAACGTGCTGATTTGCGCCACACGTACAGGACAGTGAACGGGTTGGGGACTTTGCTGGGGGACGACGCGGAGCTGACCACCGCGGTGCTCGCGGCACAAGACGGCGACGAGAACGCGTTCCGTTATGTGTACCGCGCCGTGCACCCGCGCCTGCTCGGGTACGTCCGCACGCTCGTCGGAGACGGCGACGCGGAGGACGTCACCTCGGAAGCCTGGCTGCAGATCGCCCGCGACCTCGACTCCTTCACCGGCGACGCCGACCGCTTCCGCGGCTGGGCCGCCCGGATCGCACGCAACCGGGCCCTCGACCACATACGCATGCGCGGCCGCCGCCCCGCGGTCGGCGGCGACGAGACCGAGCTGACCGGCCGGGCCGCCGACAGCGACACCGCCGGCGAGGCGATGGAGGCGCTGTCCACCGGCCGGACCATGGCGCTCATAGCGCAGCTGCCCCAGGACCAGGCGGAAGCCGTCGTCCTGCGCGTGGTCGTCGGACTGGATGCCAAGACCGCCGCCGAGACGCTGGGCAAGCGGCCGGGCGCGGTACGCACCGCCGCGCACCGGGGACTGAAGAAACTGGCCGAGTTGATCGGCGCCGAGGGCGGGTTCGAGCCGGGCTGGGAGGCGGACTCCGGATACGGGTCCGCGGTCGGCCATAATGCCGGTGGCCGGCCGCGGGACGGTGCGAACGGGATGGATCTCGACGCCGTACCGGCGCAGCGCGGCCGAGGCGGGGGTCTCGTAGATCAAACCGGTGTGACGCATTCACGTTGGCGGACGCAGAAGGACATGTGATGGCCGACGAGCGCAACAGGTGGCTGGACAGAGCCGCAGCGGAACGACTGCTGCGCGGAGAACCGGCCGTACCTGGTGCCGATCACGATGCCCGCGTACGGGCCGAACGGCTGCGCGCCGCCCTCGGCGAACTGGCCGGGCCGCCGCACGCCGGCGCCGAGCTGCCCGGGGAGGCCGCCGCACTGGCCGCCTTCCGCGCGGCACGCGGCGAGGCACCCGCCGCCCGGGCCGGGGCCGAGGCCTTCGGTTCCGGTGAGCCGGTGGTGGAGCTCAGTCCGCGGTCCCTGGCCGCCGTGCACGCGGCCGCGGCCGCTTCCGGTTCGGCTTCCGGTTCGGATTCCGCGCCGGGCACCCGGCGCGTCCGGCGGATCCGCCCGGTGCGGTTCGGGCTCGCGGCCGCCCTGGCGAGCGTCGCCTTCGGCGGTCTGGCCGCCGCCGCGGGGGCCGGGCTGCTGGACGGGACCCGGCACGACAGCGCGGGACCCGCCCCGGCGGCGTCCGTGAGCTCCGGCGACTCGCCCGCCCCCGGCGACGGCGAAGGGCCGTACCCGACCCTCACCCCGCAGTTCCGCCCCTCCCAGCCGCACGGCGGCGACGGGGCCGCCACCCCGGGCGTGGAGGGCACGCAGGGCACGCAGGGCGCGGACGGTCGTACGACGCCGGAGGCCGGTACGGCCATCGGCGGCGGAAGCGGCGGAACCGGGACGGAACCCTCCGCGAACGGTGCGGCCACCACGGGCAAGGCCACCGGAGGCAAGGAGAACTTCCTCGGGGGCGGCGACACGCTCAAGGACCGGGAGACCCGCCTGCGGGCGGTGAACCTGTGCCAGTACTACCGGGCGGGCAGCCTCAACGACGACCGCCGCGAGACGCTCGCGCGGCTGGCCGGCGGGCGCGCGCAGATCCCGCGCTACTGCGAGTCGGTGATCGACGGGGTCTCCGACGGCGGCACCAAGGAGAGCACTCCGGGCGCACCGGGCGTCGAGCCGGGCCGCACCGACGGGGGCGGCGGCATCCTCAGGGCCCCCACGCTGACCCCGGCGCTGCCGGTGAACGGGTCGGCGGTCCTGCGCACCCGCTGAGAGCGGGTCCGAAGGGGGGACCGAACGGGTATCGGACGGTGTCCTGAAACATTCGCCGACCCGGCTGTAACACTTTTCGAACCTGTGGCGCAGTACGTAGCGAGCCGACTGGTCATCGGCCGCGCATGAGCCGGGGTTCCCCCCGTACCCCTGGGCTCTGCGCAACCGGCGCGGGCGGGGCACGTTCCCCCGGCCCTGCCCGCGCCTCTGACTTCTTCGACCGCCTCCGGGGCCGGCCTCAGGCCGGCCCCTTTCCGTTGACCGGCCGACCCGGCCGACCGGATCACCAGTAGACGACGACCTTGTCGCCGACCTGGACCGCGTCGAACAGCGCCGACAGCTTGCCCTTGTCCCGGACGTTCACACAGCCGTGCGAGGCGCCGGCGTAGCCGCGGGCGGCGAAGTCCGCGGAGTAGTGGACCGCCTGGCCGCCGCTGAAGAACATCGCGTACGGCATGGGCGTGTGGTAGATCGTCGACGTCCAGTCCTTGGCCTTCCAGCCCACGTTGAAGACGCCTTCGCGGGTCGGGGTGTTCTCCGAACCGAAGCGCACGTCCATCGTGGAGATGACCTTGCCGTCGATCATCCAGGCGAGGGTGCGGCTCTCCTTGCTGATGCACATGACCCGGCCCTCCATGCAGCGCGGGTCGGGAGCGTCGGCCTCGTTGACGGCCGGCGGGCGCAGCTCGTCGGCGGTGGGCTTCTTGGTGAGGCTCTGGATCTTCTTCCAGGTGGGCTCGTCCACACCGCCGGTGACGGTGAGCTTGTTCTTGGTCTGGAAGGACTTGACCGCGGTGGTCGTCTTCGAACCGTAGAAACCGGTCGGGGCGACCGTCATCAGCTTGAGCTGGCGCAGCCGGGCCTGAAGTTCGCGCACCTGCTCGCTGTCGTCGCCGTTGGCCATGATCTGCTTCACGGTCGGCGAGGGCGAGGGCGAGGGGGACTTCGAGGCGGAGGCCGAGGCGGACGGAGACGGCGAGGCGTCGCCGGGCTTGCCGTCCGAGGAGGCGGAGGCGGACGGGGAGGGTTCCGCCATGGTCGCGGAAGGGGACGCGGAAGCGGAGCCCTGGGACTCCGAGTTCTGCGGTCCGCAGGCGGTCGCGGCGAGCGCGACGGCGGTGGCCACCCCAAGCGTGCGGATTATGACTCTCTGGCGGTGCAGGCGGAGCATTGCATTCCCCCGAATTCTGATGTCGTGTATCTAGGTGATGCCTGGCGGGCGTGGAGAGTTGCAGAAGATCGCGGGATGTTGCGCCATTGTGACCAGCGGCCGCCACGCGGACGGCCACAGCCGTCGCGGGGAAGGTTGTATCAGCCCCGGGCCGGTTCTCTCCAGGGAGGACTACGTCACATGGCCAGCACCGAGAGCGGAATCCCGATCGAACCGGTTTACGGGCCTGAGGATCTGACGGGGTGGGACCCGGAGCTCAAACTGGGTTCACCAGGGGCATACCCGTACACGCGGGGCATCTACCCCACGATGTACACCGGTCGGCCGTGGACCATGCGGCAGTACGCCGGCTTCGGCACGGCCGCCGAGTCCAACGCCCGCTACCGCCAGCTCATCGCGGGCGGCGGCACCGGGCTGTCCGTGGCCTTCGACCTGCCGACGCAGATGGGTCACGACTCCGACGCCCCGCTCGCACACGGCGAGGTCGGCAAGGTGGGCGTCGCGATCGACTCGCTCGACGACATGCGGGTGCTGTTCGACGGGATCCCGCTGGACCGGGTCTCCACCTCGATGACCATCAACGCGCCCGCCGCGCTGCTGCTGCTCCTCTACCAACTGGTCGCGGAGGAACAGGGGGTCGCGGCGGACCGGCTGACCGGGACGGTCCAGAACGATGTCCTGAAGGAGTACATCGCGCGCGGGACGTACATCTTCCCGCCCGGACCCTCGCTGCGGCTGACGGCCGACACCTTCCGGTACTGCCGGGCCGAGATCCCCCGCTGGAACACCATCTCCATCTCCGGCTACCACATGGCCGAGGCCGGGGCCTCGCCCGCGCAGGAGGTCGCCTTCACGCTGGCCGACGGGATCGCGTACGTGCGTACCGCGCTGGCGGCGGGGATGCCGGTCGACGACTTCGCGCCCCGGCTCTCCTTCTTCTTCGTCGCCCGCACCACCCTGTTGGAGGAAGTGGCGAAGTTCCGGGCGGCCAGGAGGATCTGGGCGCGGGTGATGCGCGAGGAGTTCGGGGCGCGGGACCCCAAGTCGCTGATG
The DNA here is from genome assembly GCF_055604165.1 of Streptomyces sp. NPDC037242. Classification (NCBI taxonomy): domain Bacteria; kingdom Bacillati; phylum Actinomycetota; class Actinomycetes; order Kitasatosporales; family Streptomycetaceae; genus Streptomyces; species Streptomyces sp. NPDC037242. The sequence goes on from NZ_JBVJUY010000009.1 coordinate 116,805, forward strand.
CTGCGCTTCCACACCCAGACGGCCGGGGTGCAGCTGACGGCGCAGCAGCCGGAGCTCAACCTCGTACGGGTCGCCGTGCAGGGGCTGGCCGCGGTGCTCGGCGGCACCCAGTCGCTGCACACCAACTCCTTCGACGAGGCCATCGCCCTGCCCACGGAGAAATCGGCCCGCCTCGCGCTGCGGACGCAGCAGGTGCTGGCGTACGAGACGGACGTCCCGCACACCGTCGACCCCTTCGCGGGTTCGTACGTCGTGGAGCGGATGACGGACGAGCTGGAGGAGGCGGCGCTCGCGCTGATGCGCCGGGTGGAGGACCTGGGCGGCGCGGTGGCGGCGATCGAGGCCGGTTTCCAGAAGGAGGAGATCGAGCGGAACGCGTACCGCATCGCGCGCGAGACCGAGAGCGGGGAGCGGGTGGTGGTGGGGGTCAACCGGTTCGCGCTGGAGCGGGAGGAGCCGTACGAGCCGCTGCGGGTCGACCCCGGGATCGAGGTGCGCCAGCGGGCGGCGCTGGCCGCGCTGCGGGCGGAGCGGGACGTGGGGGCGGTGGCCGCGGCGCTGGCGGCGGTGCGGGAGGCGGCGGCGGGCCGGGCGAACGTGCTGTACCCGATGAAGGAGGCCCTGCGGGCGCGGGCCACGGTGGGGGAGGTCTGCGGGGCGCTGCGGGAGGTGTGGGGGACGTACGTGCCGGCGGACGTGTTCTGAGGTGGGGGGCTCCCGGGGGGCCTCGCCGAGGCCTCCCGGGGGGCCTCGCCGAGGCCTCCCCGGCGGCAGAGACCCGGTATGGAGACCCGTGCGAGACTCGGATCCATGCTGGGAGTCACCGATCTGCCGACCTACATGGTCGGCCTCGTACTGATCATTCTGTTGCCGGGGCCGAACTCGCTCTACGTGCTGTCCGTCGCCGCGCGCGGCGGCGTGCGCAAGGGGTACACGGCCGCCGCCGGCGTCTTCACCGGGGACACCGTCCTGATGGTGCTGACCGCCGCCGGGGCGGGCGCGTTGCTGAAGGCCAGCCCGCTGCTGTTCTCCGTGGTGAAGTTCCTCGGCGCCGGATACCTGGCGTGGCTCGCCATCGGCATGCTGCGCGGTGCCTGGGCCATGTGGCACGAGCGCAAGGCGCGCCGGGCCGAGCTGCTCCAGGAGGGTTCCGAGCCCGCGGCGAGGGGCGAGCGAATATACCGGCGGGCGCTGGTGGTGAGCCTGTTCAACCCGAAGGCCATCTTGTTCCTGCTGTCCTTCTTCGTGCAGTTCGTGGATCCCGGCTACGCCTATCCCGCACTGTCGTTCCTGCTGCTGGGCTCGGTGTCCCAGCTGGTGAGCGCCCTCTACCTGACCACGCTGATCTTCACCGGGGCCCGGCTCTCGGCGGCCTTCCGCAGCCGCAAGCGGCTGGCGGCCGGTGCGAGCTCCGCGGCGGGCGTGCTGTTCCTCGGCTTCGCCGCCAAGCTCGCCATGGGCTGACCGGTCAGCCGATCGCCTTGCGCAGCCGGCGCGCCAGCCGCCGTACCGCCGGGTGCCGCGGCAGGAAGGACAGCTGCGCCGGGATGCCGCCCGGCAGGCCCAGGGTGGTCAGCCGGCGGCGCTTGAAGTAGCGCCAGGTGTGCGGGGTCAGGTGCCGGACCAGGTACTGCTCGGCCTCCGCGCGCCGCGCCGCCAGGACCTGCGGCTGCATCGTGAAGCCGACCGCCGTGAGCAGGCCGGTCAGCTCCTCGGCGACCCGTCCGGGGTCCGGCTGCGTCCAGGAGCGTACGCCCGCCGGGTCCGCGAGGTCCGGGAGCAGCGCGTCGACCAGGGTCAGCGGGACGCGGTTGCTGTTCTGGTACGGGGTGAGGCGGGCCAGTATGCCGCCCGTGCCGGTCCGGGCGACCGGGAGCCCGTACAGCGTGGCCGCGGTCAGCAGCCCGGTGGAGAAGCAGCCGACCACCAGGGCCGGGCGCAGCCGCTCGTAGAGGGTCTCGGCCAGGACCGGGGCGGTGATCACGGTGAGCCGGGCGCCGAGCCGCCCGGCCTCCGCCTCGGCGCGGCGGGAGTAGGCGGCAGGGGCGCTGGGGTGCGGTTTGAAGACCAGCTCCCGGTGGCCGAGGGCGTGCGCGCCGCGGACCATCTCGACGTGCAGCTCCTCCTCCTCGGCGGCGGACATGAGGTCGAGGGCGGAGAGGTACTGGCCCAGCAGCAGCGCCGGGGCGGACGGCTCGCCGCCGCCGGGGCCGGTGGCGGAGGGGGCCGGCACGTCCGGTGGGCCGGAGGCGGGTTCGGCGGCGAGCTCGGCGAGGACCTTCAGGAAGGCCGCAGCCGGGAGCAGCTCCGCCGGTACGCCGAACTCCGTGAGCAGCAGCGGCTCCAGCCCCGGTACGAGGTCCAGGTGCAGCACCCGCCGTACCCGCATGCCGAGTTGGGGATCGAGGCGGAAGCGGGTGGGGCCGTAGCTCATCAGCCCGTCGGCGTAGACGTCCACGGTCGCGCCGGGGAAGAGCCGGCACAGGCTCTGCGCGGGCGGGACCTGGAGGGACTCGACGATCAGCTCGACGCGGTCCTCGCCGATGCCCCACAGGGCGCGCAGCTGCCGTTCCCACAGCGGGACGTCGTCGGGCCGCGGGGCCCAGGTGCTGGGGTGCTGCGGGGCGATGACGGCGTTCCAGTCGAGCACCCCGTCGAAGCGCGTGCGCAGGGCGGCGAAACCGGGCATGTCCGCGAGCCCCGGGGCGATCTCGGCGGTGACGGAGTGGTTGCTGGTCAGCAGGATCCGGCGACCGGCGGGCGGGAAGGCGCCCGCGTCGATCCCGGCGGCGAGGGTGGCCGTGCCGTAGAGGGTGGAGGCCAGGAAGATCTGGGTGACGCTCACGCGGCGGCTCCCGGCGCCGCCGCGGGCGTGGCCGCCGCGGCCGCTGCGGCTGCCGAGGAGCGGCGGCGCAGTCGGCGCAGCCGGTCCGCGCGTTCGAGGTCCATCGAGTCGACGGCGTGGTCCAGCACGTCCTGCGGCATGCGCCCGAGAGCGGCCGTGCTCATGGAGCGGAGATTCCTGGCCACGGCCGGTTCGAACCTTTCGATGGATCCGATGTGGTGCGCGATGATTGCACAATATGTTCGGACGGCTTTGGGGAGCAGGAGATCGGCCTCGCGGTCGGCTGCCGTTTCCGAAAGGACTTGATCAAATGCTCGAATAAAATCGAGCTGACGCTCGTCCCCGATCTGCGTCAGAGAGGTGGAAATGCCGCGCCGGTAGAAGATTCCGGGCAGGCCGACCGCCGCGAAGGACTCCGCCTCCCGGTGCAGCCGCCAGATCCACGGCCGGTCCTCCGCGGTCCGCAGTCCGTCGGTGAAGTGCAGCAGCCCGCGGTCCAGCAGCCGCCGGTGGTACATCCCGGCCCACGCGTACGGATAGTCCACCGAGGTCGGGCGGGAGGCGGGCAGGATCCCGCGGCGCGGGGCGGCGACGACCGACTCAGGGCCGTAGGGGACGCGCTGCACCTGCCGCGTCCGGCCGGTGCACTGGACGTGGTCGGTACGGACGAAATCGCAGTTCAGGGCCTCGATGGCGGCCAGTGTGCGGGCCAGGTGGCCCGGCGCCAGCCAGTCGTCCCCGTCGAGGAAGGCGACGTACTCGCCGCGGGCCGCGTCCAGGCCCGTGTTCCGCGCGGAGGCCAGGCCGCCGTTGCGGTCGCGTCTGAGGTGCACCGCCCCCGGCAGGTCGCGCGCGGCCCGCTCCAGCATTTCGGGCGTCCCGTCCGTCGAACAGTCGTCGACGAGCAGGAACTCGAAGTCGTCCCGGGCGTTGAGTTCGAGACTTTTCAGGGCATCCGGTGCGTATGTCTGCACGTTGTAGAACGGCACGACAACAGAGAGCTTGAGCACCCGGGAGACATTAGGCCGCCGCTCGTCATTCATCATGACCCGTACGCGGATTTCATGTGAACGAAGAACGGCGGGAGCGTTAACCCGCGCGCTTTCGCATTTCGTCGACGGGTTGTTAACCCGCTGTTGTGCGTTCGTTGGGCCGATCACCGAAATTGCGGAATAACTTCTGCCGGGTGCCAGACAGCAATCGCGCCGTTCCACATGGCGCTCTTCGCGTCGCCGTACTCGCCGATTCCGATACGCGATGGAAATGGGGTGCGCTCACCGCGCGCCGCCTCGGCGTCGGCCCCGGCCCCGGCTCCGGACCCGGACCCGGACCCGGACCCCACCTCACGGGATACCTGCTGCGCGGCCGGGCCACGCCCACCGCGCGCCAGCTCGGCGAGGTCGGGGTGCGGGCGGACCGGATCACAGAGGTGACCTGCGCGGAGTTCCTCGCGGAGCTGCGCCGCGAGCGCTACGACGTCGTGGTGCTCGCCCTCGTCGGCGGGGCCGTACAGGCCGTCCTGCACGGGGCGCGTGCGCTGTGGCCCGAGCCGGCCGACCGCCCGGTCCTGGTCACCGGGTACGTGGGCGTCGTATACGAGAAGCTCGCCGACGGGCTGCTGCTGCGCCACGGAGCCGACCTCGTCCTCGCCAACTCCCGCCACGACGCCGAGCGCTTCCGCGCCGTGTACGAGGGAGTGGGCGCCGACGCGTCGGCCGTCACCGAGACCGCGCTGCCGTTCCTGGAGGGCGCCCCGTACGAGCCCGCCGGGAGCCGGGCGCACACCGTGGTCTTCGCGGTGCAGCCCTCGGTGCCGCAGGGCCGGGCCGACCGCGCGTACCTGCTGCGGCGGGCCGCCGAGCACGCCCGGCTGCACCCGGAGCGCGAGGTGCTGGTCAAACTGCGCAGCAAGCCCGGGGAGCACACCACCCACCTGGAGGAGTTCCCCTACCAGCGCCTCGCGGAGCGGGTCGAGGACGGGCTCCCGGCCAACTGCCGCCTCGTGTACGGGAACATGGGCGAGGTCCTGGACGGCGCCGACCTGCTGGTCACCGTCTCCTCCACGGCCGCCCTGGAATCCCTCCACCGGGGCATCCCGACGGCCGTGCTGACCGACCTGGGCATCCGCGAGGGCCTCGGCAACCACCACTTCCTCGGCTCGGGCTGCCTGGCCTCCTGGGACCAGCTCGACGCGGGGCTGCTACCGCGGGGCGATGCGCGGTGGCTGGCCGCGCAGGGCGTCGGGGGTACCGCTGCCGAGGGTGCCGAGGGCGCGCCGGACCCGTACGCCGCCGCCCGGGCGCGGCTGGCGCGGCTGCTGGAGCGGCGCCCGCTCCCGGCCGTCGCCCCCTACTACACCCGGGCCACCGCGCCCGGGTACCTGCCCGGCATCCTCGCGCGCCAGCACCTGGCCCCCGACGGCACCCCGCTGCCGGGTGCGGTCCGGGAGAAGGGCGGCGGGTCCAAGCTGCGCCGCCGCCTGCGCGCCCACGTCCGCGAGGCCGCGCGCGGGGCGTACCGCCACGGCGTCCAACGGGTGGCCCCCCTGATCCGCAGACTGGGCGAGCTGTGATGCGCCCCGGGCAGGCCCCGGATTCGCGTGCGGGGACGGGTACGGGTACGGACCGGGTGCTCGCGGTGATTCCGGCTCGCGGCGGGTCCAAGGGGGTGCCGGGGAAGAACCTCGCCGAGGTGGGCGGGGTGCCGCTGGTGGCCCGCGCCGTGCGGGCCTGCCTGGCCGCGCCGACCGTCACCGACGTCGTGGTCTCCACCGACTCCGAGGCCATCGCCGCGGCCGCCCGCGCCGCCGGCGCCGGAGTCGTACGCCGGCCCGCGGGGATCTCCGGGGACACCGCGACCAGCGAAGCCGCCCTGCTGCACGCGCTCGACGCCTTCGAGGAACTGCACTCCCAGACCGTCGGCACGGTCCTGCTGGTCCAGTGCACCAGCCCCTTCGTCACTGCCTCCGACGTCGAGTCGGTCGCCGCCGCCGTCGCATCCGGCGGGGCCGACTCGGCCCTCACCGCGGCCCCCTTCCACGGATTCCTGTGGCGGGCCGCCGCCGACGGGGCCGGGCTCGGGGTCAACCACGACACGGCGTACCGGCCCCGCCGCCAGGACCGGCCCGAGGACCTGCTGGAGACCGGCGCCGCCTACGCCATGGACGCCGCCGGCTTCCGCTCCGCCCGGCACCGCTTCTTCGGGCGGACCGTGCCCGTACGTACCGACCCCGCGCGGGTCCTGGAGATCGACGACCCCCACGAGCTGGCCCGCGCCCGCCTCCTCGCCCCCCTGCTCGACACCCCTGCCGCACCCCCCGTACCGAAGGACACCCCTGCCATGACCGCCACCTCCCGCCTGCGCAGCTTCCGTTCCCGCCTCGCCGGACCCGGCCGGCCCGTCTATGTCGTCGGCGAGATCGGCATCAACCACAACGGCGACCTCGGCAACGCCTTCGCCCTCATCGACGCCGCGGCCGACGCCGGCTGCGACGCGGTGAAGTTCCAGAAGCGCACCCCCGAGATCTGCACCCCGCGCGACCAGTGGGACATCGAGCGCGACACCCCCTGGGGGCGGATGACGTACATCGACTACCGCCACCGCGTGGAGTTCGGCGAGGCCGAATACCGCGCCATCGACGAGCACTGCGCCAAGCGCGGCATCGACTGGTTCGCCTCCCCGTGGGACACCGAGGCCGTCGCCTTCCTGGAGAAGTTCGACGTCCCCGCCCACAAGGTGGCCTCCGCGTCGCTCACCGACGACGAGCTGCTGCGCGCCCTGCGCGCGACCGGCCGCACCGTCGTCCTCTCCACCGGGATGTCGACCCCCAAGCAGATCCGCCACGCGGTCGAGGTGCTCGGCAGCGACAACATCCTGCTCTGCCACGCCACTTCGACGTACCCGGCCAAGGCCGAGGAGCTGAACCTGCGGGTGATCAACACCTTGCAGGAGGAGTACCCGAACGTCCCGATCGGCTACTCCGGCCACGAGACCGGCCTGCAGACCACCCTGGCCGCGGTCGCGCTCGGCGCCGCCTTCGTCGAGCGCCACATCACCCTCGACCGCGCGATGTGGGGCTCCGACCAGGCCGCCTCAGTGGAGCCCGGCGGCCTGATCCGCCTGGTCCGCGACATCCGCACCATCGAGACCGCGCTCGGCGACGGCGTCAAGCGGGTCTACGAGTCCGAGCTCGGCCCGATGAAGAAGCTCCGCCGGGTCCAGGGCGAGCTCGCGTCGGTCTGACCGGGCCGACGCCCCCAGCGATCGAGGAGTACGCGGTGAACCCCTCAGCCTCCACCCTGGCTTTCGTCGAGAGTCCCGTCCAGCTCCTCAACGTGCTGGAGTGGGCGTACGCGCAAGGCACCGCCCCGGCGGACCGCGGACCGCTGCTCGGCGCCGTACCGCGGCAGCCGGAGCGGACCGCGGCGCGCCCGCAGCCCCCGGCCGCCAGCGCGGCCGGGAGTACGGCCGGGACCCCCGCCGCCCCGGGCGCCGGAGCCGGGACCGCGCTCCCGGTGCGGATCGTCGTCCTGCCGCCCACCGACCCCATGTCGCGCGGGCAACTGCGCCGGATGGCGGGGATCGCGCGCAACGAGGGCCACGACGTGCACTGGCAGGAGGCCCGCGGCGGCGCCGGGGCCCCGCTCAGGGCGCTCGCCGCGCTCGGCGGCCAGGTGCGCCGGGCCCGGCGGATCGTGGTGGGCGACCCCTTCTCCCGCTTCACGCAGCTGCTGCTCGTCCCGGCCCGCGCCGCCGAGCTGGTCGTGGTCGACGACGGCACCGCCACCATGGAGTTCATGGCGCAGCTCGGCCGCGGGGAGCGGCTGCGCCGCTGGCACCGCTCCGGCGGCGGGGTGCTGTCCCGGGTGCGCGAGCTCGCGTACGCCCCGGTGTCGGGCCGGGCCCGGCGCCGGCTGACGCCGGGGCGGCGGCGACGGGTGGAGGTGTTCACCTCGATGCCGGTGGCTCCGCTGCCCGGGATGGCGCTGCGGCTCAACGACTTCGCGTGGACCCGGGCGCGCTTCGGCCCGCCCCGGCTGACCAAGGGGACGGACCTGGTCGGCACTTCCCTGGTGGAAACCGGTGTCGTAGACCCGGACCGCTATCTGGACGCGGTGCGCGGCCTGACCCTGGAGCACGGCGCCACCCGCTACTTCGCGCACCGCCGGGAGTCCCCGGAGAAGCTGCGCATGCTGAGCGAGTCGACCGGGCTGGAGATCGTAAGGCCGGACCTGCCGCTGGAGCTGATCGCGCGGCGGGGCCCGGTCGGCCGTACGATCGTCAGCTTTCCGTCCACGGTCGTACACACCCTGCCGTACGCCCTGTCGGGCACCGGTGTGACCGTCGCCGTATGCGATATCGACCCCGAATGGCTTACTGGGGCGGCCACCGCCCGGGCTCGCAGCTTCCTCGCCGGGGTCACCGACACCGCCCGTGATGTGCACAGACTCCCAGCCCAGGCGGCCCCTGCGGCCGGATGAGCGCGCGAGTTTACCCCCGGGTGCATCCGGTCATGCGTCCAGAGGCCGGGTTTCTTTCCCCTAACGGCATGAATTTCTAGTGATCCCCGACCAGTTGACCCATACGTGCGCCTACCCTTCAACGGGTGAACCAGTTGATGTCCCGCGAGTCCCAGACCGCCCTGCCCGGCAAGCCCGACCGGCCCGAGCTGCCCGGCAAGCTTCCGGACCACCTGCGCGCCGAACTGATCGCCTTCCGCCGGGATTTGCACATGCATCCCGAGCTCGGGAACCAGGAGTTCCGCACCACGGCCGCGATCAAGGCCCGGCTGGAGAAAGCCGGCCTGCGACCACGGGTGCTGAAATCCGGTACGGGTCTGATCTGTGACGTGGGCACCTGGGACGGCGGCCGGCCGATGCTGGCCCTGCGCGCGGACATCGACGCCCTGCCCATTCCGGATGCCAAGACGCACGTCTCCTACCGCTCCATCTACCCGGACCGCGCCCACGCCTGCGGCCACGACGTGCACACCGCCGTCGTCCTCGGCGCCGGCCTGGTGCTCGCCGAGCTCGACCGCCTGGGACTGCTGCCCCGGCCCGTGCGGCTGCTGTTCCAGCCCGCCGAGGAAGTGCTCCCGGGCGGCGCCGCCGATGCCATCGAGTCCGGGGTCCTGGACGGTGTGGGCCGGATCGTCGCCGTGCACTGCGACCCCCGGGTCGACGCGGGGCGGATCGGGCTGCGGCCCGGCCCCATCACCTCGGCCTGCGACCGGCTGGAGGTCGCCCTCGCCGGGCCCGGCGGGCACACCGCCCGGCCGCACCTGACCACCGACCTGGTGACGGCGGCGGCCCGGCTCGCCGTCGACCTGCCGGCGGTGCTGGCCCGCCGGATGGACGCCCGCTCGGGCATGTCGGTCACCTGGGGCCGGATCGAGGCCGGCCACGCCTGCAACGTCGTCCCGATGCACGCCGAGCTGTCCGGAACCGTTCGCTGCCTGGACATCAACGCCTGGCACGAGGCCCCGGACCAGATCCACGCGGCGATCGACGAGATCGCGTCCCTGCACCGGGCGAAGTCCGAGATCAACTACGTGCGCGGGGTGCCGCCGGTCGTCAACGACCCGGTGGTCACCGAACTGCTGCGCGAGGCGATGGGCGCGCGGCTGGGCGCCGAGTCGGTCGAGGACACCGAGCAGAGCCTCGGCGGCGAGGACTTCTCCTGGTACCTGGAGCACGTGCCCGGGGCCATGGCCCGCCTGGGGGTCCGTACGCCCGGCGACACCGCCAAGAAGGACCTGCACCGGGGCGACTTCGACGTCGACGAGTCCGCGATCGAGGTCGGCGTGGAGTTCTTCACGGCCGCCGCACTGCTGGACGGGAACGGCGAGAGCCGCCTCGACTCGCGGCGCGCCAGGAGTGGCCGGTAAAAGTCCTTACAGCATCGGGGAGTCTTCCGCCGAACGCGTCCAGCCCTTGGTACACAAGGGTTGGGCGCGTGCGGAGTTACCGGTCGGTCACTGTCTGGTTCGCGACGATCCGATAACGACTCATGAACAGTCCTTTAACTGACATCTACGCGCGTTACGATCGCGGCGAAACCAGCGCCGGTCGTGGCGCTTCGGTCAGGTTTTGAAGGAGCCTCCCCTTGCGCCGGATCACCAGGATCGCCACCGTGGGCATCGCGTCCGCGGCGCTGGCCCTCTCGGCCACCGCCTGTGGCGGTAAGAAGTCCTCGGACACCGGATCTTCCACGGAAGCCGGTGCCGCCATCGCGTACGACATCGGTGGCCGCGGCGACCAGTCGTTCAACGACGCCGCCTACGCGGGCCTCGAGAAGGCCACGACGGAGCTGAAGGTCAAGGGCGCCGAGGCGGAGCCCACGGACGGCGAGGGCGAGGCCGACAAGGTCCAGCGCCTCACCGAGCTGGCCCGCAAGGGCAACAACCCGGTCATCGGCGTCGGCTTCGCCTACGCCAAGGCCATCGAGAAGGTCGCCCCGAAGTTCCCGAAGACCACCTTCGGCATCATCGACGACGCCTCGGTCACCGCGCCGAACATCGCCAACCTCGTCTTCAACGAGGAGCAGGGCTCCTACCTGGCCGGCGTCGCCGCCGCCAAGGCGACCAAGTCCAACACGGTCGGCTTCATCGGTGGTGTCGAGACCCCGCTGATCAAGAAGTTCGAGGCCGGCTTCGTCCAGGGCGTGCAGGACACCAACCCCAGCGCCAAGGTACTCACCCAGTACCTGACCCAGCCGCCGGACTACACCGGTTTCGCCAAGCCCGACCTCGGTAAGGCCGCTGCCCAGGGCCAGCTGGCCAAGGGCGCGGACGTCATCTACGCCGCCGCCGGTGGCGCCGGTGCCGGTGCCATCGAGGCCGCTGCCAGCAACGGCAAGTGGGCCATCGGTGTCGACTCCGACCAGTACAACCAGGCCGGTCTGTCGAAGTACAAGGACAAGATCCTGACCTCGGCCACCAAGGACGTCTCGGACGCCGTCTTCAACCTGATCAAGTCGGTCAAGGACGGCAAGCCGGAGAGCGGCGAGGTCCGCTACGGCCTGGACACCGACGGCGTCGGCCTGTCCGACTCCAACCCGGAGTACAAGAAGCTGACCGAGGTCACCGCCGCGGTCGACAAGGCGAAGGCCGACATCATCGCCAAGAAGATCACCGTCAAGACCGCCCCGTAGGGCCGTGTCTGACATGTAGTCGTGGTCTCCGGGGTCCGGGCAGCGGTCTCATTCGCTCCCGGGCCCCGAGCCGTGTTCTGTGATCCTTGTGGCCACCTGGCCGCAAGTTTTCACTTTCGACAGTGCTACGCGCGTAGAGGCATCGTGGACGCGATAACGTCCCTCTCCCGCCCCCGCCCGTCCCGTCCCGCCCTGTCCCCCTGCCTCCAGCTCCTTCCGCGCCAAGGAGAGTGCGTCATCAACGCGTCCAGCCCGCCCCCCGCCGTAGAACTGCACGGCATCACCAAGCGTTTCCCCGGCGTCGTCGCCAACAAGGACATCGCGATCACTGTCCGCAAGGGCACGGTCCATGCCTTGATCGGCGAGAACGGCGCCGGAAAGTCGACCCTGATGAAGATCCTCTACGGCATGCAGAAGCCGGACGAGGGCACCATCGCCATCGACGGGGAGCAGGTCTCCTTCCACAGCCCCGGCGATGCCATCTCGCGCGGCATCGGCATGGTGCACCAGCACTTCATGCTGGCCGACAACCTCACCGTCCTGGAGAACGTGGTTCTCGGCGGCGAGAAGCTGTACGGCATCGGCGCGAAGGCCCGTAAGAAGATCAAGGAGATCTCGGACGCGTACGGCCTCGGCGTACGCCCCGACGCGCTGGTCGAGGACCTCGGTGTCGCCGACCGGCAGCGCGTGGAGATCCTCAAGGTCCTCTACCGCGGCGCGCAGATCCTCATCCTCGACGAGCCGACCGCCGTGCTCGTGCCGCAGGAGGTGGACGCGCTCTTCGACAACCTGCGCGAGCTCAAGGCCGAGGGCCTGACCGTCATCTTCATCTCGCACAAGCTGGGCGAGGTGCTGAAGGTCGCCGACGACATCACCGTCATCCGGCGCGGCACCACGGTCGGCACCGCCGACCCGAAGACCGCCACGACCAAGCAGCTCGCCGAGCTGATGGTCGGCTCGGAGCTGCCGTCGCCGGAGACCCGCGAGTCCACGGTGACCACCACCCCGATGCTGGAGGTCGAGGGCCTGCGCCTCGCCGCCACCGACCCGGACGGAATCGTCCGCGAGGTGCTGGCCGGGATCAACTTCACCATCCACAAGGGTGAGGTGCTCGGCATCGCCGGTGTCGAGGGCAACGGCCAGACCGAGCTCATCGAGGCCCTGATGGGCATGAGCATCCCGGACGGCGGCACCATCACGCTGGACGGCGGGGACATCTCCACCGTGCCCACGCGCAAGCGCCGCGTGGCCGGCATCGGGTACATCCCGGAGGACCGCCACCGCCACGGCCTGCTGCTGGAATCCCCCCTGTGGGAGAACCGCATCCTGGGCCACGTCACCGAGGCGCCCAACTCCAAGCGCGGCATCCTCGACCCGAAGGCGGCCCGCAAGGACACCGAGCGGATCGTGCGCGAGTACGACGTCCGCACGCCCGGCATCGAGGTCACCGCGGCCTCGCTCTCCGGCGGCAACCAGCAGAAGCTGATCGTCGGCCGCGAGATGAGCCACAACCCGAAGTTCCTCATCGCCGCCCACCCCACCCGCGGTGTGGACGTCGGTGCGCAGGCGCAGATCTGGGACGCGATCCGCGAGGCCCGTCGCGAGGGCCTGGCCGTGCTGCTGATCTCCGCGGACCTGGACGAGCTGATCGGCCTGTCCGACACCCTGCGCGTCATCTACCGCGGCCGCCTGGTCGCGGACGCCGACCCCGCGACCGTCACCCCCGAGGAGCTCGGCACCGCCATGACGGGCGCCGCCTCCGGGCACCTGGAAGCAACCGACAACCACTCCGCCGCCGGTGCCGACGCTGGTACCGACTCCACGGAGGACGAGGCCCGATGAAGAAACTCGACAAGGACCGGCTGATCCTCGGCTTCGCCGGGCCCGCGCTCGCGCTGGTCAGCGCCTTCGCGCTGACCATGCTGGTGCTCGCGGCCACGGGTGTGAACCCGATCGAGCCGCTGCGCATCATGACGGAGAACGCCGGTTACGAGGACGTCCAGGTCCTCATCCTGAACCAGGCCGGCACGTACTACCTGGCAGCCCTGGCCGTGGCCATCGGCTTCCGGATGAACCTCTTCAACATCGGCGTCGACGGCCAGTACCGCCTCGCGGCGATGCTGTCCGCGGTGGTCGGTGCCGCCGTCACCCTGCCCGGCCCGCTGCACATCCTGCTGATCGTGCTCGTCGCCATGCTGGTCGGCGCCTCCTGGTCCGGCATCGCCGGCATCCTGAAGGCCAAGCGCGGTGTCAGCGAGGTCGTCTCCACGATCATGCTGAACGCCATCGCGACCAGCCTGATCGCCTGGCTGATCCTGCCGAAGAACCTCGGCGTCCAGCCGGCCGGCTCCAACGACCTGACCACCGGCGACATCGCCGAGTCCGGCTGGTTCCCGGCCGTGTCCTTCGGTGACGGCCTGGAGATCTACGGCTTCACCTTCGTGGCGTTCGCCCTCGGCGTCGTCTACTGGTTCGTGCTCAACCGGACCCGCTTCGGCTTCGACCTGCGCGCCACCGGTGCCAGCGAGTCCGCCGCGCAGGCCTCCGGTGTGGACGCCAAGAAGATGATCATCACCTCGATGCTCATCTCGGGCGCCGTCGCCGGCCTGGCCGGCATGCCGGTGCTGCTGGGCGACAGCCACACGTACAGCCTGTCCTTCCCGGTCGGCGTCGGCTTCACCGGCATCACCATCGCGCTGCTCGGCCGCAACAGCCCGGTCGGCATCCTCCTCGCCGCGTTCCTGATGGCCTTCATCGACAAGGCCTCGGCCTCGCTCGACACCGAGGGGTACGCGAAGGAGATCGGCACGATCATGAAGGGCCTGATCGTGATCGCGGTCGTCGTCTCGTACGAGCTCGTCCGCCGCTACGGGATCCGCCGCCAGCAGCAGAAGGTCGGCGAGGAACTCGCCGCCGGCGGCGCCATCAAGACCGACAAGGAGGTCGCGGCGTGAGCACCAGCACCGTTTCCGCGACGGCCGCCGCCCCGAAGAAGTCCGGCGGCCGCAAGAAGCTGTCCCTGCCCTGGATCATGCTGATCATCGCGGGGGCCCTCGCGCTGGTCTCGCTGGTCCGCCTGATCAGCGGGGCCGACGACCTGACCTCCGTCGGCCAGGTCTCCGGCGCCCTCTCGCTCGCCGTGCCGATCGGCCTCGCCGGCCTCGGCGGCCTGTGGGCCGAGCGCGCGGGCGTCGTCAACATCGGCCTCGAAGGCATGATGATCCTCGGCACCTGGTTCGGTGCCTGGGCCGGCTACCAGTGGGGCCCGTGGACCGGTGTCATCGCCGGCATCATCGGCGGCGCCCTCGGCGGCCTGCTGCACGCGATCATCACGATCACCTTCAACGTCAACCACATCGTCTCCGGTGTGGCCGTCAACATCCTGGCGCTGGGCTTCACCCAGTACCTGTCGAACTTCACGTTCGCCGAGGCGAAGGGTGGCTCCTCCAAGCAGTCGCCGCAGGTCGAGGGGATCTACAAGATCACAGTGCCGGGGTTGTCGGACTGGATGACCGACCTCCAGGGCAAGCACTGGTTCTTCATCTCGGACCTCGCCGGCGTCATCGGCGGCCTGGTCACCGAGATCTCGCTGCTGACGATCCTCGCCCTGCTGCTGATCCCCGGCACCTGGTGGGTGCTGTGGCGCACCTCCTTCGGCCTGCGCCTGCGCTCCTGCGGTGAGAACCCGGTCGCGGCGGAGTCGCTGGGCGTCAACGTCTACAAGTACAAGTACATCGCCGTGATCGTCTCGGGCGCCCTCGCGGGCCTCGGCGGCGTGTTCCTGTCGATCGTCGCGAGCCCGATCTACCAGGAGGGCCAGACCGGCGGCCGCGGCTACATCGGCCTCGCCGCGATGATCTTCGGCAACTGGATGCCGGGCGGCATGGCGCTGGGCGCGGGCCTGTTCGGCTTCATCGACAGCCTCAAGCTGCGCGGCGGTGCCGAGAACGTCCACGCGATGCTGCTGCTGCTCGCGATCCTCCTGGTCCTGGTCGTGGCCTGGCAGCTCTACAAGAAGAAGTACGTCCAGGCCGGCATCGCGGCGCTCTGCTCCGCGGGGCTGTTCCTCTGGTACGCCCTGACCGACGCGGTGCCCAGCCAGTTCGTGGACGCCGCACCGTACGTGACGACGCTGCTGGTGCTCGCACTGTCGGCGCAGCGGCTGCGGATGCCGAAGGCGGACGGCCTGCCGTACCGCAAGGGCCAGGGCAAGTGACGACGGCGCTCAGCCCCGACTGGGAGTCCCTGCGCAAGGCGGCCCGGGACGCGATGTCCCGGGCGTACGCCCCGTACTCGGGCTTCCCGGTCGGTGTCGCAGCTCTCGTCGACGACGGCCGGGTCGTCGTCGGCTGCAACGTGGAGAACGCGAGCTACGGGCTCGGCCTGTGCGCCGAGTGCGGCCTGGTCTCCTCCCTCCAGGCCACGGGCGGCGGCCGGCTGACGCACTTCACCTGCGTCGACGGCAAGGGCGAGATCCTCGTCCCCTGCGGGCGCTGCCGACAGCTCCTGTACGAATTCGGCGGCCCTGAACTGCTGGTGGAGACCCCCGACGGGATCCTCACGCTGGCGCAGATGCTGCCGCAGGCCTTCGGGCCCGACCACTTGAGATAACCGCGTCGACGGCCCTTCGCCCTGCCGGGCGGAGGGCCGTCGTACTTGTCTCCCCTGCCACACCCCTCCCTCTCTCTATGCGCGTAGAAGGAAGCACATCATGGACGTCATCTCCGTCATCCGTACGAAGCGGGACCGCGGCGAGCTGAGCCCGGAGCAGATCGACTGGGTCATCGACGCGTACACCCGCGGCGTCGTCGCCGACGAGCAGATGTCGGCGCTGGCCATGGCCATCCTGCTCAACGGCATGAACCGTACGGAGATCGCCCGCTGGACCGCCGCGATGATCGCCAGCGGTGAGCGCATGAACTTCGACTCGCTGTCGCGCCCGACCGCCGACAAGCACTCCACCGGCGGCGTCGGCGACAAGATCACGCTGCCGCTGGCCCCGCTCGTCGCCGCCTGCGGTGCGGCCGTGCCGCAGCTGTCCGGCCGCGGGCTCGGCCACACCGGCGGCACCCTGGACAAGCTTGAGTCCATCCCCGGCTGGCGCGCGCTGCTCTCCAACGAGGAGATGCTGAACGTCCTGGACAGCACCGGCGCGGTCATCTGCGCGGCGGGCGACGGCCTGGCCCCGGCCGACAAGAAGCTCTACGCCCTGCGCGACGTGACGGGCACCGTCGAGGCCATCCCGCTGATCGCCTCCTCGATCATGTCCAAGAAGATCGCCGAGGGCACGGGCTCGCTGGTCCTGGACGTGAAGGTCGGCACCGGCGCCTTCATGAAGAACATCGAGGACGCGCGGGAACTGGCGCGGACCATGGTGGGCCTCGGCACCGACTCGGGCGTCAAGACCGTCGCGCTCCTGACGGACATGTCCACGCCGCTGGGCCTGACGGCCGGAAACGCGCTGGAGGTCCGCGAGTCAGTGGAGGTCCTGGCGGGCGGCGGTCCGGCGGACGTGGTCGAGCTGACCATCGCGCTGGCCCAGGAGATGCTGGAGGCGGCGGGCATCAAGGACGCCGACCCGGCGAAGGCCCTGGCCGACGGCTCCGCGATGGACCACTGGCGCCGGATGATCGCCGCTCAGGGCGGCGACCCGGACGCGGCGCTGCCCGTTGCCCGCGAGCAGCACGTGGTCACCGCCCCGGAGTCGGGCGTGCTGACGCGCCTCGACGCGTACGGCGTCGGCGTCGGCGCGTGGCGCCTGGGCGCCGGCCGCGCGCGCAAGGAGGACCCGGTGCAGGCGGGCGCGGGCATCGAGCTGCACGCGAAGCCGGGCGACACGGTGACCGCGGGCCAGCCGCTGATGACGCTGCACACGGACACCCCGGAGAAGTTCGAGTACGCCCTCGCCTCCCTGGAGGGCACCTTCGACATCGCCCCGGCGGGCACGGCCTTCTCCGCCACGCCGATCGTGCTGGACCGCATCGCCTGACCTGCGGCTTCCCACTCGGGTGAACGGGACCGGTGGACCTGCGCCGGTCCCGTTCGGCATGCTGGGATCGGTGACGAAGCGATAGGAGCACACCATGAGCGCACTCGCAGTCGAGCACCAGCCTCCGAGCGGTGACGACTGGGACTCGGTCGTCCGTTTCTGGGAGGAGACGGACTGGTCGGAGGGCTTGACGGTGGAGATCATCGAAGGGATCGTCACCGTGGCACCACCGCCGACCGGCAACCACAGCCTGATTGCAGCGAAACTGATGCGCTGTTTGCAGGCAGTGATTCCTGAGGACTGGGGTCTTCACCAGACTCTTGGGGTCGTTGTCCCATCCAAGTCAGGGCTCTACATCCCCGATCTACTGGTTGCGCCTGACGCCGTCGTGGAAGGGGCGCCCTTCATCCCGGCAGGCGCGGCAGAGCTCGTCGTCGAAATCACGTCCCCCTACAACGCCAAGCATGACCGCCTCAAAAAGCTCGTGGGATACGCACAGGCCGGTGTTCCGCTCTATCTGCTCATCGACGCCTTTGCGCCCCTGGGACCCACACTGACGCTTCACGGCGAGCCGCGGGGTGACTTGTACCGAGTCCTGCACGTCGGAAAGTTCGGTGAGCACTTCCACCTGCCCGCGCCCTTCGACGTGGACATCGACACCTCGCTCTTTCCCACGCCTGACGATTCCTGACTTCGATCATCGATGAGTTCCGCGGGCCCGGGCAGTCACCCCTGCGTGGAGATGACCCGACTGGTACTGCCCGGCCCCGGCCCGACCCGGCGGGACGCGGCCCTGCTCTGCGCCCGGCTGACGCAGCTGTACGAGGACGGGGCGGCGGCCGTGGTGTGCGACGCGGCGGCGGTCACCCTGCCCGGCCTGGCGGCGGTCGAGGTGCTGGCCCGGCTGAGGCTCACCGCCGCCGGGCGGCCCTTCCGGGTCGTCGCGGCCGACGGCCGGCTACGCGCCCTGCTGGACCTCGTCGGACTCCTCGATCTGCTCGGGGAGGCCGAAGAGGGGGAACCACCGGGCGGTGTCCAGGAAGGCGTTGAGACCGGTGATCCGGCCGTCTGAGACCTCCAGGACCTGGAGCGCCCACGGCACGTGACCCGGCTGCCCGTCCTCCCGCGGCCGGTACTGGCCGAAGGCCGGCATGCCGTTCGCCGTCGTCGGGAGCAGGCGCGATCCCTTGCAGCCGATGCCCTGGTTGAGGTGCCACGCCGCGATGTCCTCGTGGCCCCGGAGCCACAGGTCGAACGGCGGCATCGACAGCACCGCGTCCTCGTGCAGGAGGGCGGTGAGCCGGGTGATGTCGTACGCCTCGAAGGCGGAGAGGTACTGCTCCAGCAGCTTCGCCTGGTCGGTGTCCAGGGGATCCGCCGCCTCGCTCTCGCGGATGCGGGTGGCGGACAGCGTCGCCCGGGCCCGCTGGAGCGCGCTGTTCACCGAGGCCACGGTGGTC
Organism: Streptomyces sp. NPDC037242; assembly: GCF_055604165.1. Classification (NCBI taxonomy): domain Bacteria; kingdom Bacillati; phylum Actinomycetota; class Actinomycetes; order Kitasatosporales; family Streptomycetaceae; genus Streptomyces; species Streptomyces sp. NPDC037242. The sequence goes on from NZ_JBVJUY010000009.1 coordinate 135,250, forward strand.
TCCAGCAGCGCGGCGACCTCGTCGGCCTTCCAGGCCAGCACCTCGCGCAGGATCAGCACGGCCCGCTGCTTCGCCGGCAGGTGCTGGAGCGCGGCCACGAACGCGAGGCGTACGGACTCCTTCGCCAGCGCCATCTCCGCCGGGTCGGCGGTCTGCGGCAGCACCCGGCCGTCCGGGACCGGCTCCAGCCAGGTCACCTCGGGCCGCTCGTTCAGCACGGCGGAGGCCTGGTGCTGCGGGGCGGTGAGGTCCATGGGGCGGGCCCGCTTGTTCCCCGCCTTCAGCAGGTCCAGACAGACGTTGGTGGCGATCCGGTACAGCCACGAGCGCAGCGAGGAGCGGCCCTCGAACTTCTCGTAGCTGCGCCAGGCGCGGATGTAGGTGTCCTGCACCGCGTCCTCGGCGTCGAAGGAGGACCCGAGCATCCGGTAGCAGTAGCCGGTGAGTTCGACCCGGTGGCGGTCCATCGCCGCATCGAGGTCGCTGCCGGTCGCCGTGTCTGTCATGTCCGTCGATCCCCCGTGTAGTGCCCGATACTTCGGAAACTACCGGACGGCTCCGACAGCCGCAGCCGGAAAGCCCTCGCTAGGTACCGGGCTTGCGGCCGTAGACGTACACGTCGTCGCCCTTGGCCAGCAGGTTCCAGTACGCCTTCGCGTCCGTGGGCCGCATGTTCACGCAGCCGCCGGACCCCGGCGGGTTCCACATGCTCTTCCCGACGGAGTGGAAGGCGATCCCGTTGTCGAAGAACTGCGCGTACGGCATGGCCACGTCGTAGATCGTCGACCAGTGGTCGATGTTGCGGTAGTAGATCCGCTTGTGCCCGGTCCGGGTCTCGGTGCCGTCCTTCCCGGTGCGGACCGGCACCGGGCCGTACTTCAGCGTGGCGCCGTCCTGCACCCAGCTGAGCTGGCGGGTCAGGTCGACGCAGGCGATCCGGCCCAGGTTCACCGGGCACTTCCCGTCCTTGTTCGGTGTCGTGCCCGCCGCCCGCTGCGCCAGCATGGTGCTCATCGTCTGCCAGGTCAGCGGCCCGGCGTACCCCGCGGTCGGGGTGATCCCGTGCTTCGCCTGGAAGGCCTTGATGGCCTGGCAGTCCGCCGCGGACTGCCGCCCGTCGACCGGCCGCCCCAGGAACTGCTCCACCTGCCGCTGGTACGGCCCCGTCGTCACATTGCATGAGCCGGCGGCCCGCGCCGCCCCGCCCCCGCCGACCACCAGCGGGACCGCGAGCGCCACCGCCCCGCAGACCACAGCCGCCGCACGTCGCCCCGTACGCATCCGCATGTTCTTCACGTCGGACTCCCTCCCGCCTCCATCCCTTCCCGGCGGCGAGGGGCAACGCGCCGGAGCCCGGGGCGGCTTGCGCCTCCGGGCTCCGTAATTCCGCTCGTACCGATGCCGTACGGGCGCTGCGCGCGCGGCCGTATCAGCGTGCGGCCACCAGCGGGCCGAGGCGGCGCTCCGCGCGGGCCGCGCGGGACCCGTACAAGGTGATCGAGACGACGCCGAGCACCGCGAGCAGGGCGATGCCGGCCGTCGCGGCCCAGCCCGCCGAGTGGTAGGCGAGCGCGCCCAGGGTGCCGCCGGCGCTGGAGCCGAGGTAGTACGCCGACTGGTAGAGCGCGGAGGCCTGGGCGCGGCCCGTCCTCGCCGTACGGCTCACCGCCGCCGCGGCCACCGCGTGGCCCGCGAAGAACCCGGCCGTGATCAGGACCAGGCCAAGCAGGATCACCGCCAGCGACTGCGAGAGGGACATCAGCAGGCCCAGTGCGGTGGTGGTGACCGCCAGGTAGAGCGCGCCGCGCCGGCCCACCCGGCCCACCAGCCGGCCGGCGGCCGCGGAGGAGACCGTACCCACCAGGTAGATCAGGAAGATCGAGCCGATCACGCCCTGCCCGAGGGAGAACGGCTCCTCCACGAGGCGGTAGCCGATGACGGTGTACACGGCGCCGAACACGGTCATGAACAGCGCGCCGATCCCGTACAGCCGCAGCAGCAGCGGGTCGCGCAGGTGACCGGCGACGGTACGGCCCACCGCGCGCGGGTTCAGCGAGGCCGGGCGGAAGAACCGGGCCCGGGGCAGCAGGACGAGGAAGGCGGCGGCGCACGCCAGGGACAGGGCGCCGACCGTGAACAGGGCCGCCCGCCAGCCCCACGCCTGGGCCGCCCAGCCGGTGACGAGGCGGCCGCTCATGCCGCCGATGGAGTTGCCCGCCACGAACAGGCCGATCGCGGCGACCAGTGCCTTCGGCTTGACCTCCTCGGCCAGGTACGCCATCGCGGAGGCGGGGATGCCCGCGATCGCCGCGCCCTGGACGGCGCGCAGCGCGACCAGCCACTCCAGGTTCGGCGCGAAGGGGACGAGGAGCGCGACGCCGACGGCCACCGCCATCGACCAGGTCATCATCCGGGTCCGGCCGAACCGCTCGGACAGGGCGCTGAGCGGCAGGACGAACAGAGCGAGCGCTCCGGTGGCCGCGGACACGGTCCAGCTTGCCTGACCCGCCGTCACCCCGAAGCCCTCGGAGATCGCGGGCAGCAGCGCCTGGGTGGAGTAGAGGAGGGCGAAGGTGGCCAGTCCGGCGGCGAAGAGCGCGAGGCTCAGGCGGCGGTAGTCGGGGCTGCCGGGGGAGTGGGCTTCGAACTCCGGTGCGGGGGACGGCGAGGTGGAGGCACCCGTGGTGACGGGTGCCCCGGTATGAGCGGGAGGCATGGGAAAACCGTAGGCCGCGGTTTTTCATGCGTCCAATGCACAAGATTGCGATAATCGATCCACTGGTGCATCACCACAGCTCAGAGGGTCGCCCGTCAATGAACCGTTACGAAGAAGACATGGCCGTGACAAGCGTGCTGGCCCCCCGCCTCGCGTACTTCGTCGCCGTGGCCCGGCACGAGCACGTCACCCGCGCCGCGCACGAACTGGGCGTCCCCCAGTCCACCCTCTCCCGGGCCATGGTCCGGCTCGAACAGGACCTCGGCGTCACACTGTTCGCCCGCAAGGGCCGTACGGTCGCCCTCACCACGGCGGGCCGGACCTTCCTCGCCTCGGCGCAGCGCTCGCTCGCCGAGATCGCCCGCGCCGCCGGATCCGTACAGCAGGACGCGGACCCGGCCTTCGGGAAGGTCGCCTTCGGCTTCCTGCACACCCTGGGACCCGAGACCGTGCCCGGACTGATCCGCGCCTTCCGCGTCGACCATCCGGGCGTGCGCTTCTCCCTCGTGCAGAACTACGGCGAGGCGATGCTGGAGCGGCTGCGCGCGGGCGAGCTCGACCTCTGCCTGACCTCGCCGCTGCCCGACGCCCCCGACCTGGTGGCCCGCCGCCTCGACGAGCAGCGGCTGCGGCTCGTGGTCCCCGACGACCACCGGCTCGCCGGGCGCAAGCGGATCCGGCTGGCCGAGGCCGCGGACGAGACCTTCGTGACCCTGGAGCCCGGCTACGGCCTGCGCCGGATCACCGACGACCTGTGCGCGGAGGCCGGGTTCACGCCCCGGGTGGCCTTCGAGGGCGAGGAGGCCGAGACCCTGCGCGGCCTCGTCGCGGCGGGCCTGGGGGTGGCCCTGCTGCCGCCGCCCGCGGTGGCCAGGCCGGGCGTGGTCGAGCTGACCGTGACGGCTCCGCGCGCGGTCCGGGAGATCGGCGTGGCCTGGCTCGACGGGCATCCGGACACGCCGCCGGTGGCGGAGTTCAAGCGGTTCCTGCTGTCCCGTCGGGGGCGGCTGATCCCGGAGCTCTGAGGGCGGACGGACCGGGGCCCGCACCCGTCCCCGCACCCGCGGCGGCCGACAGCAGGAAGCCCGCCTGGAAGCGGGACTTGGCCCCCACCGCGCGCATGACCTCGGCGATGTGGCGCTGGCAGGTGCGCTCCGACATGCCGAGGCGACGGGCGATGACCTTGTCCTCCAGCCCCTCCGCGAGGAGCCGGACGATGTTCTGGCGCAACTCGTCGGAGATGGACCGGGCCTGGTCCGGGCCGACCGTCGTGGCGAAGGGCTCGGCCTCGACCCAGGAGCGCTCGAAGGCCTGCACCATGAAGTCGACGACGTTCGGCTCGCGCACCACGAGCGCGGCGGCGGTGTCGTCGCGGACGGCCATGATCCCGGTGTGCTGGTCGATGAGGATCATCCGCATCAGGCCGTCGCAGAGGGTGCGGACCTGGCCGCCGCGGGCCGCGACCCGCTCCACGTACGCGGCGGTCGGGCGCGAATAGCGGGCGGTGTGCTGGTAGATCGTGCGCATCCGCACGCCCCGGCCCAGGAGCGCCTCGTCCCGGTCGATCGCCTGCTCCAGGACCCGGGTGGGGCGGCCGCCGCCCGGGTGGGAGGTCAGTACCTCGTGCTCCGCCGAGGCGAGCATGTGCCCGATCAGGTGCTGGATGGCGGCGGGGTCGGTGATCAGCTCCAAGTGCTCCGCCCGGTCCAGGCCGCGTCCCGCGCTGCCCGCCTCGTACGCCGGGACCAGCGCCTCCAGCAGGCCGCGCAGGCGGTCCATCTCGTCGTGGGTGTCGCGTACGCGCAGGGCCAGCGGGGCCAGCGAACGGGCGGCGGCGGCGCGCGGGGACACCGCGCCCCACCGCTCGGCGGCGTCGGGGCCGACGCCGTCCGGGACGCGTTGGAGCAGGTGGGCCGAGGAGAGCTCGGCGATCGCGGGGCCGGCCGGCGCACCAAGGGCGGCGGTGGCCTCCGCCGCGGTGAAGGAGCGCTGCTCGACCGCGAAGGCGTACAGGTGGCGGGCCGCAGGGCTCAGCCGGTCGCCCTCCGGAGGAAGGGAAGCATCCGCTGGCATGTCCATATTCGTCCCGGCCTGTGGCTGTTCGTAAACCCCTCGTATTCCCGCAAGGCACCAAGACGATGCCCTCCGAACGGCTGGAGCATATGCCGAACAGGCACAGTGGTTCCACGGCGTATTCGGGGGAGGGCGCGGGCCACGAGCCCGCGCCCCGCCGTGCTTCCGGTGGCCGCGCCGGATCTGCCCGTGCCTTCCGTCCGGGAGGGGACGGTTCGGCCGGTACGGGCGGATCCGCGCGGCCACCGGCGGGCGCGCACCACGGACGGCGGAACCCGGTGTCAGGTCCGGGTCAGCTGCGGCACCTGCTGCCCGACCGGCCCGGCCACGGGCTCCGGCGCCGGTCCCGGATCCGGGACCACGGCCAGTTCCGGGGACTGCGACTTCGCGCGCCGGCGCTCCAGCCGGTCCACGGCCGGCGCCGTGACCGCCGTGGTCACCAGCGCCATCAGCACCAGCATGGTGAAGAGCTCCGGACCGATCACGCCCAGCTCCAGGCCGATGTTGAGCACCACCAGCTCCGTCAGGCCCCGGCAGTTCATCAGCGCGCCCAGCGTCATGGCCTGCGACCACGGCCGTCCGGTGGCGCGCGCCGCGAGCGCGGCCCCGCCCCACTTGCCGCAGACCGCGACGACGAGCACCGCGCCCGCCCACAGCCACTGCATCGGATCGGCGGCCAGCAGGGCCAGGTCGGTCTTCAGCCCGGTGTGCACGAAGAACAGCGGGAGCAGCAGCGGCACGGTGACCGCGCGCAGCCGACCGGCGCTGCGCGCGACCGCGGCGTTGCCCCGCGGGGTGACGACCCCGAAGAGGAACGCGCCGAACAGCGCGTGGATCCCGATCCGGTCGGTGGCCAGCGCGGCCAGGCACAGGCCGCTGAAGAGCACCGCGAGGAGCACGCCGTCGCGGTGGGCGGTGTCGGAGTCCGGGCCGTCCCCGTCCGCGCGGGCCGTGATCCGGGCGAGCAGCGGACGTACGACCTTCAGCATCAGCACCACGAAGCCGACGGTGAGCGCCGCGGTGGCCACCGCGCCCATGGCCGAGCTGCTGGTGCTGACGGCGACGACCACGGCGAGCAGGCACCAGGCGGCCACGTCGTCGACGGCCGCGCACGCCATCGCGAGCGCCCCGGTCGGGGTGGCGTACATCCCGCGGTCGGTGAGGATCCGGGCGAGCACGGGGAAGGCGGTGACGCTGACCGAGACGGCGACGAACAGCACGAACGGCAGCCGGCCGACGCCCTCGGGGGCGTAGCCCGCGTACAGCCCGAGGGCCAGCGGGACGCCCAGGGCCAGCGGCAGGGCGATGCTGGCACCGCTCACCCCGAAGGCGGTGCGGCTGTGGCCGCGCAGCGCCTTGAGGTCGAGTTCGAGGCCGACCAGGAACATGAAGGCGAGCAGCCCGATGTTGCCGAGCATCCCGGTGAAGGGGATGACGTGGGGCGGGAACAGCCAGGTCTGCGAGGCGGGCCAGAGCCAGCCGAGGAGCGAGGGCCCGAGCAGGATGCCGGTGGCGATCTCGCCGATGACCGCCGGCTGGCCGAAGCGGCGCACCAGGCTCGCTCCCGCCCGGCACGCCAGGATCACGGCCGGTACGGCGAGCAGTACGGCGGGCAGTGGGTCAGGTCCTGCGGCCATGGCTGGTGGCTCCCTCCCGGACGGCGGCGGACCACGCGGCGTACCGCCGGCGGCCGTAGAGCAGTGGTGCGTCGTCCGTATCGCGCAGGGTGACGCGCTCGACGCGGGCGAAGACGGCGGTGTGGTCGCCGAAGGGCATCGTACGGATGACCCGGCAGTCGGCCGTGGCGTGGGCGTCGGCCGTCAGGTGCGGTCCGCCGGCGCCGAGGGGCAGGCGCCACTCGGTGACGCCGAAGCGGTCGGCGGCTGCCGAGGCGAAGAGGTCGGAGGTGGCGCGGGCCCGCTCGTGGAGCAGGTTGATGGCGAACTGGCCGCCCGCCAGGATGGACTCCAGGGTCGGGCTGGCGGTACGGACGCCGACCATGACGGTGGCCGGGGACAGGGCGACGCTCGCGAGCGAGCTGCAGGTCATCCCGCGGGGTTCGGCGTTCTCGTCGAGGGTGGTCAGTACGGTGACGCCGGTCGGGAAGCCGGCCATGAACGGCCGTATGTCGGCCTCCGCGGCCGGCGTGTGTGGCACTGCTTCGGGCATGTCGGGCTCCTGAGTGGGAGGTGCGGGTCGGCTGCGCGAGCCGGGCGGGCGGTACGGGCGTACGGGCGGTACGGGCGTACGCGCCGCCCGGGAGCAGCACGGCCCGGCCGGCCGGAGGGGGGAGATCCGGGCGGCCGGGCCGTGCGGGGGAGCGACTACTGCTTGCCGTGCAGCTGGCGCAGGTAGTCGTAGGTGCTGGGCAGGGTCTCCAGCAGGTTCTGCTGCTGGCGCTTGACCGTGTGGAACAGCGGCTCGGCTCCGGCGACCGACTCCGGCTTGTGCGCGAGGGAGGGCAGCGGGGCGTCCGGCTCCAGGCCGAGGCCGGCGAAGATGCAGTAGTAGCTGCCGTTGGTCCAGAAGTTGCGGAACTCGGCCTCGAAGTTGCCGTAGTACGTGGACTCGTCGGTGATCGGCGAGTTGATCGGCAGGCCCGCCTTGTACGCGGCGATCTTCTCCTGGATGTTCTTCGGGAGCGTGAGCTCCTTGTTGGCCTGCCAGAACGGGGTGTCGTTGCGCGGGGCGTAGTAGAAGTGCGCCTGGATGAAGTCGCGGGTGTCGTCGAACATCACCTCGATCTCGTGGTTGAACGCGTCGACGAGGGCCGGGGTGAAGTTGCGGTCAGGGAAGTGCTTGGCGAGCTGGTAGATCGCGGCGGTGATGAAGTAGATGCCGGTCGACTCCAGCGGCTCCAGGAAGGCGGAGGACAGGCCGATGCTGACGACGTTCTTGACCCAGGCGCGCTCGTTGCGGCCGACGCGGAAGCGGACGTGGTTGAACTTCGTCGTCTCCGGGTCGAGGTTCCAGAGCTTGCAGAACTCCTCGGTGGCCTCGTCCTGCGTGGCGAACTTGCTGGAGTAGACGTAGCCGGTGCCGAAGCGGCCGAGCATCGGGATCTTCCAGGTCCAGCCCGACTTCATGGCGATGGCCGAGGTGTACGGCTCGATGCCGTTGGCGGCGTCGTCGTGCGGGACGGCGGTGGCCACCGCGCTGTCGCACAGGAGGTGGTCGCTCATGTCGATGAACGGTTCGCCCATGGCCTTGTTGATCAGCAGGCCGCGGAAGCCGGAGCAGTCGACGAACAGGTCGGCGTCGAGGGTGAGGCCGCCCTTGGTCCGCAGGGCCGTGACGAATCCGCGCTCGTCCTTCTGGACCTCGGTCATCTCGTCCTGGACGTGATTGACCCCCAGCTTCTCGGTGGCGAATCTTCTCAGGAAGTCCGCGACGAGGGCCGCGTCGAAGTGCCAGGCGTAGCGGGTGGCCGGGCGGCCGTCCATCCAGCGCGGGGACTTCAGGGCGTCCATGACGGGGGGCTCGCGGAAGCAGGCGTAGTCGAACGGCTCGGTGGTCAGGCCCTCGTGCTTGCGCTTGAACCAGTAGTGAGAGAGCGGGGTCTGGTCGTAGTCCGGGAGCAGGCCGAAGGGGTGGTAGAAGTGGTCCGGACCGCCCGCCTCCAGCTCGCGGGCGCCGGCCTCGCCCTCCCCGCCGGTGCGCCAGTTCACGAAGCGCACCGCCATCTTGAAGCTGGCGTTGCACTCCCGCATCCACTCGTCCTCGTTGATGCCGAGGAAGTCGAAGAACGCGCGGTGCAGGTTGGGGACCGTCGCCTCGCCGACACCGATCCGTGGGATCGCGGGGGCCTCCAGCACCGTGATGTCCACAGTGCCCTGCAGGGCCTTGCCGAGGTAGGCGGCGGTCATCCAGCCGGCGGTGCCGCCACCGAGGATGACGACTTTCTGGATGCGTGCGTCGGTGCCGGTCACAGTCATGAGCGGTCTCTCTTCCGGAGCAGGGTGATCGAGTGGATGCCGAAAAGACTCGGGACCCCCGCTATGACGCCCCTATAGGGGATGTCAATGGCCCGCGCTCGCGCCGTATGGCTCACGTATAGCCGCCCCGGCCAATCTGAATCCGCTGCTACAGGGCAGCACCGTCCGCCCGACGAGAGGAACTCATATGAGCAACAACAACCTCAACAACAACCTGAACAACAACAACTCGAACAACAACCTCAACAACAACAACCTGAACAACAACAACGTGAACAGCAACAACAACAACGACAACGGCAACAACGCCTGACCGTGCCACCCCACGACCCGTGCCCCTGCCGCCGCTCGGCGGCGGGGGCCGGGGCGCGTCCCGCACGTCCCGCGACCCCAGCAGAGGATGGCTGCATCACATGGCGTACGAAAGGAAGGCCGCCGCCGGGCACCTGGCTGCTCCGGGGCTCAAGGGAATCCTGTCGACGGTGGGAGGAACCCCGCTCGTCGAACTGGAGCGAGTCGTACCGGGGTTCACCTCGCGCGTCTTCGCCAAGATCGAACGCTTCAACCCCGGCGGCAGCGTCAAGGACCGCTCCGCGCTGAGCATGGTCCTGGGCCGCATCCGGTCCGGGGAGCTCATCCCCGGCAAGTCCACCGTGATCGAGTCCAGTTCGGGCAACCTCGCCATCGGACTCGCCCAACTGTGCGCGTACTTCGACCTGCGCCTGATCTGCGTGGTCGACGCCCGCACCACCGAGCAGAACATCGCGATCCTGGACGCCTACGGCGCCGAGGTCGAGATCATCACCGAACCCGACCCGGTGACCGGCGAACTGCTGCCCATGCGGCTGCGCCGCGTCGCCGACCTGCTCGCCTCCACCCCGTACGCGTACTGGCCCGACCAGTACGCCAACCCGCGCAACCGGCTCGCCCACGAGACCACGATGGCCGAGATCGCCGAAGCCCTCGACGGCAAGGTCGACCAGCTCATCGTCGCCGCCGGCACCAGCGGCACCCTGGGCGGCTGCGCCGAGTACATCCGGCGCACCGGCATGAACACCACCGTCAACGCCGTCGACGCCCTCGGCAGCGTGCTCTTCGACTCGCCCGTGGCCTGCCCCCGGCTCATCCCCGGCCACGGCGCCTCCGTACGGCCGCCGCTGCTGCGCCGCGGCGACGCCGACCGGGTCCTGCACGTCACCGACCTGGACTGCGTCGTCGGCTGCCGCCGGCTGGTGCGGCGCGAGGCGATCCTGGCCGGCGGCTCCTCCGGCGGAGTCGTCTCCGCGCTGGAGCGGCTCGCCCCGGCCATCGAACCCGGCTCGAACGTCGTCCTCGTCCTCCCGGACGGCGGCGACCGCTACCTCGACACCATCTACAACGACAACTGGGTGCGCAGGCACTTCGGCGAGGTCGCCCACCTCTGGAAGGACCCGGCCCGCGGCTTCGCGGCCGGCGAGCTGCTGAGGGAGACGGTGCTGTGCTGATCGTCGGACACCGCGAAGTACGCGACATCCTCAAGCGCAAGGAGCCGGAGGTGCTCCAGGTCCTCGCGGACGCCCACAGGCTCCACGACGCGGGCATCGCGCACTGCTCCGGCAGCGTCTCCAGGGGCACCGCCCGCGCCGGCGCCGGCATCGTGCTCGACTCCCCGGCCGGCGGCGGCCCCGAGGCGTTCGTCGAGGCCTCGATCATCCTGGCCAAGCGCGCCGGCGCCTCGGCGGGCCTGGCCGCCGGGCTGCTCTGCACCGAACCCGAACCGCGCGGCCTCGCCCTCGTCGGACTCGGCCCGGTCAACCTGGAAGTGCTGCGTTTCGTCAAGGCGCGCTTCCACTCGCTGATCGAGCTCACCCTTTTCGACCCCGACGAGGAGCGGACGATCGCCTTCGCCCGCGAGGCCCGAAAGATCGTCCCGGGCGCCGGCGTCCAGTACGCCGACACGCCCGAAGAGGCCCTGGCAGCCCACGGATTGGTCTCCCTGGCCACCGCCGCCGACACCCCCCACCTCGGTCTGGCGGCGGCCCGCCCCGGCGCCACGGTCCTGCACCTCTCCGCGCGCGACCTCACCGTCGAAGCGGTCCTCGGCGCCCGCAACATCGTCGACGACGCGGACCACGCCTGCCGCGAGCGCACCTCCCTGCACCTGGCCGAACTGGCCACCGGTGGACGGGAGTTCGTGACGGCCCCGATCGGCGCACTGCTGCGCGACCCGGGCGCCGTCCGTCCCGACCCCGGGCGGGTCACCGTGTACTCGCCGTCCGACCTGCCCGTCCTCGACCTCGCGCTCGCGCGCTGGGTCGCGGACCAGGCCGAGCGGTGGCGGATCGGCGTACGGATCGACGACTTCCTTCCGGCGACCCCCACCGCTCCGGCGGTTCCTGTGACAACGTCGGTATGACCGGGCCGGCCGGTGACACCGGCCGGCCCGGCTGCCGTCCCAAACCCCCACTGGAGTACTGCACATGCTGAACATCGCCTGGCTCACCCTGCGCAGCAGGTGGGCCGCATTCGGCGGGACCTTCCTGGCGCTCGCCCTGGGTGTGGGGCTGATGTCCGCCATGGGTCTCGTGCTCGCCGCCACCACCAACAGCCCCGACCGGGGACCGGGCCGGTTCGCCCAGGCCCAGGTCGTCGTCCGGGCCGCGCCCGACCTCACCGTCCCCGCCGACTGGGGCGGCACGCAGAGCCTGCCGCTGGAGGAGCCCCGGGGGCTGCCCGCCGAGGTGGTGGCGGACGTGTCCGCCACCGGCAGGGCGACCGTGGACCGCAGCTTCTACGCCCAGCTCGCGGGCGGCCCGTCCACCCAGGTCGGCCACCCGTGGAGCTCGGCCGGCTTCGGCGGCTACCGTCTGTCGGCCGGGCAGGCCCCGGCCGGCGACGACCAGGTCGTGGTCGGCGCCGGGTCCGGTGCGGCCCCGGGCGCGCGGGTCCTCGTACAGACGGCCCAGGGCCAGAAGCCGTACACGGTGGCCGGGACGGTCGCGGAACTCCCCTTCGAGCAGGCGGTGTTCTTCACCGACGCCGAGGCCGCGCGGCTCTCGCCGCGGGTCGACGCACTGGTGCTGGACGGCGGGGCCGAAGCGGTACGGGCGGCCGTGGGCTCCCGCGGCGAGGTGCTGACCGGCACCGACCGCGGCCAGGCCGACCCGCAGTACCGCGCGGACGAGTCCGCGCTGATCGGCGTCTCCACCATGCTCGGCATGGCGGCCGGCGTCGGCGGCTTCGTCTCCGTCTTCGTCGTCGGTTCCACCTTCGCCTTCTCCGTCGCCCAGCGCCGCCGTGAACTCGCCCTCTTCCGGGTGTCCGGCGCGACCCCGCAGCAGGTGCGCCGCCTCGTGCTCACCGAGGCCGTCGGCGTCGGCGCCATCGCCTCCGGGGCCGGTGTGCTGCTCGGCCTGGCCGCGGCGCCCGCGCTCGCCGAGAAGCTCGCCTCCGAGGGGGTCGCGCCCAGCTGGTTCACCGTCCCGGTGGACGCGGTCTCCGTCGTCGTACTGGCCGTCGTCTTCCTCCTCGGGGTCCTCCTCGCGGTGGTCGGCGCCGGGGCCGCCGCCCTGCGGGCCGGCCGGGTCCGGCCGATCGAGGCGCTGCGCGAAGCCGCCGTCGAGACCAAGACCATGACCTGGCCGCGCTGGCTGGGCGGGCTGGCCGCCCTCACCGCGGGCATCGCCCTGATCGCCGTCGCCCCGCTGCTGCCGCCGCTGTACTGGGCGAGCCTGGCCACCTCCGTCGGCCCCGCGCTGATCCTCGCCTTCGCCCTGCTCTCGCCCGTCGTGATCCCGCTGCTCGCGAAGCTCGCCACGGCGCCGGTCGCCTGGACCCGCGGGGCCGGGGCCATGCTGGTGCGGGCCAACACCGTCACCTCCGTGCGCAGGACCGCCTCCACCGCCGCGCCGGTGCTGATCACCGTCGGCCTGGTGTGCTCGCTGTGGAGCACCTCCGGCTCGCTGGAGGGCGCCCGCGCCAAGGAGGCCGAGAGCCGGGTGGCCAGTGCCGACTTCGTGGTCGCCCCGGCGCACGCCCCCGGGCTGACCCGGGAGGTCGTCGACAAGGTGTCCGCGCTGCCGGGGATCTCGGTCGCCGCCACCACCCCGACCACCGTCTTCACCGTTCCCGGACCGGACGCCTTCTCCGACCCCTCCGGCGGCGGCGCGCTGATCCCGTACTCCGCCGAGACCGTCGACCCGTCGGCCATCGGGAACGTGCTCGGCCTGCCCGTGGTCGAGGGCGACGCCCGCAAGCTCGACGACGGCTCCATCGCAGTCGACCAGTCCTGGAACCGCGAGGTCGGCGACAAGGTCGACGTGTGGATGGGTGACGGAACCAAGCACGAGCTGACCGTCGCCGCCGTCTTCAAGACCAGTACGAGCGGCAACGGCGCGGTGCTCACCCCGGGCCACGCCGGCAGCGAACTGCCCAGCGCGGTCTACGTGAAGCTCAAGGAGGGCGCCGACCCGGAGGCCGTCCGCACCCAGCTCGACGCACTGCTCAAGGGGCAGGCCGCGCGGGCCGTGCCGATCGCCGCGTGGACTGCGGCCGGCGACACCAAGCGCGAGGACGACGCCAGGATGGCGCTGTACGTCATCGGCGGCATCGCGGTCCTCTACACCGGCGTGGCCGTGGCCAACACCCTGGTGATGTCCACCCGCAGGCGCAGCCGGGAGTTCGCCCTGCTCCGGCTCACCGGCTCCACCCCGCGCCAGCTCCTGGCGATGGTGGCGGGCGAGTCCCTGCTGGTCGTGGCCGTCGGCGGGCTCCTGGCGGCGGGGGTGGTCGCGGTCAGCCTCACGGGGCTGTGGGCCGCCCTCCAGCAACTGGTCGCGGGAGCCCAGGTGGCGGTGCCGCTGGTGCCGTTCCTGGCCACCGCCGGGGCCTGCACGGTGGTCGCGCTGGCGGCCGTACTGGTCCCGGCCTGGCTGGCGCTGCGGATCCCCGCGGTCCGCCTCACGGCGGCCGTCGACTGACCCCCGCCCGGTCCCGCCGGGTCCGGGTGCGGCACCGCTGCCGGGGGCCGGCCCCCGGACCCCCGCGCCTCAAACGCCGGCGGGGCTGATCTTTGGCCGATGCCGCCTTCGGCGGCCCCGGGAGCGGGGCCGCACCCTCCCTCCCGCCCAGCGGGGGGGGGGGGGGGGGGGGGGGGGGGGGGGGGGGGGGGGGGGGGGGGGGGGGGGGGCGGGGGGGGGGGAGGGGGGGGGCGGAG